>NZ_JBNDMQ010000008.1:0-296022 GCF_050436665.1 Paraburkholderia sp. EB58 | reverse complement strand
CTTTGCCTGTTCTTTTTGCCTGCTTACTCGCCGGACCTGAACCCCGACGAACTGGTATGGGGCTATCTCAAGCACCACAAGATCGGCAAGCTTGCCATCAAAGGTCCTGGACATCTTAAGCAGCGTATTCGAGCCGTTCTGCGCTCGCTGCAGAAAATTCCGGCCCTGGTCCGATCCATGTTTCAACATCCGTCAGTTCGCTACGCGGCGTGATCATGTCCGCTTACTTTGTTTCGGCTTAGTACCTCCTATTTCCGGAGTTCAAAATGAATATCAAACGACTGACGATGTCCCTCCTGCTGATGTCTATCACTGGTTTCACCGGCGTCGCCATGGCCGGCGGCGGACCACGTGGCGGGGCGTATCCAAACGATTCTCTTGCCGCCCCGGCCTCAGCCCCGATGATGGGATCTGCTGAGAACGGCCGTATGAACATGGACGCTTGCCCGATGATGAGCAACGGCAATTGTCCGATGACGAGCCAGCAGCATCCTGGCGGCAAGTGCTGACACGCAACGCCCGCCGAAATAAGGCGGGCGTCGGTCGGCCTCGTAACGCTTTCGAATAAAGCTGGCTCATAGCCTTATTAATCCACGCTTTACCGATGCCTTGGGATCGTCTTGATCCCGAGGCCGGAGCCTTTCATGAAATGCAATGTGAAATTCCTGCTAAAAATCGCCGGCGCGCTGGCGGCGGTTCTTGCGGTCGCATATTGGGCGCTGCCTGCATATCACGCTGAGATCCTGGCTTTGACGCCTCTTTCTGTGGTGGTGCTATGTCCGCTGTCGATGGTAATGATGGTGTGGTTCATGCAACGCCCGGATAAGTCGACCAGCAGTGTCCTGCCACCCGCTAACCAGGTGTTGTCCTCGGGGCAACGCAGGACGAACCATCTGTAATCAACCCGAACGGCGTAGACCGCGCTGCGAGTTCGGCCGCAACGTCGTCTACGTCGTTTCATCTAACGCACGCACGGTCGATCAACTTGTCGGTTTAAAAACCGCCAATCAGATTGAAACGGCTACGCTATACTTGTTGCGATGAAAATTCTGCGGACACTCTTCGTCTTGCTGCTGTGTGTGATGCTGCCCCTCAGTGGGCTGGCAGCCAGTGGCGCGACTGGAGCGTGCGCGATGGAATCCTCCATGGCCGGCGACAGCGCCGTCATGTCGGCTGATATGCCCGGCTGCGATTCTATGAGCCCAACGTCCAGCGAACACGGCAAGTCGAAGGTATCGCTGTGCAAGGTGAGTGCCCAGTGTCAGATGGGTAGCCTCTATCACCCCGTTTCTTCTCCCACCGTGACTCGACCCGCCGGGTCGTTTGTTCCCGTCAGCTTCCACTACACACAGTCGCTCTCCATCCGCGAGCCGGATGGCCTCTGGCGTCCACCGCAGTCCCTCTAACTCCATCGTTCTGGTTCGCCGCTTTTGCGCGGTGATGTCGTCCCGTTTCGGGACGTGAGTTCGTGTGTCCGCTCTCGCGGCTATACGCGGCTCGACCATTCGAGGTTAGAACATGCTTTCCATCATCGGCACGCCGGCATCCCGGCGCGCCTGGGCTCGCTCATGTGCCGTCCTTTTCGCATTCGGCCTGTTGGGTGGCCGCGCGGCGTACGCCCAGGACACGGGCTTGACGCTCGACGAGGCGCTGCAAATTGCGACCAGCCGCTCGTCCTCGATCCAGGCTGCGCAAGCCTCGGTCCGGGGAAGTTCAGACGTGGTCGTAAAAGCCGGGCAACTGCCCAATCCCACGCTGAATCTCAGTGTCCAGGACCTGCCCGTCAATGGACCCAATGCCTTCACCATAGGGCAGGACAACTTCACGATGCGCGGCATCGGCATCCAGCAGGAATGGGTGTCTCCGGAAAAGCGCCGACTGCAGACAACGCTCGCCGATCGTGCCGTCGAGCGCGACACATCGACGTACCTCGAAAAGGTGGCCGAAGTCCGTCAGCAAGCGGCCATGGCCTGGCTGAACGCCATCTATGCAAAGAAGGCGGTCGCCCTGAGTCAGGCGCTGGTGGACCATCTGAGCCAGGAACTTGCGGCAAGGCAGGCGTCCTACCGTGGCGCAAAAGGGACGGCGGTCGATGTCGCGCAAGCCAACCTGACGCTCGGGAATGCGCGTGACGAACTGATCAGTGCCCAGCAGGACGAGAAGACCGCGTTGATTACGCTATCGCGCTGGACGGGAGCAGGCAATGTGCTGGAAGTCGCCGGTACCCCGCCGGAACCTGAGTCACAAGTTTCCAGTTTAAGCCCCGAGCAACTTGCTCAGGTTCAGCCTTCATTGATCGCAGCCCGCGCCGCCGTCTCCCTCGCGGACGCCGACACGGACGTTACCCGAAGTAACAGGAGTCCGAACTGGACCTGGGGGCTGACCTACTTCAAGAGCGGCGGAAGGTTCCCGGATTACGTGTCGGTAGGGGTATCCATCCCTTTGCCGATCCACCGCGGGAACGTCGAAGACCGCGACGTCGAGCAAAAATCCGAGATGGGTACACAGGCGCGGCTCACTTACGAGGACACCGCACGGCAGGTCGTCGCGGATATCCAGAGTCTGACGGCAAAGCTCGCCAGTGGCCGGGAACGGCTGGCCAATGCAAGGCAAACCGTTCTTCCCGCTGCTGAACAGAAAGTGCAACTAGCCAATGCCGCATACCAGTCGGGTGCCGGCACGCTCTCCGACGCGTTGGATGCGAGACATACACAGCTCGAAGCGGATCTTCAGGTGTTGAACCTTGAACGGGAAGTTTCCCTCGTCTGGGCGCAACTGGAATACCAGGTTCTGCCGCCCGACATGACCTCCGGCCAGTAAAGAGAAAAACATGAACCAGAAACTGATCGTACGCGCCGTTGCGGCAGTATTCACTGCAGCTGTGCTGTTAGGTGCCGGCTATGTGATTGGAACCCGTCGTGCCGCAACAGATGCACCCATGGTGTCAGCCGCGGCCGAGACTCCATCCGTAGCCGGAGTAGCTGGAGATAAGGTCGATCCCAAGACAGGTCGCAAAGTGCTCTATTGGCACGATCCGATGGTGCCGAACCAGCACTTCGACAAGCCCGGCAAATCGCCCTTTATGGATATGCAGCTTCAGCCCGTCTTCGCGGACGAAGGCGGTTCAAGCGGAATCAAGGTCGACTCCACACTTCAACAGAATCTTGGCATCCGATACGCGACCGTGGTCCGTCAGGAGACCGCCGAAGGTTTCGACGCGATCGGAACCACCCAGTTCGACGAGTCGATGGCCGATGTCGTCCAGTCGCGGGTGACGGGTTATATCGACCACCTGTACGCAAACGCCCCGATGCAACGTGTCGCGAAGGGAGCGCCGATTGCGTCGCTTTTCGTTCCCGACTGGCTGGCGCCGCAGGAAGAATACCTGGCGCTCAAGCGCGGGGGCATGGATGCCAGCCTGCTTGCCGCAGCACGTGCGCGCATGCAGGCGCTCTCGATTCCGGACGGGCTCATTGCGAGCCTCGACCAAACAGGTAAGGCGCAGACCCACGTCACGCTATTCGCCCAGCAAGCCGGCGTCCTGACGGAACTCAATGTTCGCGATGGTGCGATGGTGTCGCCGGGGCAAACGCTCGCCAAGATCGCGGGTCTTTCGAAGCTGTGGTTGATCGTTGAGATACCCGAGTCGCTCGCCTTGCAGGTGCAGCCTGGCATGACGGTCGACGCGGCGTTCGCCGCCGACGCTTCGCAGCACTTTAGCGGTCACATCCGTGAAATCCTGCCGGGCATCAGTCCGGACAGCCGGACGCTGCAGGCGCGCCTCGAAATCGACAACGCCGGGCTGAAGCTGACGCCTGGGATGCTGATGCGCGCGCGTGTCAGTGGGGCGAAACCGGTCTCGCGGCTGCTTGTGCCGTCCGAAGCGGTTATCACGACTGGCAAACGGTCGATCGTCATCGTCAGGAATGGCGACGGCCGGCTGCAGCCTGTCGAGATTACAGTCGGCAAGGATAGCGGAGACAGCACCGAGGTGACGAGCGGGTTGACTGAAGGCCAGCAGGTCGTCGCATCGGGCCAGTTCCTGATCGACTCGGAAGCGAGTCTCACATCCGTGCTGCCGAAACTCGAAGGAAGCGCGGCACCCGGAGCGTCTGCCTCGGCGCCTGCTTCCACCTCTGCGCCTGCTGCCGCGCAAACCTACGCAACGACTGGCAAGGTCGAAAAAGTCACCGCTAGCGACATCACATTCTCGCACCAGCCCGTGCCGGCGCTGGGCTGGGGTGCGATGACGATGACCTTCGGCAAACCATCGCCAACCGCCTTCCCGGACGTCAAGGTGGGCGAGTCCGTGCATTTCGTCTTCAGGCAGTCCGATGACGGCTACCAGTTGACGCAGGTCGAACCGGTCGGAGGCACGAAATGATTGCACGCATCATTCGCTGGTCGATTTACAACCGGTTCCTCGTGCTGCTCGCGACCGTGCTCGTCACCGCGTGGGGCGTCTATTCGTTGACCCAGACGCCCCTCGACGCGCTGCCGGATCTGTCCGACACACAGGTCATCATCAAGGCCTCGTATCCGGGCAAGGCGCCGCAGGTGGTCGAGGACCAGGTGACGTATCCGCTCACGACGACGCTGCTGGGTGTGCCAGGCGCCACCACTATCCGCGCCTATTCGTCGTTCGGCGATGCGTTCGTGTACGTGCTGTTCGACGACAAGACTGATCAGTATTGGGCGCGGTCGCGCGTACTCGAATACCTGAACCAGGTGCAGAGCCGTTTGCCGCCGGGCGCAACTGTCTCTCTTGGACCTGACGCGACGGGCGTGGGTTGGGTCTATGAATACGCACTGGTTGACCGCACAGGCAAACATGACCTTGGGCAGCTTCGGGCCCTGAACGACTGGTTTCTGAAGTTCGAGCTGAAAGCCGTGCCGGACGTATCGGAGGTGGCCAGCATCGGCGGCATGGTGCAGCAATACCAGGTCGTTCTGGATCCGGACAAGCTGCGCGCCTACGGCATCACACAGGCTACCGTCGCGGATGCCATCGGTAAGGCGAACCAGGAATCGGGCGGTTCAGTGGTCGAACTGGCCGAATCCGAGTATATGGTCCGGTCATCGGGCTATCTGCACTCGCTCGACGATTTTCGCCACATCGTGCTGCGGACGAACGACACGGGCACCCCCGTGTTGCTCGGCGACGTCGCCCGCATCCAGATCGGCCCGGAAATGCGCCGCGGCATTGCCGAACTGAATGGTGAAGGCGAAGTGGCGGGCGGTGTGATCGTCATGCGCTCGGGAAAGAACGCGCTGACGACCATCGAAGGGGTCAAGGCGAAGCTCGCCGATCTGAAGAAGTCCCTGCCTCCGGGCGTCGAGGTCGTGACGACCTATGACCGCTCGCAGCTCATCGAACGAGCAGTCGACAACCTCAAGGACAAGCTCATCGAGGAGTTCATCATCGTCGGCCTGGTCTGCGCGGTGTTCCTGTTCCATCTGCGCAGCGCGTTCGTCGCGATCCTGTCGCTGCCGCTCGGGGTGCTGGCCGCGTTCATCGTGATGCGTTATCAGGGCGTCAACGCAAACCTGATGTCGTTGGGCGGGATTGCCATTGCCATCGGCGCGATGATCGATGCCGCCATCGTGATGATCGAGAATGCGCATAAGCATCTGGAAGCGTACGACCACAAGCATCCCGATACGCCGATCACGAGCGCCCAGCGATGGGAACTGATTGCGCAATCTGCGGCCGAGGTCGGTCCAGCGCTGTTCTTTTCGCTGCTGATCATTACGCTATCGTTCATTCCGGTGTTCTCGCTCGAAGGTCAGGAAGGGAAACTGTTTGCGCCACTCGCTTTCACCAAGACCTACACGATCGCCGCCGCCGCCGGGTTGTCTGTCACGCTCGTGCCGGTACTGATGGGCTACCTGATCCGGGGCCGGATTCCGCATGAGAACGCCAATCCGATCAACCGCGTGCTGATCCGCCTGTACCGTCCATTGCTCGAAGCGACCCTGCGCCGGCCGTGGGTTGCTATTGGGCTGGCGGTCGTTGCGCTCGCCGTCACGATGATTCCCGTGTCACGGCTCGGCGGTGAATTCATGCCGCCGCTCGACGAAGGCGACCTGCTCTACATGCCGACCGCCTTACCTGGCATCTCGGCAGACAAAGCCGCCGAACTGCTGCAGCAGACGGATCGCCTCATCAAGACGGTTCCCGAAGTGAAAACTGTGTTCGGCAAGTCGGGACGTGCCGACACCGCGACCGATCCCGCGCCGTTCGAGATGTTCGAGACCACCATCCAGTTCAAGCCGCGCAGCGAATGGCGGCCGGGCATGACACCGGAGAAGCTGGTGGATGAACTCGATGCGCGGGTGAAGATTCCGGGCCTGTCGAACGTCTGGGTGCCCCCGATTCGCAATCGTCTGGACATGCTGTCGACCGGGATCAAGACGCCAGTCGGAGTGAAAATCTCCGGCGCGGACCTCGGGCAGATCGACAAGATCGCCACGCAGGTCGAGTCCGTCCTGAAGAACGTTCCGGGCGTCACATCGGCACTGGCGGAACGCCTGAACGGCGGTCACTACATCGACGTCGACATTGACCGCCTCGCAGCCGCCCGCTATGGCCTGTCGGTGACCGACATCCAGTCCGTCGTGTCGACTGCTGTGGGTGGCGATAACGTTGGCGAGGTTATCGCGGGTCGCGAGCGCTTTCCGATCAACATCCGCTATCCACGGGAGATCCGCGACTCGGTCGACAACATACGTCAGTTGCCAGTTGTAACGGACCGCGGCGCAAAGATCACGCTGGGAGACGTTGCCACGATCAGGATCTCCGATGGGCCGCCGATGATCCGTAGCGAGAACGCCCGGCTATCAGGCTACGTCTATGTCGACATTCGCGATACTGACTTGCAATCGGCGGTGAAGGCAATGCAGATCGCTGTTGCGCAGCACGTTGTATTGCCACCGGGATATTCGATTGCGTGGTCGGGTCAGTTCGAGTATCTGGAGCGGGCCGCTGCGAAGCTGCGAACTGTGATTCCTGTGACGCTCGTCGTCATCTTTGTGCTGCTGTTCCTGACGTTCAACTCGGCGGCCGACGCACTATTGCTAATGTCGACGGTGCCCTTTGCGCTGGTTGGAGGGTTCTGGCTGATCTGGATCCTCGGGCACGCGGTATCAGTCGCCACAGCGGTGGGATTCATCGCGTTATCGGGCGTGGCGGCCGAATTCGGTGTCGTGATGCTGCTGTATCTGAAGGAGGCACTTAACCGCCGGCTCGACGAAGGCCAGCCCTTTACCGAAGCGACCCTGGTCGACGCTATTCGCGAAGGCGCGGTTCTGCGTGTGAGACCTAAGGCGATGACCGTCGCGGTCGTGCTGGCGGGCCTTATTCCAATCATGCTCGGTCATGGTTCCGGCTCCGAAGTCATGCAGCGCATCGCCGCGCCGATGGTTGGCGGTATGGTGACCGCGCCGCTCCTGTCGATGCTCATCATTCCGGCCGCCTGGCTGTTGCTGCAACGCCGCCGCGTCGCGCGTACGAAAGCAAACACGCAAGAATCGCTTCAACCTCACGTAGTACCCACTGGCACGTTCGTGCCGCAAACTCACTCTGGAGAAAACCAATGAAGAAGTTGATCACCCTGACGGCTGCGTTCTGTACTGGTCTCACGCTCGCCGGTGCGGCGCTGGCGGCGGACGATATGGCCGGCATGAAGATGAACAGCAGCGCAACGGATGCCGAGACGCCGAACAACGCGGCGCTCACCGATGCGGTCGTGAGGAAGGTGGACCCGTCGACCGGCATGGTGACGCTTCAGCACGGCGAGCTGAAGAACATCGGGATGTCGGCGATGACAATGGCCTACAAGGCCAAGGATGCGTCGATGGTAAAACAGGCGAAGGAGGGCGAAAAGGTCAAGGTTCGCGTTGAAAATGTGGATGGCACGCTGACCATCGTGAAGCTTCTGAAACAGTAGCGGTCCGCGGTTGCACAGCGATGCGTCGGCGCCTTGTCCTGCCGCTAACGCATTGCTGTGTCAGCGTTGACGCTGGTCCGCTGCGTGATTGAGTCCGCTATAAGTCAACAGCCACCAGAGCGCCGATGTGTGGAAAAGCTCCACGATTCCACGAGTCTGCACGCAGGCGGCTTTGCCGATCGCCAGCAGGCAGCGACCATGAAGGGACACTCGACATGTGGGCAATACAGTACGTCCAATGGCGGATAGCTAGCGGGAAGCGGTCGTCTGCGGGGTGTGGCGTTCTCCTGGGCTATGGCGTATCCAGGCCAACCTCCGGTGAGTCGATGCGCGATCTCAAATGGCCATTACCATCTCATGCCATGAGATGCCGCCATGATCGGAACTGGACGGCTTGAGATAGCTATAGCCAAGGCGTTCATACAGCCCGACGTGACGCTCCTTGCACATGAGGTGAATGGTTTTCTTGCCCATCTCAGACATCTGCGAGACGAAGGTCCGCATCAGCAACGACGAGTAACCTTTACCCTGGTGCGCCGGGTCGATCACCACCGACATGATTACGACGTTCGGCGCGGCAGGGTCGTGCCCGACAAGTTCCTTAAACGCTTCGTCGGACATGACCACTTCGAACGCACACCCGCTGTTGATAAAGCCGATCACTTTCCCGTTGAGTTCCATCACAAGGAACCCTTGCGGGTATTGGAAGATGCGAGTGGCAATCTTATTCCGCGTGGCAGCTTCGTCGCCCTCATAGGCCAAAGTCTCGATTTCAAAGCAGCGGTCAGTATCTGACGGAATCGCTTGTCGGAAGCTCGGAGTTGTCATCTGTAACATTCGACCGGGGACCGGCCCATTGAGGTGGAAAAGACAAGATGATAAAAAGGAACCAAAATGCATGCGCTGCATTTTCTTCATCCGATACTGCACGTCATGCACGATAGTCTTCGCCGTATTGATCTGAACCTGTTGTTGGTCTTCGACGCGCTATTCCGGCATCGAAGCGTAGTCTCGGCAGCCGAGGAGCTTTGCCTAAGCTCGTCGGCGTGCAGTCACGCGCTCTCGCGCCTACGTAGCGCATTGGGGGACGAGCTTTTCGTGCGCTTCGGGAACGGTATGCAGCCGACCGCAAGAGCCGAACAAATCCGGACTCGAGTCGCTCGATTGCCTTGCGGACGATTACGTGGTCGCGGTCCGGAAGGGGCACCCCCGAATCAAAAAAAAGCTATCGCTAGCTCAGTACCTCGCGGAGCGACACGTCGTTGTCACCCCATGGAACGCAGAGGGCAGCGTTGTCGACGGGACGCTGCTAAAGTCGGGGCTTGTTCGCGACGTAGCCGTGCAATTGCCGAGCGTGATGGCCGCCCCGTTCATCGTTGCCAATTCTCAGCTCCTGATCACGTTACCTCGACGGGTGGCGCTACAACTGGCGGACGCGATCCCGCTAACAATTTACCCTGCGCCGTTCGATATCCCTCGCTACATACTCAAGGTGTTCTTTTATACGCGACATTCCGGGTCGCCCGCGCACCATTGGATGCGTGAACAGATGGTTTCTGCGTTAAGCGCATTGCCGAATCCAGCAAGGACAAGCTGACCAAAAGGCAAAGAGCTCCAACGTACGATCAAATGTCGCCGCTCGGCACGGTTTGGCCGCAGACAATCGTCGAGCAGTAGTTCAATGTCGACAACTAGCGCTAAAGCCGCGAGTGACACCGGGCGATTTCGACTGCCCGCTATACAGGGTCGACCCGAGCCAATCGCGGTCGGACTCAGTGCGGCCAGGAAGAGACCTTCATCGATGCGGTGCCAAGACATTTAGACGACGGCTCCGCTCCGCAAGCGGTCACTCGATCCCCGGGCCCGGCGTCGCATCATCGGCCATAGCTGTCATCGACGCATCTCCGGAAGCGGTCATTTCGAATGACCGGATTTCGATGTCCGGCAAGCGACATCAGGACGCGCATCCCAACAAGTGAAGATGCCCGTGGCGAGCGTGCAGCACGGGTGTCTTGAACCTCTGTGTCTGCCCCACAGTACCTGTTTGAAAGACGGCTGATAGAGTTCGCCGCGCCTGCAAAGTTCGTTCTACCGTGACCTATAGCGCTCAGATAGCCAGCTTTGATTAGGCCTTGTAAGCCAACGCCCAAACCGATATACTTTTTATAACAATGAACCTGAGAGAAACTATGACACCGGAGCGCGCCGTTTCGGTTGGCGAGACTGTTAAAGCCTCCCGCCCGGTCGGGCGCATTCCGGCCCGGTGGCTTGCGTGCTATCCGATGTTCCAAGATGCGCTGCAACAGGGCGAAACATCGTTTCGAGCACTCCCGAGGCACGCTAAGCTGGTGGCGCTTAACCGGACTACCATGATTGCAGCAGATCAAGTTGTCGCTTCGACAGTTCTGGATGACGTCGGAACGTCTTTTGTTGAACTTTCCACACCTCGTCTGGCAGAGGCCGTAGGACGTTATCTCGCAACGCAGGCGGAAAGTGGAGACGCGCAGATTGGCTCTGGCACCAGATTGCTTGATAACCTCGCCTCACAAATTCCGACGACAAACTATCCACTTGTTGCGAGACCGCCTTGCGTGCTTCGGCCCAGCGAAGGCGTCTTTCTCGATGGCTGGATGCGTTTTTTTTCATATTACGCGCGTGGCGATTCGACGATCCCACTACTCGCTATAGACTGGCCGGAATTCTTTCAGCGTCTTTGCTCACTGAACTCCAGTTACAACGGGTCACCCCTGCGTTGCGCATCTTGATCCGAGGCAACAAACGTAGGGTATAAGCGCCGCTCCTTTCCGAATCAACATACCTCTGCACACCGCCTCCTTGTGCTCAATCCTGCTGTATATGAGTGCGCCTGACAGGAAGTAGTGACAGCAATGCCTTCATCGTGTAAATCACAATCAGCGTGCCGGCTAGATCTCCGACAAACATGGCGAGAAATCTCTCTGCGATATTCTGTGTATCTCCACGCAGGAAAAACCAGATGTGATGCAAGAGTGGACTGGCGATGGAGTATGCGAGCACCAGCAGTAAGAGTCGCCTCGACGTTAGATTAAGCAGAGATGCACGAAGACCGAAAATTTCCTGCGCCAGGCGGTACGCCGCATACGGCGCGACAGTTGCAATGATGCCGCCGACGATGGAGCGCACGGGGTCGTTTGGGAAAAAGTAGAAGAAATTTACGAGCCAGCTCGCCAAAAGCAACCCTATTGCTCCATCTCCTCCCAGTAGCAGGGTGCTGAGCAATCTGATGCCAGCCGGTAGATAAATCCAGTTGACGCCTCGCACAAATTCCGAGTGCGTGAACAGCTCCTCGTTGACCCAGAGAGAGAAAGTGAAGACGACAGCTGTGCCAATCACCGAACAGAAATGCAACCGTAAGTTTGACATTGGCGTAAAATTGGAGGCGTGCGTTTTGACGAGGCGACCATGCTACCGCGCCCATTAAATCTTATGCGTGAAAAGCGCTTGTGCAAGGAGCGTCAGACGTGACGCGTCCTGCCGACATCTACCTGCGCTTCTTGCAACTGACGGAAGCGTTGCGCGGACTACCATCTTTGCCGTCGCTTGATCCGCTGGAAGAACGCATTCTGGAGTTAGTAGCTCGCTCAGGTCAAACAAAAGAACGGCTGTCCGTCAGGGACATGATGGCCAAGAGCGAACTAGGTTCGCCAGCCACACTGCACGCGCGTATCACCTCCATGCGTGATAAAGGCTGGATCATGCTCAGCGACACGGAGGACGCGCGGCGCAAACAGATTGAACTCACGCAAGCGGCACTTCGTCATTTCGACAAGTTGTCCGAATGCCTCGTGAAGGCCGCGAAGAACACGTAGCCCCCCTGAAGAACGGTCGATTGAGCAGCTTAAGCGCAAGCGCTGCCGCCGCGAATTCCTTCATCACCTATCCACGTACAAAGGCTCCTATGAGCCAAAACGTCTGCACGCCCCTTCAAATCACCAGAATCAAATATCGAGTTAGCTACAAGGCAGATTGAGCTGATTGCCTGTTTCAAATCCCAATCAACGGTGCCCTACGTTGACGGTTCTCGGTCGGCGTGAAAAAAGATAAAAAAAGCTAAAGCTTTGCTCCCGCCAGTCGTTAACGAATCTGGAACCTGAGAAGTCCGTCATGATCGTTATACATGTTATAGCGGTAGGGCAATGGACAAACACGACAACAAAAAAAGCTTGAACAATGCTGAGAAATTTGCGGTTTATCGTCCTAGCAACGGTCTTAATGTATTGCCTGTCGGGGTGCTTGCGTGCGCGCGCAGGAGAACTTGACGTCGTATCGGTGACTTCGACCGGCTTTGGCGCGAACGCGTCGGCCGCCACAGTGGACGCCGTAAGGAACAGCGTCGCTTCGGTCAACGGCGAAAGCATCGCGTCGTCCGAGCAGCTAAAAACCACAGAGACTTCTTCGACAGACCAGCAAACGCAAAAATCAAGAACGATCGACGACGACATACAGCGGACCACGCACGGCGTCGTGAAGTCGTGGCAACCAATCTCAACGGTTTCAGTGGACGGTGGTTTTCAATCGACCGTTAAGGTTAATGTCGTCGTGTTGAGGCAATCCGCGCAATTGAAGCGAATCAAGCTCGCCGTGGTTCCTTCACATAGCCCTGCGGACGATACGACCGACGCGCTGGTCGACGGCATTGCCGCAAATCTCGTTGAAAGCCGCAAGTTCGCCATCCTGGATCGGCGGCAGAACGAAGCAATCGCACGTCAATTGGCGAGCATTCGGTCCAGCAGCGAGATCCAGGACCTCGCCCGCGTCTCGACCGGAGTCGCGCCGGATTACCTTGTCATCGTGACGACGGATTCGCCACCGATGCAAGGGGGCGCCGCACAGGTGCAGGGAGAGGTGCAGGTCATCGATTACTCGAGCAGACAGATCAAGTTTGCCGAGCAGAAATCGTTCGCTGTGAAGAACTCGGACACGTTCCCGATCGCCAAGCGGCTCGCGTCCATGTCTAAAACGCTTTCGCGCGATCTGTTGCAAGCCATTTACCCACCATTGATCGTCGGCGACGATGGCGGTGTGCTCACCATTGCTCAAGGTTCTAACTATTTTAACGTTGGCGATAAGTGCTCGATTAGAGAAGTCGATGGCGCTTTGATCGATCCTTACACCAAAGAACCGCTTGGCTCTAAAAGCACTGAAGTCGGCACGGCTACGATTACTTACGTGGACCCGCGCATCTCGCAGGCGACGCTGAATTCCCAGCAGCCACTCGACCCGCGCAAGGTCGCGGCGCGCAAATACCAGATCTGGCGAACCGCAGCCTCTGCTGATGATCTCTTCAAGTCGATGTCGGCGGAGATGGGAATCGATGCCAGCCCCAAAGAGACCAAAGCGCCCATCGAACAGAGTAATTCCGACTACTGAAATATTCCTTTCAACAACGTTTCGTAACAGAACCCGCTATGACAATCACTAGAACTACAACTGTCCTCATCAGCCTTCTCTTCGCGGGACATGCAATGGCGCAGCAGGCCAACGGTGCGGCAGCCTCCGCCAGCGACGTGCCGCTTGGCGGATTCCCGGGATGTTATCTCGCTGCACCGAAGGATTCGTGCGATGCGCGTATCGTCTGCACCGGTGTGGGAACGCTCTACGGCAACACGGGTACGGACCTCCAGGCGGCGACGCAGGAAGGCTCAATGGGAGCGCGAAACGAGCTAGCCAAGTTCTACAGCAGCAAACAGAAGGCTCAGGAATCGCTTGCAACGGTTCGGCAGGACGCGCAGAAAAGCACGTCTGATGGCGGCAAGAGCACCGTTTCCTCCGCGACACGAATGATGGCAGCAGTCAGCAGCACGAGTGCCGAGGAAGTCCTGTCAGGGGTACAGGTGCTCTCGCGCGAGGTCGATCCGGCACAGCAAACGGTGACCGTGAAGGTCGGCGTGAGCTGCAGGAGCCAAGCCGCTGCTGCGCAGTCGCAGGCAGGCTCTGTACGCTCGGCTGCTCCGTCGAGCGCGGGCGCGAATGCACCGGGTGCCGGACGCGGAGACGGTGGCGCCGAAGCATACCGTACGCCGCCGGGCCAGTTGTCCAGCTTTAAGCAAAGCACACCTGATGCCGACAATTTTTAAATCGGTCGCGCTGACATCGGTCCTTTTCATCGCAGGAACGGCGCATTCAAGGGCGGCGGACATTTGCGATGAAAGGGGCTTTGCGAGAGTTCCCGCCGGACAGATACGCGTCAACAAGGAATCGACGGGCGAATGGATCGAGTTCCGCACCGGTACCCGCGCGCTGCGGGATGGATACGCGCCCGAAACGGCATCGACGGAAGCTGCCATCGCAAGGCAAGCGGCGCGGGACGCAATCTATAGCGCGTATGCGCGGATCGTTCGCCCCCCTACGGCGGCAGCGCCACTAGAGTTTCACGGGCTTCAAAGCACAGTCACCCTATGCGACGGGGAAAACACCTTCGACTTTCGGGTTCCGCTGTCGGGACTGACGTGGCGTACCGGATCTGAAGAAGACGGACCGGAGATGTTGCCACCAATAAAAAATTTTCTGAGAGACAACGGCGTCATTGACTGACCCACGTCTGAGATACGAATGGAGCGCGCATGTTCAGGCTGATTGGTTTCGCGGTGGTCGTTTTTGTTCTGGTGGTGGGGTTCCGTCCGATCAAGTCGCTCTTTGAGGGCACCCGGACGCCGAGCGAAGCGCTTGAGCAGGTAAGGCTCAGCGTTGGGCAGACGATCACACCGAACGTCGACGGGTCAGCGCAGCAGACGAGACGCGCAGCGGACCTGTCGAACGGCACGGATGCGACCGAGCCAGAGTCTGCCGGGAGTTCGCCCTCGGACGACACCGAGGCAATGGCACGGCGGCTGTTGCAGAAAGCAAATAGCCAGGACACCAACTGATATTGTTTCAACGGTTCGACACATGCAATCCAAAACTCAACGCCTTTTGCTCAGGCTTTCTTTTCCGTTGGCCATCTGTTTTTTCTCCGCGGCCGCTGGAGCGCAAGACCTGTATTTCGCCGGGTTCTCCTTTGCGGGTAACCACGACCAGAATCAGCAGCGTTATCCGGTGGCTGAGGCGCTGCAGAATGAAAAAGATCCGAACGGTGTCAATGTCCTCGATGCCGCGCTCCGAAATCAGCTCAAGGCCCTTAACCGAAGCGACATCAACCTGAAGTACGCGCTAGGCAACGAGGCCTCTGGCGATACCACCGCACTCGCCTTCGCGCTCGATCAGGAAAGCGTTGAAGATGACAGGATGGGATCGCAGGATCTCTATATCTATCGCGTCATCGCAAATGTCCTTGTCTTTGACTTCGAGACCAAGACGGTCGTGGCCGATTTCCCGGCCATGGTGCAGTACCAGGATATCGGCGCACCCGGGCGCAGCGACGCTGATAATCGGGCTGTTTTCCGAAGGATTTACCTTGAACCGGGCTTTGGTGCCAACATTTTCGCGGAGTGGGTCAGAAGACTGTCGGTTGCGAGGATCAGCAAGAGCTACTCGGCACATCTGGGCGTACGCAGCGTGACTATCGCACCCGAAGCTGAAGCAGTGGTCCCTGATACGCTCAAGCAGAATGACGCTTACGCAACCCAGGTAGCGCAGACTTTCGAATACAGCCTGGCGTCGAAACAGAATGTTGGACTGATCCCCTACACACCGGGACAGGCGATCGCAGGAAAGATGGTGGCCCGCTTCGCAAATGGCAACAGCTATGACCTGAGCTTGCCCAGGCCCGACTTTGTGATCGATCTCCGCGTCCGAGCCTTCAGGAGTACCAAGGTTGAGACGAATTCGGCCGACCAGTACGTCTTTGGATCCTTCGTTACTTTGTCAGTGGAGCAACCCGATCTGCAAAAAACATACGTCAACGCAGATTTCAAGAATCTGAATTTCGTTGTGCTGGACAAGTCAGCGGCGATCTCACCGGATCCGTGGCAGAGCTATCAAACCAGTCTGCGTAACCTGTTCAATGTGCTCGCGGAGCAGATTTCCAGCCGCGACGCGAAAGTACTCGTAGAAATGACGAGGGCGCCCGACATCAACACGCAGTTGCTGGGGTTCAAGGAGGTTGTTAGAAAATGCATGTAAACAAAACGAACAAGCGCGCCCTCATTGCAACGCTCGTGTTGTCGCTGATGACGGCATCGCACATCGCGTTTGCCGGTGTGGCGCAGATCAGGGGTAAGGTCGTCATCCCCTATTCGACGGGTCTCTTTTCCAGCGCACCTGACGCGTCGTCCAACGCGGCGGCGCTACATGCGGCGAAGCTGGCCGCATGGGATTTGTACACCGCCAGGTTCAATGACGCAAAGATGAAGATATACCTGGCGAACAAGCAGAAATTCACCGGGAATATCGACGAGT
This sequence comes from Paraburkholderia sp. EB58, assembly GCF_050436665.1. Taxonomy (NCBI): domain Bacteria; kingdom Pseudomonadati; phylum Pseudomonadota; class Betaproteobacteria; order Burkholderiales; family Burkholderiaceae; genus Paraburkholderia; species Paraburkholderia sp. EB58. The sequence continues at coordinate 279,697 of NZ_JBNDMQ010000008.1, read as the reverse complement.
TCGTAAAGAATCTGACGGTTGTCGATCAGCAGGCCGACGCCGCAACCCATATGCTGAATGTGGTGGTCCGGGCTGACGTCAACGAAACGGCGGTCGATTCGATTCTGGATTCGACCTCGATAGCGTCGCGGCAGGGCACAGGCTCCGGGAGTACGCTGGTGTTCCTCTTTCTGGCTCGGGAAGCGACTAAGGCAAAGGCTTTTGATGCGCGGGTCGCTCAGGTCACGAAAACCGACTCCTCGAAGGTGTCGACGGAGAAAGCCGTCGACGAAGACGATACCGAGGCGACCGGTAGTCGAAGTTCGGATACCGAAGAAACGACCACCGGCGGCTCCGTGGAGCGAAAGCGGTCCCAGGTGACGTATGAAGTGACAAGTCCGGAGGACGTCACGGCTGCGATGAGCGATGTGCTTGATACCTCGGGATTTGAGGTCGCCGCTTATGACGATGTGGTCGCCAACTGCGGCGGTGTCGACCGGTCGAGTGTCATGAACGAGTTTAGTGCCAGCGACGATATGAGCGGGCAAACTCGACGCTCTGTCATTGCAGCTTCGAGGCAGTGTGGCGCCTCACTGTTCGCGACAGGCACCATTGACGTGGGCGTTCAGGACACGGATCCCGTGTCCGGCAACAAGCGCGTGTATGTCTCAGTTCGAGGGCAGGTGTGGGATATCAGACAACCATTGCCCCGAATGGTGGCGTCGGTTGGGCCGGTGCAGTTTGCAGGTTTGGGGCCAGACGATACCGTCGCAACACGCAATGCCTTGAACCTCGCAAGCAGGGCGGCTGCCAAGACCTTGGTAGACCAGTTAAATGCAAAGCAGATTCACTAAAACGATTTTTACAGAGGGCAACTTATGAAACTACATGTTATTCCCGCAGCGCTGGTACTTGTTTCGGCTGCAATCTATGCTTCGCCTTCGATGGCGTTTGGGTTTCCGTCGATCCCTGGGATTAGCGGCAGTGCCAGCTCGGGGGCAGGCGTCGACGTCGACTCGCTCACCAAGCAGCAGGCAGATCTGCTGGTGACAGTCTCGGCGTCGCTTCGCAATCTTTCGAATGCACAGGTCGCGATGGCCAATGCACTTGATCTGAAGGATGCCGCAGCTATCGCGCAGAGCAATGGGGATAGCCTTGCCGCTGGAGACCTCACCGGCAAGGACCAGATGGAGAAGGTTGTAGAGAGCAGCGTTTCGGTTGACAAAGAAATCGCAGACAAGATTGCCCAAGGCGGAGCATTGAGCAGCGATAGCAAGGCGATCTTCGCAAAATCACTGGTGCCGTATGGTCTAGGCTCCGTTGGTATGGTCGCAGCCGCGAAAAAAGCGGCGAATGCCGGGCAGTCGCTTATGCACACGATGGATCCGACAGTGCTGTTCAAGCTAGGGAGCCTGCTTTACGTGGCAAAGGAAGCGCCAACGCTGATCTCCTCGTTCAGCGGCGATACCGGGCACATCATCAGCTTTGCGAGCGCTCAGGGGATCGATACGTCACAACTGAAGACCGCGGCAGCAAAGCTCGGAGATTAAGGATATCAGCAACGTTCTGCTCGCACGGGTAACGCCTGTGAGCGGAATGCCGGAAAAGAGGTTCGGACGGGGCAAGTTCAGGCAACTAGGTGCCGATATGGCAAGAACACAGCCAGCAATATCGGCGCGCAACCTGGAGTAGCAATTCCCTAAACCCCAATAACAACTTAGGACAAAGATATCCGACTTCGCCAAGGTGAACATCGACTCGGTTTAGATGTTCGCTTCAGATATCGTCTCTCTCCGTGCTTTTCGATTCAACGCTTATGCCCCTTAAAACGATGGTGGCCGCACTCGTGGGGATACTGCACGGCGAATCGCTTACGATGATCGTCGATCAGAACTATCTTGAAGATGCCAAAGTCGGATAGGTTCGGGAGGTTTCACCATCGCGTCTAGCCTGAATTGAAAAGGATAACGAGATGTTACAGACGGTTCGATACGCCTGTGGTTCCTGAATCGGCGACAAGTGCCACTTCGAGGTAGCATCGCTTCGAATGACGAAAGTGGGTTCGAGGAGAGGTATAGCGCTTTCACATACGACTTTCTCCATAGCGGCCATTCGCGGCGACGTTTGGTCACACGCTCTCGGACGGCGGCTTTGGCCGAGAACTTACCGGTCGAGACGGCTATTCGAACGGCTGTTCCACTCCGGAAGCTGCCGTAGCAACCGCGTCGTGTCGAAGGGCTGATGTGGGTCGACAGCGTCTATTCGATTTCTCCAAGACCGGCCATTCAGAAATCACCCAGTGCGAGCGGCCCGGGTGACTGAAGTGGCCGATCTGCCGCCCCCGAATTCAGGAGTAGGATTTGATCTGTGAGAAACGGCCATCGCACATCGAGAAACTGAAGGCAGCGTAGCCGACACAAGGACAGAATTGGTGATGACGTCGCCTCTTAAGTAGTGGGGTCTGCCAGAATGAAAAAATTCGCTTTGCTATGGAAGGTTGTCAAGGGCGATCTGCGCGTGCTCTCGTATGCTCTGCGCCACCCCGACCGTCCCGGATGGCTGGTGCCCGCGATCGCTTTGGTGACGTTGTACGCGATCGATCCTTTCAATATCGCTGTTCCATTCGTCGGGATTGTGGACGATGGCGTGCTAGTCCCGCTGGCATTGCACTTGATGGTCCGCTGCCTGCCCACCCAGTTGCAACGTCTACACCGCCGCTGATGAAATTCCAACCAGCAACGTGGCGCAGAGTTCGCGCCATGCCCCATGGATCGAACCTTTTTCGTCACGCTGTCATACCGTTACGGATTGCGAACGCTGCAGCCTCCGTGCGGTTCGCGGAATCAGTCTTCGCCAGGATCGCGCGAATGTGGTTGGCAACGGTGTTCGGGCTTACGAACAGCCGCTCGGCGATTTCGCGATTGCCGAGCCCGCTTGCGACCAGTCGCAACACTTGAGCTTCGCGCGCACTCAACCCGGCCGGATAGGACGGGGATGACGGGGATGACGCATGATCGATCGAGTGTCGCACGTTGTCGATCTGCTCAGTCAGCGCGCGCATGCCCATGCGCTCCGCCGCGGCCCGTGCATCCTCGAGCAGCACGCGCGCGGCATCGGCGTCACCGTCGGCGTTGCGAGCAAGCCGCATCGAGGCATAGCGCAAGCGCGTACGCGCCAGGGCAGGTTCGGCGCCCTGCCGTAGATTCATCGCCAACGCGGACTCGAAGTGACGCTGGGCGTCGTGCCATTCGCGCCGGGTCGTCGCGAGCAAGCCGAGCAGCGACGACGACGCCCCAAAGCATCCCACCGTCGTCCCGATCAGAAGATTGCGGCCGTCGTAGGGGAGCAGCATCGCGTAAAGGACATTTGCGCGTTTCGTGTCATCCAGCCGCGCACACACTTGCGCCAGATAGGCCAGATCCGCCGCGCGCAACGCGTCGTGGCGGACAACCGCAAAGTCGTCCACCGCGAGTGCCTCGAACTCGCCGCGCGCCGCGTCGAGCAGGCCGATCTCCGCATAGATCAACGCCAGACCGGGGCGCCATATGCCTGTCTTGGGCATCGCGTTCACGAAGGCGCGAACAAGCGGCGCGAGCTCGCGCAGCCGGCCCTGCTCGCAGCGCAAAGTGAACATCTGCATGCCGTAGACGCCCGGCGCATCCAGCCCCGGCATGCGGCGGCCGATTTGCAATGCCTGCTCGATCAGCCGCTCGGCGTCGTCGAACCGGCCCACCAACAGTGCGAAGGTTGCGCGCGACGTAGCCGCCACGTAGCGCACAAACGGCTGCTGCAGTTCCGCTGCCCGGTACTCATATTGTTCCAGCCGCACGAGCCAGGTCTGGAGATCACCTAGCTCCATCAGCTCGAACAGCTGCCACGCTTGCGCGTCGAGCGCGCACAGGACGTCGCCCGTGCGTTCGGCCAGATGCAGCGCTTCCTCGATGTCCCGCAGCCGCTCTGCACTGCGCTCGGGCTGCCAGCGTGCAGACAGTGTCGAAACCAGCGTCGAGACCAGCGTGCGTGTGTCGCCGCTGCGCCGCGCCATGGCCACCGCCTGCTCGCGCACGATCGCGGCCTGAGCATCTTCGCCGCTGAAAATCAGCGCGCGCGCAAGCGAACTGAGCAACCGTGCACTTGCGATGCTGTCGCTGCTGCTCTGCGCGGTGAGCGCTTCTCGCAGCAGCCGTGCCGCCGCCTGCCCCGGAAGGCCCGGTGCCCAGGTGGCCATCTCGAAGCCGAGCGCGGCACTCGTCATCTCGTCGATCGCTCTCGCGGCACTCGCGAGCGACATCGCCTGCTCGAACGCTTCGCGCGCTTGCAGATATTCGCCCGCGAACGTGAGCGATTCACCGAGTGCGTTAAGCAGCCTGCTCTTCGATGCCGGATCGCCAGCGCTCACCATACCCGTTGCCTGAAGCGCGAGGCGGTAATAGCGGGCCGCTTCCTCATGGGCGAGGAGCCGGGTCGCGCGTTCGGCAGCGCGGCGCGCAATGTCGGCCGCACGCGTGGCATCCGCACCAGGCAGCGCGCTGGTGTAATGATGCGCGAGTGCCGGTAAATGAGGGTCCGCATCGTCCCCATAAAGATCTTCGATTGCCTGTGCTACCCGCAAATGCAGGCTGCCGCGGGTGGGTATCGGAATTTCTTCGTACAACGTCTCGCGAATCAGTGCGTGCGAGAACTGGAACCAGCCCGGCTGCTCGGCCGCTTCGAGTATGTGGGACTGCAGAGCTTCCTCGATCGTGTTCTGGAAACGGTTCGTAAGCGGCTCGTCCAGCACGCGTCGCAGCAACTGGAGATCGAACGTCCGGCCAATCAGCGCGGCGCGTTCGAGTACGCGGTTGGTCTGTGGCGACAGGTGGTTCAGGCGTCGACCGATGACTTCCTTCACCCCTTCGGGAATGCGGATGGACGGAACCGAGCACGGCCCTACCGGCCGCTCCTCCGTTCGGCCTCGCAGCACGCCCTCCTGAATCAGCAGACGAGTCATCTCGCCGATGAACAGGGGGTTGCCTTCGGTTTGGCTGTAGATCGCGTCGAGGAGCGCCGGCATGAAGCCGTTGCCGCCCGCCTGCGTGATCAGCGCCGTCGTCTCCCGACGGTTAAGTCCCGTAAGGCGAAACCGGTGGAAATGACTGTACCGGGCGAGGTCGCCGAGTGTGACCGACAGCGGATGCTGACGGTTCAATTCGATGTCGCGGTAAGTGGTGAGCAGCAGGATGCGGCTATCCCCGATCTCCGGCGCGAGAAACTCGAGTAACCGGAGCGACGATGCGTCGGCCCAATGGAGGTTGTCAATAATCAGCAACAGCGGCTCGCGCGCGGCTGCGAGCTTCCAGAAGCTGACCATTGCATCGAACAGCCGGAAGCGTTGCTGCTGCGGATCGGACGTTGGCAGTAACGGCGCCAGATCGGCGAACCGCTGCCTGATCTCAGGGAGAAGCTCCGCGATGAGCCCTGCCACGGTGCCCAGCGTGGCGCGCAGCGCATCGTCGTCATGGCTCCCGAGCCAGACTCGCATGATTTGCAGCCACGGCCAGTAGGGTGGCGCACCCGGCTCCTCGTTGCAGCGCCCCCAAAGCGTGCGCACGCCGGAAGTTCGACGGGCCAGCATCTGCGCAGTGTGCGACTTGCCGATGCCGGGCTCGCCGGCGAGCGCGACGATTGCGCCATGGCCGCCCATCATTCGTCCGAGCAATTCGGCGAGCGCGGCGAGTTCGGTTTCGCGGCCAACCATCGACCCCGCGTCGTCCTCATCCGTCACTTGCACTGTGAGGCAAGTACCGCACGCGTCGCAAAAGCGGGCGTCGGCACGATTGTCCCGGCCACAGAGGGCGCACTGCATCGAGTCGGCCTCCGATGCCTAGTTGAACATCTCCGGCCGCAACTCGCTCACTTCTACCACCACATCAGCCGGCAGGCCAGCGAGCGTGGCAGCTTCCCGAATCGCCTGGGCGCTCGGCGCCTCGTAGAGGCAGTAGGTCTTCCGTCGGTCCGCAGACAGGAACGAGAACAGCCAGTTGACGCTGCTCGCGTCGTTGATTTCCTTGAGCGCCGCAGCACCGGCGGCGTCCAGCTTCAGTTCGTCGGCGAACTGGCGTTCGATGAGAAATAGCGGCACTGCGTTCTCCCGTCTGACTGAATGCTTAGGACAAGCCGTGTTTACGTTGTAGTGACGTCCCTGCGAGGCGTCAAGCCCGCGCTTGTGCCGCCGTAGTCAGAATCAACTACGGGGCCCGGCGACGATCGCGACGCAATTTGATCAATCCTGCGGATAGTCCGTCGTGGGCCGCACGCTTACAGTGAAGATCAGGAACGCACCGAGGAGAACGACATGTTCAGCGACAACGATCTGATGGCTTATCGCGCATGCCTTCGCGGAAGCATCATCCAGCCGGCCGACGCGGGCTACGACGATGCCCGCAAAGTCTTCAACGCGATGATTTCGAAGCGTCCGCGGCTGATCGCGCGATGTGCGGACGTGGCGGACGTGATCGCATCCGTAAACTTCGCGCGCGACCATGGGCTACTGCTGGCCGTGCGAGGCGGCGGACACAACGGCGGCGGCCTCGGCATCTGCGACGATGGCCTGGTGATCGACCTCTCGGGGATGCGTAGCGTCCGCGTCGACCCTGCCGCGCGCACCGTCCGGGTGGAGGGAGGCTGCCAATGGCGCGACGTGGACCACGCGACGCACGCGTTCGGGCTTGCCACGCCGAGCGGAATCATCAGCACGACCGGCGTCGGCGGCTTGACGCTCGGTGGCGGCATCGGCCACCTGACGCGCCGCTACGGGCTCTCGATTGACAATCTGCTGTCGGCCGACGTGGTGCTCGCCGACGGACGGCTCGTCACCGCGAGCGAGACCAACAACAGCGATCTGTTCTGGGCGTTGCGTGGCGGCGGCGGAAATTTCGGCGTGGTCACCTCGTTCGAATTCAGACTGCATCCGGTGTCGGATGTCCTCGCCGGTCCGACGATATGGCCGTTGGAGCGCGGGGCGGAAATCATGCAGTGGTACCGCGCATTCATCGCCGAGGCGCCGGACGAACTCAACGGCTTTTTCGCGTTTATGACCGTGCCTCCCGTGGCGCCGTTTCCCGAGACGCTGCACTTGCAAAAGGTGTGCGCGGTTGTCTGGTGCTGGACCGGCGACCCGGCGATGGCCGATGCGGCCTTCGCGCCGGTGCTGGCGACCGGCCCCGCGCTGCACGGCGTTCAGGCGCTCCCGTTCCCAGTCCTGCAAAGCGCGTTCGACGGCCTCTATTCGCCCGGGCTGCAGTGGTATTGGCGCGCTGACTTCTTCAACGACTTGTCCGACGAAGCGATTGCGCTGCACATGGAGCACGCCCGCCAGCTGCCAACGATGCACTCTACGATGCACCTCTACCCAGTCGACGGCGCTGCGCACCGGGTGGGCCGCAACGAGACCGCGTTCAGTTACCGCGATGCCCGTTGGGCGGGAGTGTTCGTCGGAGTCGATCCCGATGCAGCGAATGCGGACCGGATCAGCGCCTGGGCTCGCGATTATCAGACCGCATTGCATCCCTACTCGTCCGGAGGGGCGTATGTGAACTTCATGATGGAAGAGGGAGAGGACCGGGTAAGGGACTGCTTCCGCGACAATTACTCGCGTCTGTCCGCAGCCAAGCGAGAGTTTGACCCCGACAACCTATTCCGCGTGAACCAGAACATCAAGCCGGCATAGCGCGCCCGCCGCCATTTGGTCAGCGGAAGGCTGCATTCTCCGGAAGTCAGAAATCCTTTCGGATAGCTAACGGAACGCAGGTCAACGCAGCAACGGGCGGCCGGATTCTATAGCGACGCTGCGCCCGGCTCACGCGACGGATTAGGCGCCCCTTGCGCGATACCAATCGCAATCGGCAGTGCGGCGATGGCAAAGCAGGCCATCGTGCCCGTCATGGCAAGCGTTCCCAAATGCGGAAATAACATGGCGACGACCAGACTGGCGATCGCACCCGCAAGCATCTGAATCGATGTCAGCAAGCCGCCAGTGATTCCGGCCAGCCTGGGAAGCGACTCGAGTGCGCCGTGAGCCGCACACGGCGCGGCGAGGCCGAAGGCCGCCGTAGAGAGGACCAACAGCGGCATGATCGTAACAATCGAGACCAGGTTCCCAAGAGACAGGGCAGCGAGGCTTCCCGTTGCGGTCACCCCGATCACCACCGCAAAGAAGAGCAGACGGCGCGGCGAAACACCGCGCTGTACTAACCGGCCGCTCAACGTCGCACCCGCGACGATGCCCCCACCGGTGCAGGCAAACAGCATCGAGTAAAGCGCCGGGCTGGCATGAAGCGAATCGATCAGCACCAACGGCGATCCTGATACGTATGAGAAGAGCCAGCCGAAGCCCAGCGCATTGACGAGGATATGGGACATCGTGCTGCCATGGCTCAGGACCTTCCGATAGTCGCGAACAAGCTTTCCGAGCAGTGGCGGCTTCGGGCCAGGCGGGCTAGTCGCGGTTTCGTCGACAGACAAGCGCACGATCAAAAGCAGCAACAGGCCGCAGGCTGCAGTCACGCCGTAGATGCCCCGCCAGCCTACGCAGCCCAGCAGCGCAGCGCCAAGTACCGGCGCAACGATGGGAGCAACCTGGGACACTACGGTAACAACGGCGAGGCGGGCCTGTGCGATCCGCCCCTCGAACAGATCCCGCACCATCGCCATGGCCAGCGTCATGCCAGCCCCGGCTCCGGCGCCCTGGACGAGCCTTGCCGCCAGCAGCACGCCAATGGACGGCGCGACGGTCGAGCACAATCCACCGATACTGAACAGCACGAGTCCAATCAGCAGTAGCGGCCGGCGGCCATGACGGTCCGCAAACGGACCATAGAAAAACGGGCTTATCGCGAAGCCCGCCATGAACAGGCTCAAGGTCAGACCGGCGAGTCCCCCACTGGCGCCTAAATCAGAGCCAATCTGTGTCAGCGCGGGGAGCGCCATATCAATCGATATAGGCGGAAGCGCGGCCAGCGCGCCCAGAAGGATCGCGAACGCCGCGCCAGTGGTTTTCAGTTTCATCACAAATACCTCGATCAGTGCTCGGCGGCTTCCAAATGCCGCAACCGTTTCAACCTGCCCGTCGGAGGAGGTCCATGATCCTCGTCAGCAGGTTAGCGAAGGCGATTCACGTAAACCCTGATTCAACTGAACCGTCTGTTGGTACAGTATAGTACCGTCTGTCGGTACATCACAAGAGCTAAATTGGATATGACAACAGAAGACACTCGAGATGGTGGGATGCAGGTGGTTTCCCGCGCAGCGGCAATTCTTCGGATGCTGAGCAGCAATTCAGGCAGCAGCCTTGGCGCAATCGCAAAAGCGACGGGGCTTCCGCGATCGACCGTACAGCGCATCGTCGACGCATTAGCTGCCGAGAATCTGGTCGAGGCGGGAGCGGCGGGAGTTCGTCTGGGCTGGGGCATGCTCCAGCTCGCGCAGTCGGCGCAGACCGAGATGTCCGCCCGCGCACGCAGCGCGCTGGAGGCGCTTTTTGCAGCAACGCATGAAACCGTAGATCTCGCCGTTGGGCATGGGGCCGAGGTGTCTTTTCTCGACCGGATCGATTCCGACCGCGAATTGCGGGTCGTGCCGATCAATAACCGGCCGAGGCCCATGCACGCCATGGCAAATGGGAAGGCCATTCTCTCGACCCTCAGCAATGATGAGATCGAGAGAATGATGTCTGGGCGCATGCCCGCTCTCACGGCTCGCACACTTCAATCGATGCCGGCGCTCGTCGCCGAAGTCGAAGAAATTCGTCGTACCGGTTTAGCCTATGACCGCGAAGAACATGCGCCGGGTGTCTGTGCGATCGCGGTGCCTATTGTCGTCAGGGGCCTGCGGACGCATGCAGTTTCGGTGGCAATGCCATCGAACCGATTTGAAGAGAGCCTGCCATCGGTGCAAAAGGCACTGATCGCCTGCCGGGCCGCGATAGAGCGTGAAGCGATTCGCGGCTGATTCCAGCGAATTGAATGACCGGTTCGGGGAAACTACTGCGCAGCGGCGACGAGTCCAACCGCAATCAAGTCGTCGGGGGTAAAGACGGGCAGCGCATCGCACGCGGCGCGAATTGCCATGAGCTCTCCCGATTCGGTCGCCTCGGCGGCATTCAAGAGCAACGCCAACTCGCCTTGCCGTTCGAGAAGTGAGCGCCGGATATCGGCATGAATCGGCAACGTGGACACGATATCCTCAATCGCACCGCCGAACAGCACATGAACCAGCGAGAACACGCCCGTCATGAAGGCCGTAGAGGCGAACCGGTTGTCATCTGGACGCAGCCAGCCAGCGGCAAGTTCCATGAATCTCGCGCGCGTGCCGCACAACTGCGCCAAGGGATTAAAGCGCAACGCGTCCGGATGACCATCTGCGAACAGGAGCAACTGGGTCCACCGTGTGATTTGCCGCGTGCCCACGACCATGATCGCTTCGCGCATTGACGAGACCGCCCGGGCATGCCCAAACGCGCCGGAATGGAGCAACCGCAACAGTTGAATCACGACGTTCGGAATCTGCTTGAGTTCCGCTTCGAGCTCGTCGATCCCGGGATCGTTACCCAGCAGCACCATCAGGCGCAGCAGCGCGTCGCGCGACGGAGTGATTCGCCGCGATGTCAGCACCTGCGGCTTCGCAAAGTAGTAGCCCTGAAACAGGTCGAAGCCGGCCCGCATAGCGGTGCTATGGTCTTCACGTGTTTCGACTTTTTCGGCGATCGACACCTTCCCTTGCTGCCTGACGACGCCGATCAGTTCGGCAAGATGCTCACGCGGGCATTCTATAAAGTCGATCTTGACGATATCGACGCACGGCAGAAACTGGAGCAGCCGCGGGGACACCTGTGAAACATCATCCAGTGCGAGCCGGAAGCCCGCACGCCGCAGGTCGTTGCAACGTCTGAAGAGTGCCTCGTCGAACGTTACCGTCTCAAGAATTTCGAGCACGAGGCGTTCAGGCGGAAACGGCAACAGCCGTACCATCTCGGACATCAGTACCGTCCGGTCGACGTTCACATAGCCGGTGTGATCGCCCAGCGCGGTGCGGAGCCCCATATCGCCGACGAGTCTCGCGATGACGTGCGCGGTGGCATCGGCATCATCCGTGATTTGGGCGAGATTGGCGCCTCCGGAGCGGAACAGCAGTTCGAACGCCGTCAATGTTCCGCTCCGGTCGAGAATCGGCTGTCGCCCGAGGTAGACGCATTCCGGTGTCGGCACTTCGCTGTTCGACGCCGATTGACCGTCGGCGTAGCCGGGCGAGGGTATTCTTGCCTTCATCTTTAAATGCTTCCCTTTCGATTGATGTACCGTCGCCGTCAAAACGGGCTGGTGACATCGCCATTCCCATAGCCCTGAATTTTTGCAACGACCTCTTCGCCTTTACGCTGCGTTCGGCTAACGCGCGGCACATCGAAAATCGCCGAGCGACTGTTCTATCGCGTCGTTCATAGGCTGCACAACAGCGCATTGAGCGCGTCGTACAGGCGGCGAATCGAGTCCTCGTCCATCAGGATGACCAGGTGCGCGCGGAACGTCTGATCTTCGAGCGCGAAATTGACCTCGAGCAAAAGTGCGGTCCGCCATGCGACAACGTTCGACTGAAAGACATCGTCGAGCGCAATTTTTTCCCCGAGCAGCGTCGGTGGGGAAAAGATCGGCGTGCGATCGAACTGGTCCAGAACGCACGAGACGCACGCACCCGTCAGCACGTTTGCAACATCGAAAATCAGTTCCGTCTGGCTGACCGTCTCGCATGCCGAATCCATGTATGACTCGTTGACGAGCGCACTCAGGTACCCGACGCCGCTGCTGCGGCAAATCACGAGCGCCTCGCCGTTGATGTCAGAGCGAAAGCCCTGGCGCACGGCAGTCACGCTTTCGTCGATGCCGGTCATCTCGCGCAGGGTCTGCGTGGCCTCGTCGACACCGACGACGCACACATGCGGGACCGACAGCTGGATGAAGGTATCGAACAGGCGAGCAAGACGCGTAGCGGCCTGGCCCATTGCCAGATTGGCAATCTCCTGCAAGGCGTCGCGCTGCTCTGCGGTGAAAACGTTCTCAAGCATACGATCTTTAGTTTTTGTTGGTTGGTCCTTTCCACGGTTTATCCACGTGGAGTCGTCGCACTTTAATCGATCGAAATTGGCAGGCTTGACCGTGCGTGTCAGTTTTTGAAAAATTCCATTTTCATTTTCCAGAAAAATTCACGTGCTCCGGATTATCTGGCTAAATTTCCGAAGCAACCTTTTCAATGACAGGAAGTCGATCACAAGATGCCCTGATCAGATCAACGACCGCGCGCTGACTCGATCCCCCGAAGCATAAGATCGATCCCGGCGAGAAAATCGACACGGTCGTCGTGAATGCGCAACTGTCTGGCTACGCTGCGGGTGAACGGATACTCGTCCGGATCGAGCTCGGACCACACGGTCGACACCTCGTCTAGAAAGTTGGATCTATCGAGGCCTTGCTCCAGAGCGAAATGCGTGTTCGCCGCGTTCTGCCCACCGACGCCAAGGATGTAGCTCAGCAAAGCGGAAACCGTTGCCCACTGGTTTCCGTCCGGCACGCCAAGAGCGCGTACCTGCTGGCCTACGCGTTCGAGAACGCGCACCATCGGCAACTGCCCGGGGGCACGTGTCAGCGCTGAGCCGACCCACGGATGCGCGTCGATCGCGTCGAACATGGCTAGCGCGAGCGCGCGAATGGTTTCTTGCGGCGTCGTGCCGTCCACGGGCGCGTTCATCGTGCGCGCGACGATGGTGTCGCACGCGGCGGTCAACAGATCACTCTTGCTGGCGATGTGCCAATAAATTGCGCCAGGACCGGTGGCGAGCCGCTCGGATAAGGCACGGAACGTCAGCCCCCTCTCTCCGCTGCTGTCCAGGAGCTCAATCGACGCCTCAATGATTCGATCCGGCGAGAGCGAGTCCTCCCGTCGTTGCGTGCTACGCGGCTTTTTTGCCATGTCTCATCTTGACACTTATGGAATGCCGTTCCAATATTAGCATGGAATGTCGTTCCATAAACCGCTTGTGGCAGATCTCACGGCGACCTCCGACAAACAGGGAATCAGGATGAATACATCAGTTGCGATCATCGGTGCGGGGCTCGGTGGCCTTACTCTTGCCCGGGTCCTCCACGTCCACGGCATTGCTGCGACGATCTACGAAGCGGAAGCCTCGGCAAATGCGAGAGTGCAAGGAGGCATGCTCGATATCCACGAAACCAACGGGCAGCTCGCACTCAAGGCAGCGGGACTCTTCGATCAATTCCTTGAAATCATCCACGCCGGCGGCGAGGCAACGCGAGTGCTCGACAAGGACGGCAATGTCCTGTTTGAACATCCCGACGACGGCGCAGGCGGTCGACCTGAGGTACCCCGAGGAGAGCTTCGCAGGATTCTGCTTGACTCGCTTCCTACCGGCACGGTCCGCTGGGGACACAAAGTCGCAGAAGTATCTCCGCTCGGCGGCGGACGGCACGTGTTGACCTTTGCCAACGGCGCAACGGTAACTACCGACCTCCTCGTGGGGGCCGACGGAGCCTGGTCGAGAGTTCGTCCACTTCTTTCCGAGGCGAAGCCGACGTACGTCGGCACGTCATTCATCGAGACACACCTGTTTGACAGCGACACTCGTCACAAGGCGAGTGCGGGAGCGGTTGGTGGCGGCGCGCTGTTTGCGCTGGCGCCGGGGAAAGGCATCGCGGCGCACCGTGAACCCAATGGCGTGCTGCATACGTACGTGGAGCTGAACAAACCAAAGGAATGGATTGACAGTATCGACTTCTCCGACCCGGTGACTGCCTTGGCCCGCGTTGCGGAGGAGTTCGACGGCTGGGCTCCGGAGTTGCTAGCGCTCATCACCGACGGTGAGACTGCCCCTGTGCCTCGTCCTATTCATGCGCTCCCGGTCGAGCATCGATGGGCTCGCGTGCCGGGGGTGACGCTGCTCGGCGACGCGGCGCACCTGATGTCACCGTCTGGTGAAGGGGCCAACCTCGCAATGTTCGACGGCGCTGAACTCGGGAAGGCCATCGCCGCCAACCCCGGTAACGTTGAAGCCGCGCTGATCGCGTATGAAAAGGAGCTCTTTCCCCGTAGTGAGTTGGAAGCAGAGGAATCCAAAGGAATCCTCAACGTGTGCCTCGGCCCCAACGCGCCTCATAGCCTGGTTGATTTCTTCACCAATAACCAGCCCGTCAAGTAGCTGTCCTGCCGCCTGAATCGTCGATTCACACCTCTATTTCGACGGGGCCGCCGGTGGAATTAATCGGATTCATTAGTCAACGTAGCAGGCATCAGGCTGCTGCACTGGATCAGTGCCGGCAGCCCTTCCGCCGTCAACCCACGCGCGATTTTGCGCATTCCGATAGAAGAGTCTCAATGGGCCACCGTCCAGCCGACCCCGCGCACGTTGCGGATCAGGGATTGCCCGAACTTTTTGCGCATTGCATGGATCAGCACGTCAACCGCATTGCTTTCCACCTCTTTACCCCATCCGTATAGCCTGTCCTCAAGCTGGCCGCGCGACAGGATCATGCCGGGCCTTTCCAGAAACGCGTGCATCAGCGCGAACTCGCGCGCAGAGAGCGACGACGCCACCCCGTTGCAGCGCAACATGCGTTTGTCGAGATCGAGGCTGAGCGACTCGCCGCCGATACGCGAGGTCGCGTAGCCCGCCTTGCGCCGCAATACCGCCCGGATACGCGCAAGAAGTTCGCGGACTTCGATCGGCTTGAGTACGCAATCGTCGGCACCGACGTCAAGGCTGTGCACACGCGTCTCCAGATCGTCCAGTGCAGTGAGAATCAGCACGGGGACGTCATTGCCCGCGGCACGTAGCGCGCGTAGCAGATCGATACCGCCTGCGCCCGACAGCCCGGGATCGAGCAATACGACAGCGTAATAGGCCGTGTTGATGGCCACGCTGCCGGCCTTGCCGTCGCGCACCCAGTCGACACTGCAATCCGCAACCTTCAATGCGCGAAGCAGGCTCTCGCCAATCTGCAAATCCTCTTCAACCAGTAAAACTCGCATGATGTCCCAACGTTTTTGGATAGCGTTCGCTCCACTTCAGTCGCACGCTATTGAATATAAAATCACCCTGTTGATTCGCATAACGTATTGTGTTGGGCTTAAATCACCTGGAATTCACGTTTGTGAAGAGTCTTGCGCACTCCCGCGCATGGTTTTGCCCTGGATCGAATCACGATAAGTGGTCGTATTGATGCTGCGGGACGCAGTGTGCAGGATTTTTTGGAATGGCGAAAATACTGGCTCGCGATGCGGGTATAAGCAGCACGTATAGCTCGCATGAGCGACACGGCAATTCCCGTCCTAAAGGCGTTGCACCCGGCGAGGAGAGGGGGACTTCCTGATCGGTCCGATCGTGGCCGGACGCGGCATGCGACGTTCTCGTACGCCGTGATTCTTTACGCACACGACAATATCAGCCGTCTGCTGGGGATTCCGCCCCTTATTCGGCAGGCCGGGTCAAGGGTGGCGCCAAAAACGCGCCCCCGTCCATTTGACCCTTTAGATTGAACCTTACGGAAGCCGCGCTGGGGGCACGCTGGCCGTCGATGTCGACTTGATAAAAACCCTTCAATTTGATCTGTACAAGCGGATCACGACTAATACGACTAATGCACCTGCAGTAGACACCACGATATCGAGGAAAATACTGTTCGGAATCGTAAGATCTAACCCATGCGCGATTCCAGACGCCATACAAGCGCCTAGAATGCCCAGAAAGATGTCCTTGAGGATGCCATAGGGTCTTCCTCGCCAAGCAAAGCTGGCAATTCCGCCGGCAATCGCGCCGGCCAATATCCAGATAATGAGACTGTGGGAAGTATCACTCATTCGTTGTCCTCGTTTAAGTAAATCCGCGACGCGCGCAACGGCCGTCATGCATGTCTATTGTGAAGGCGTGGAATTAGCTCAGAATTACGTCAGTTTGGACGCCAGGACGGCTTGCCTCATAGCGAGCCGGGTGCGTTCTTGCGCAGACCCTGAAGTCCACGACGTGACTGACCACTTCCCGGCGCCGCACGGCATGCCAGATTGAACGAATCGACAACCCGCTCAAACGGCGACGCATCATGCACGCCTCCAGCGAGGAGAAAATAACAAAGATACGGAAAAATCTGCTCACTGAGAATTTGACTGCACTCCACCGGCAACATCGCCGTGATGTTATCTATCGCCATGATGTCGATGCCATCTGGCGTTCGAAACACCGGTTTCTCAAAGTCAGTCGGCGCCGAATAAATCGGGATCGGATTGCCCGGATGCGTAGCCTCGCAACTCACATCTCCAATCAGCTTGATTCGAGTTCGCGCATCGATCATGTCCTTCGATAGAAATATCGGCGTATCCTTCGTTAGCTTAATGCAATTAAACACGATGTCGTACCCGTGCAGCAGTTCTCTTCGACCGATCTTTTCGCGGGTAATCTTCAGTGATCGATCGTATCCCAGCCCGAGTTCATCGAGCAGATGTGTCACCCCGCTGCCCGACTTTCCCCGATGACCAATGACCAGGATCCTGGGGATCGGAATATGCGCAGCGAGAAGTGATCTCGCATATGCGCTGAGTTCCGCACAACTGGCAAACTGATTCGGAACGCGATATAACCCGGTGCGTTCACAATGTCTCTGCTTCCAGATGTCCAGACATGCCGTCGCGGCACACATTCCGGCCAGGTATCCGGCGCCGCCGGTAACTAGCTGTGCGCCGGACGAATCCTTGATCTGTTCAAGGTCATAAAGAAAGCCGCCACCTCTCTCGAATCGTTCGAGCAGTTCGACCGAACCCCCTTGGCCCTCGTAGGCATGCGCGAAGTAGAAGTGCCGGTGTCGCAGCGGAAAGGATCCGTCCGGAAGCTCCTTTAGCCCCAGAATCAGAGTGTCGCGATTGGCGAATCTCCAGCTTCCCTTCTCGACCAGAATGCAGCCTTGCTCGCGATATGCCGAGTCGCTGAAAATGCGGTCCTCCGACGCCTCTACGCACACACGGTAGCCATTTCTGACGAGTATCCCTGCGTGAACCGGGATCAATGGAGTTCGCCGTTCGTTCAACTTGGTTTCAGCACGTAGCCACAGGGTTTCCATATCTGCGCTCCAGAGAGTAACGATGACCTTCCTCGATCAGCATGCCTAACGTCCTGACATCGTGGATTCTTCCCGGACAGGCTCTTCAGTCAGGTCCGCAAAGAAGCGTCTTTCAAACTCGCGGAACCTGAAATAGTCCCGGCAAAGCTCCTCGCGACTTTCTGCCAGGAACATTGCATACCCTGGGTGACCAAGCGAATGCTTAGTCCTCTCGAGTTTTCCGCCAGCCTGGATAGTCAGTTTGATACTCATCAAACTCGGAATTTCGAAGAATCCATCCACATCGATATCCGATTTGATCGAACCGGTGACGTCAGCGGACATGTAGACGAAACGCGCAAATCTGGAGGGAGCGGCTGAGTAGAGTGCTGTCCGGCTTGCGAAAAGCTGGGGGGCAATCACACTGTCTGCAAGAACAGAGACTTGACTGTATCCGTTGCACTCTTCGACCACCGCGAAGTCGATGCCACCGGCCAGCCTCGCATGCGTTTCGATCAGACGCGGGCCACGAGGGGTCAACATCACTTCGGAATGGGCTGGACCGTTCCGTATCTGCAACGCGTCGAGCACTTTCTCAATGTAGTTCGATACCGTGGCAAATTCCGGTGACGCGCGACTCACCGAATCCGCATACTCGTCAATCAGGAAGGTATCTTCGTCGTGGTTCACCTCATGCCAGACGTCGGTCACGAAATGCCTTCCCTCTACTGAGACCGTGTTGACAACATAGTGTTGCCCCTCAAGAAATTCCTGGATCACGTATTCGTCGTTCGTTTGCCCCGTACAGTTGATCTTGTTGATATTCTTTTCGAAGATACCAACAATTTCTTTCTCGTTCCCGCAGACTCCCACACCGTCAGAATAGCCGCCAAGGCTTGGCTTCATCACTACGCGTGCAAACTCACTGCTGCGATACCACGAGACGATTTTATCTATCCTGTTGGACACGAATTGTTCGGAGCAGGGAACGCCCTCGTGTCTGAGGGCTTCGATCATGTGGTACTTGTGTCGATGAATTCTCCAGCTTCCCGCTGGATTTCTCGGCACGTTGAAATATTGCGCTATCTTGTTCGCAGCCACGACGCCCGTATCACCTACCGCGAGCACCGCTTTCACACTGTATCGGTTCAAATTGATGACGAGATCGGCGATGGCCCAGTCGTCATCGGAAGGAATCCTGAACTCCGTCTTAAAGCAGGTGGACGTGCCGGGTTTTGTGCGAGACAGGTTGCCTACATCGACGTGAACGCATTGGTAGCCACGCCCCTGCAGGGTCGGGGCGATATAATAACCGTTGGAATCTGCGCCAACGATAACCACTGCTTGTCTTTGCTGTTTCATGTTACGTACCCACCAGAATCTGGTTGGAATGCAGTAAGGGTTTTGCGCTCAAGCCGCGCACTTCCGGATGACAACCACGACCTGACCCGGTTCGGTCGCGGTATCGGTTGGCAAGGTCCCGAGGAGATGCTTGAGACGCCATCGAAGAAAGTGCGTCTCTGCTAACTGATCCATGTAAGGGCTGAAGTGTTTCAGCCATTCGTTGACGTCCCATCGCGCAATTCCCAGCTCGTAAAAAACTTCGGCGGACGCCGCTTCGAAGTCAACCAGATCGAGAATTTCGCCGGCAGAAAGACCTTCGCGGTGAAAGTATCCGAGGCTCTGCACCAACGCATTCGACCACTGGCAGAGCGCATAAGTGGTCCGCTGTGACTCTATGGTCTGATCGCACCACGGCTCACAGATCACGACTCCGTGACGCGCCACTCGTGCACCTTCTCGTAAGGCATCCTGTGGATTTGGAATGTGATGAAGCGAATTGGCAATCAGCACCCAATCAAAGTGATGATCGTCGAATGGCAGATTTCGCATGTCGCCAACCATCGCCCCTATTCCCGCTTTGTTTAGCGAAGACACCGAAGGCTCATGGCTATCGACACCATATGCGTCGACGTTATGGCTGCGTTTGAGCGCCACCAGTTTGTGCCCTTCACCACACCCCATCTCCAGCACAGATGCGGGAAGTGGCTCCATTCGTGACAAGCGATCTACCAATCGCCGGTCGCCTGCACTTAAATGTGAATCAGACATGACGAACGGCCTCCCTCATTGAATCAAGGATCATGCGGCCACGCTCGGTGAATTGGGCATGCGATCGAAGAATCGCGTCGCCCTGCATGAACCTTGCGGCGTAGACGGCTTGTCGCATACGGAAGGAGAGCGGCAGCGCGCCAATGGGCAGATGCGCCGCAGCCTCGGCCGACAGGTCCGGCTCGTCCGCGTTGCCTGCCATATCCGATGCACTTCGGTAAGCATGCAGCAGGCGAAAGAACACAAAATGCGCGTGCAGAACGCCTTTGAGCGGTCGCAAGGTTTGTCGCGCTGGCGACGGTGCCAGCGTGGAGCCATTCGTCACCAGCGGATCAAACGTCATCAACAGATTCAAGTAAAGATGCGACGCCTCATGTACCAGCCGGTCGAAATAGAAAAATTGCTGCTGTCGCTCGCTGACATTTTCCAGTGGTCGAACGACGATCATCCCGAAACTTGACAAGCTCGATGCGGCTTCTGCCGTAAACGAAGCAGGCATCAACTGGACAACCGACATTATGCTGTCGAGTTCGTCTGCGAGATCGGGATCGCGGGCCGCAATGAAGGTTTTCGTTGCGGCACAGTGGCGTCTTGCTGTATGCGCAACGGATGGATGGACCGCGATGCACTCGTCGGCCGCCTGCTCCTGGCGCTCCATCGTGCCCGTAGAGAAGTCAGGACGACTTGCATCGGACTGAGCAGCGGTGTCACGCGCTCGAGTGAAAGAGAGGGTGATGTCATCGACACCCTGACGAATTTCAAACTCGTCGCAATAGGGTGCGTACAGACACTCACGCAATGCAGCGCAACGCTGCACGACAGCCATCGAGTCTGAACGAGCCATGCTTTCCAGCACGCTGAAATACGCGAAGTACAGATTCGGGGCATATCTCCGGGACGGATCAAGTGCCGCGATCATGACGCGTTCTTGCGTGAACGGTTCCGGAATGACACGCGCAATTTCTTGCAACACCTTGAAAAGCGAATCCTTCAGGCGTGTCTGCAATTCCGTTCGCAGTGCTTTGCTCACTCCCGCGCGCGGAAGGGCCAGCTCTCGCCACTCGGAATGTTCGTGCAACGTTTCAGCAATGGTTTTCATAGCGATCGACAGTTCTACGACTGGAGAGGGGAGACGCGTCTATTACCTCGAAGACACGAAAAGCCATTCCGCGCCTCCCCGCTTGCCGTTACAGCAGGTACTGAACGGTCGGCACGAGATCCGCGCCGTCGACGACGATGCCATCGGGCACCTTGAAGCCTTCTTTGTGCTTGCCAATGAGGGCGTTGATGCTTTGGGTCGTGGAGGTATCCGGCTTGGTGGAAGTAGACATGATTGACTCCTGTTGCTAATAGACAGTTAGGAATTAGAAACAACGCATTCTCTTTTGGATCGAAAGCGTGCTTCTGGGATTGAGTATCCGATGCGTCTCTTAGGGGAAAATTAGGTGGTGCGTCGTCCGGCTGCATGATGGAATGCTGAACGCTTAAGTCTGGGCTAACTTTTCCCGCCTACTCTCTGTTCCGAAGCAAGCATCAGTAAATTTTCGGCCCGAAGTACGATCGATATCCGCGCCAATAGCGCGGCATCTCGATGTGCGAAAAGCCAGAGAGGAGAGAACCATGAGTGCGCTAACCGACGAACGTCTGAACACCTTGAGCGAGATTGCGACGGACTGCTTCGATGTCGATACGTTCTTTTTGAATCCCGAGATGCCTGATCTACGCGTTACGGTGCGACCGATCGATATCGCCCGCGCGCTGGAAAGCGCATACGACATGGGTCTGATTGCCGGCTATCAGCTGACACGCACCAGCCGGTCGCGGTCCTGACGAAGACGCGATTACACGCCGAGATAGTCGACTACGGTGTAAGCCTTTGACATGTCGATACTCCGTCGTGTCATTCCGCACTCGGCAGGCCGTCGGAATACATCGGAACAACCATCCGCTCCAGCATGGAATGCTGTTGTGCACCGAATACATCGCGTTCATCCAGCGACGCCGAAATGATCGGCCTTTCCACGGTGATCTTGATCGCGTTGCAGTTGTCGACGAAATACGCGCCCACCACGGAGGCCAGCTCGAACCCGAGCTCGTCGGCCACATTGCGCGCGCAGAAGAAGTTCGAGCGCAGGGCCGCTTCATACGCATCCTTCGATACGAACAGCACGTCGAATGTCAGCCGGTTGATCCCTGCGTCCTTGCTTCGGATCACGCGGGCCATGTCGCGCAGACGCTGGCTTCCAGATGGTGTGCCGTGTGGTGGCACGTCCTCGATCACGGAGAGCGTCCTGTCGTCGAGATTCTGTGCGCCGACCGGTTCACCCACGTCGAAATAGTCCGCCCGCGCGTCGCCCGCCCTGCTCCATTCGCGGCCGCTTGCATGGTAGTAATGGATCGGAAACAGCCGGTCGCGAATGACTTCCTCGTTTTGAAGAAGGTGATAAAGCGTCCATTCATAAGCATCGGCCGCATTGACATCCAGCAGCGATCCTTGGCCTACCGACGCGACGGAGGCAACACGTTCGATTTCCGCGCGATGCCGCCTCGCAAGCGCATCCGCGTCGCGGTCCACGGTGCGAAGCAATGCAACTGGACGCTCAGTATCCGCCTCGATGAACGCGTATTCGGCCTCGGAGAGTGCCTCGGGAAACTCGCGCCGCACGAGATCGACGACGCCCTGCCGGATCGACGCGTACTGTGCAAGAAACACGGGATCGCGCGTCCCGCTCGGCACGATTGCGCCGTAAGCACCATCGGCATAGCGAATACTCACCAGATTCGGCGACAGCGGATAGGCGATATTACCGGCTGTCGATTCGCGCCCCGGGTAGTCATAGTGGTTCAGGTAATGCGTCAGCAGGCTTGCGAGCTTGTCAGCCGCGGCGGCCGTGGGCGCACGCGTTCGAACAATGATCCCAAGTTCCCGTTCTGACGATACGAGGTGCCTCTCCTGCACGCCATTGCGCCCGTAGACGAGAATATCGTCGGGTATCGCGCGCAGATCCCTGGGATCCAGTTGGACCAGCGAGATCCTACGCAAACCGACGCATCGCGCGCCCTCGAGTTTGATGCTCAACGGCCACGGCCTGCCGGTGCGGTAAAAGCGACTCTTGCGAATGCCTGCGGTGCGCGTGTCGACGGCAAAGAACTCCGTTTTGGCCATCGCGAGCACGCCTTCAGGATAGAACTGCAACTGCGGATGAGCTTGCCCATAGAGCGAATGCGCGGCGATGGAATACGGCGTGCAGCGGCGGTTCTCGTCGGGTGCGATAAAAACCGCGCTGCCGTCGTCATAAATCTCCGCCACGAGACAATCAGATAGCGCCCCGGGATCGCAGGCGAGCGCGCCGCACTCGAGCACGTGTGCAACGTGATACGCAAGCCCCGGCGCGATGCCGCGTCGGATCATGTCGGCTGCGAATAGCGCCACGTCACAAGAACGGCCCGCGAAGACATACTTCGCGCCGCTATGCAGCGCAGCAAGTAGCGGATGAATGCCCATCTGGCCGACGATCGTACTTTCGCGCAGCGACACTTCATCGAGTAACGGTCCCGCGCCGAGTGGGTGCAATGCGCCGGCGCGCAGTTCGTCGATCACGATAGCCGGATCGAGTTCTGATCGGATCACGGCCACCTTCGTATCGTGCACGTCGAGTTCTTCGAATACCTCTCTCGCGACCTCGAGCATCCAGTCGAGATTGCGATCGCCGCCAGCCATCCCACAGCTACCGAGAATCACCGGCGCCTCGATACCTTCTGCCGCCTCGACCATCTTGCGAAAATCGCTCTTGACGGCATCACGCTCGAAGTATTGGCCGCCACTGCCAAGGTAATACGGGCCCGCGCTCATCGAACCGGCATCTGAGATCACAGCGTCGATACGGCCAACCAGCGCCTTTTGCAGCGATTCCCGCGGGAATCCGTAGCCCAATGCGCCACACGTGGAGACCACGCGATAGATCAATCTCGCCATGCCAACTCTCCCGCCAGGCATCGGACGACGACATGCCGTCTTCAGGATGCCGCGGGCAAAGTCTGCACGCTTTTTCAGAATGGGAAAAATACTGTCTTGCGATGCGGGTATAAGCGGTAACTATAGCTTGCGACGGGTCATTCCTCTTCCGATGCGTCGCCAGGTATCGGGCGCTCAGACACATGCTGTTTCACAAAGCCAGCAATGAAATCGCGCACCGCCTCCCCGGCGGCAGCGAGCGGCGTCTCCGCAGACGAAACGATGCTGGCTGTCAGAAAAACTGCGGGTTCGATGGCTTGCGCACAAATAGTACCGGGCAGATCGTCCGTGCCGCCAATCGGCAGGATGGTATCCCCGACACCAGCCTGCACGGCGGCGAGCATGTCGGTACTCACGTCGGCTTCGGCAGCGACATGCGGCTCAATTCCAGCCTCTGCGAACAGTCGGTCGAGTACAAGTCGCACGATATTCGGCTGATGCGGCAGCACGAGTGGAAGGTCTGCGAGGTCCTGAAATTTGATCGATCCAGGCCTAACCGACCCGTTTGCACGCCGCAAAAGAAAGAGCCGTCGCTCGAATAGCGGCACACGGACACAACCGGCATAGGGCTCGCCTTCGAAGAGCACAGCCAGGTCGAGGGCATGTTCGCGAATGCGTCCGGCCAATTGAATGCTACCCGCGGACGAAAGCTGCAGGCGCACTTTTGGCAGCGCAGTGCGGCATGCCGCCATGATCGGCCCCGCGAGCTGCGACGCCAGGGGAAAAGCCATGCCGACGGAAACGCTACCCGCCACTTCTTCGCCTTGTCCGCGTACGACATCGGGCAAGCGTTCGACGCGCCGCAGAATCGCACTCGCCTCAACGTAAAGCCGCACGCCTGCAGCCGTGGCGTTCACGCCGCGCGCGCTCCGTTGCAGTAGCGTGACGCCGAGCTGATCTTCGAGATCGGCGATCTGCTGGCTCAACGCAGGCTGGGCCACATGGGCAACCTGTGCCGCGCGCGAGAAGCTGCCAGCGTCGACGATTGTCACGAAGTAACGCAACTGCCGGAGTTTCGTCATATAGCGGTACCTCGCAGGAGCCGGAACGACGGGCGCTCAACGAGTCTACAGCGTCGCCGGCTCAGGCACAATCCGCGCGCTATTGAAGGCCCTATCGAACGAGGAACCCATATGTCAGCGGGTCCCGCTCATCCACTAACCAGGTGGCGAAGCCGCAGACGAAAGCGTTCCCCTCGACCTCAGGGATGACAGCCTTGAAGTCACCCACGGTCGTTTCGCTCAGTACTCGTCCCTTGAACACGGTGCCGATGATGGACTCGTTGACGAGCGTCTCGTCCTTTCCCAGTTTCCCGCGCAGATACAGCTGTGCAACCCGACCACCTGTGCCTGAGCCCGTCGGGGACCGGTCGACCTCGCGGTCCGCGAAGACGCAACAGTTGGCCTGCGTGGAACCGGCGTGCCGCGGGGCGTTGGCGATGATTGTTCCGTATATGTGGTTGATTTCAGGAATCTCAGGGTGTTCAACCGGAAACGCCTTGTTGGCGGCCGCTTTCACTTCGGCACCGAAACGGATGAGCTCTTCCACCGATGCCTCACGCACTTCGAGTCCGTGCGGTTGTCCATCGGCGTAAAAATAGAACGCTCCGCCAAACGCAATGTCACCAGTCACCGGACCGAACGACGGCGTCTCGACCGTGACGTCCTCTTTCCAGATAAAGGACGGCACGTTGACGAAGCGAACATTTCCCGCATGCTCACCATCCCATTGCACAAACGCTTCAATGAACCCACACGGTGCATCAATGCCAATACGTGTTTCGGGTATCTGACGTTGCACCCAGCCCAGCTCGACCGCTGCCGTCGACAGCGCAATGACACCATGCCCGCAGTGGTCGCTGTAACCTTCGTTGTGAAGGAAGATGATGCCGAAATCAGCGTTTGGACTGACGGGTTCGGTCAGATAACCGCCGTACATGTCCGCGTGGCCGCGAGGTTCGAACATCAGGGCACGGCGAATGTCGTCGGCGTTTTCCTTCAGCCACGCCCGCCGCTTGACGATGGTATCGCCAGGAAGGCGCGGCAGACCACTGGTAACGATGCGGAATGCTTCACCACCAGTGTGAACTTCAACGGTCGAGATGGTGCGAGTGATTTTCATGTTTGCTTCATGAAGCCGGTGAGTGTTGTGTTACCGCTATTCGCCGTACGGAACCGGTAAACCATTTTTGATGATGTACACAGTTGTAGGCGCGCCCTTGAGGTCGCCATACTCGTCGAACGAGTACGTCCCGGCAACGCCCTTGTAGTTTTCCTTCGCAAGCTGAGCGGTCAGCTTAGCCTTGTCGGTCGTCGTCCCTGCCTTCACCATAGCGTCAGCGAGCAACTTCACCCCGTCGTAGTAGCTGACGGCGTAGACCTGCGTATCAATGTTATAGGCAGCCTTGTATTTCTGCAGGAACTCGCGACCTGCCGCGGTCTTCTCAAGTGCGACACCGCCTTGGGCACAGTAGACGATAGACGCGGCATCGCCCGCGACTTTGCCCATATCAGCAGAGCAAATACCATCGCCGCCGAGCAGCTTCGCACGCAGTCCACGTTGGCGCATCTGCTTTGCCATCGGGGCCCCCTGCGCTGCATAGCCACCAAAGAAAATCACGTCCGGGTTCTTGGCCTTGATGGTAGTCAAGATCCCAAGAAAGTCGGTGGCTGTCGAGTTGGTGAACTCCTGGTCGACAATCTGGATACCGTTGGCCTTCGCCGTCTTGATGAACTGTTCCGCGACGCCCTGACCGTAAGCGGTGCGGTCATCAATGACCGCTGCAGTTTTGGCCTTCAACGTCTTCGCAGCAAACTGTCCCATCGTGCCGCCGAGTTGTTCGTCGCTCGCGCCAATACGGAAAATGTTCTTGAAGCCTTGCTTCGTCAGAGCCGGGTTAGAAGCGACCGGCAACATCGGCACACCGCCAGCATTGAAGACTCGCGATGCGGGAATGGCCACACCTGAGTTGTATGGTCCGACGACGGCGACGACGCCGCTGTCAACGAGCTTCTGTGCGACCTGCACACCAATTTTCGGGTCCGCCTGGTCGTCTTCCGAGTCCAGTTTGAAGGTGGCCTTCTGTCCCGCAACTGTGACGCCGTCCTTGTTCAGTTCATCAACGGCGAGGCGCGCCCCGTTCTCGTTGTCTTTGCCATTTGGTGCCTGAGGTCCCGTGAGAGGTGCCGAATGACCGATAGTGACCACGACCTGGGCACTTGCGGACAAGGTAAAACCAGCGGCCAGCAAGGTGGCCAATATCGTTGCGAAGCGGCGCATTCCTGACTCCAGTTGGACAAAAGAGAACCCAGATTATTGGAAATCCGGGGCACACACAATCTAACACTCGGCCAAGGAACCGTAGGCGTACATCAACGTGACATCAAGCGGATAGTGCAGGGGTTTGAGCACGCGTGCGACGGCTGGATTCGGCAATTTCGTCAAACTCTCAGGCCTTCAGGTTGTCCCCAACATCATAGCCCATGCTAATTTCGCCCTCCTGCAATCAAGCCGTCGTGATATCGGTAAGCTCGCGCGATGTGCGCGTGCGTAGCCGCGGCGTCACGAAATCGAGGAAAGCACGCAACTTCAACGGCAGTGGCGCTTGTCCTTTGTGCACGAGATTGACGGGCAACGGCGCTGACTCAAAAGCGTTGAGCACGACGCAAAGTGCGTTGTCACGTATCGCGTCTGCCACCTGGTAGGACAGCACACGTGTCAGTCCGACTCCGAGAATCGCGGCTTCGATCGCTGCCTCCGCCGTATTCACGGCAAGCCGCGAATGAACGGGCACCGACAACTCTGACTTGCCGGACCCGAAAACCCAGGCGCGCATGGACGCAAGAACTTCGAAAGTAATGCACTGATGCCCGGACAGATCGTGTGGGCCGGCCGGTACGCCATGCTTTTCCAGATAGGCGGGACTGGCACATATGACCCGGCGGACCGTTCCGACTCGCGTCGCCATCAGCGAGCTATCGGGCAATTCACCAATCCGGAGCGCGACGTCGGCGTGCTCGTCCATCAGGTGCACGACGCGGTCCGTCAACACGAGGTTCACGTCGATCTCCGGATAGTGCGCGAGAAAATCCGCAACCACCGGCACGACGTGCAAGCGGCCGAACACGACGGGCGCGGTGACCACCAGCTCGCCTCTAGGCGCGGCGTATTCCCCCGTCGCGGCGCGCTCCGCCTCGCCAATTTCTTCGAGGATGCGCCGGCAGGCCGCCACGTATGAGCTCCCCGCTTCCGTCAACGAAAGTTGGCGTGTGGTGCGGTGAAGCAGACGCGTCTTCAGATGAGATTCCAGTTCCCCAACCTTGCGACTGACCGTCGCCAGCGGCATGTCGAGGCGCCGCGCGGCCGCCGACAGACTGCCCGAGTCAACGACGGCGACGAGGATGGACATGGATTCAAGACGATTCATGGAGCCTATCAAATATTGGAAGGATGATTCTTGATCGTGAGGGATTCTCTTTGGAAATGCAAGCGCGTAACGTTCGCTCCTGAATCCTGAATTGCGGCATGGCGCCGCAGACAGCCCACAGATCGAACACCGAAGGAGAACGCCGTGAGCGGCCAGTCCACCACACCCGTTAGTCCACCTACGCCCGCTGTAGCATCGCGCGCCAAGATCGTCATGATGGCGATCATCGCCGGCGCGGTGATCACCAACATCTATTGCACCCAGCCGATCCTGCCGCTGATCAAAGCGGGCTTCGGGGTCGACCTGACGACGGTCGATCTCGTCGCGGCTGCGGCGCTGCTCGGCTTCTCGACCGGGCTTGCATTGCTGTTGCCGCTTGGCGACCGTTTCGACCGGCGCAAACTGGTGCTCGGTCAGATCGCACTCGCGTTCGTTTTTGGCATCGCGGCGGCGGTCTCGCCGAGCATCTGGACGCTGATCGCGGCTTCCTTTGGTCTTGGTATCGTCAGTTGCGTACCCCAGCAGCTCGTGCCTTTTGCAGCCGTCATGTCGCATCCGCACCAGCGAGGGCGTTCGGTCGGCACGGTCGTCAGCGGCATCATGGTCGGCATTCTGCTCGGACGCACGGTCGCCGGCGTGGTCGGCGCTACATATGGCTGGCGCGCGGTCTACGGGCTGGAAGCGGCGTTCATGGTGCCGGTCTTTATCGCCGCCGCAACGCTCCTGCCGCGGGGTGTGCCCTCCACGAATCTTTCCTACGGACGCCTCCTCGCTTCGCTCTGGCCACTGGCGCGGGACCATCGTCCGATTCGTGAATCGATGATGGTGCAAGCGCTGTTGTGGGCCTGTTTCAACGCCTTTTGGGTCAATCTGGCGGCGCTGCTGACCACCGGACCCTGGCACCTCGGCAGCGCGTGGGCGGGCGGCTTCGGCATCATCGGCGCGGCCGGCGCGTTTGCCGCTTCACTCGGCGGCCATATCTCCGACCGTCGCGGAGCCCGCCATGTCGTGGGGCTCAGTATCGGCACCGTGACGCTTGCGTACCTGCTTCTCTCCGGCGCGAACTCGTCGCTGGCGTTGCTGGTGATCGGCGTGATCGTGCTCGATATCGGCGTGCAGGCTGGCCTCGTATCCAACCAGACGCGGGCCTTCGCAGTCGATCCGAAAGCACAAGGCCGTATCAATAGCCTCTATATGACCGCTACGTTCTTCGGCGGCGCCGTCGGCACGGTGGTCAGTGGCTGGCTGATGAGCCGCTTCGGCTGGACAGGCATCGTCGCGTTTGGTATCGCGCTCGGGCTGGTCGCTGCGGCAATCCACTGGATCGCCGCTCCCGGCAAGACCGCGGCATCGCACACTCCGCATCCCGACGCGCCGATCAAGGCGGGCCGGATCTCTTCGAACCCAGATTGAGGTAAGCCATAGGGAATCTGGTAGCCGGAGGGCGCTGTGGGTTGGGTTGCCGCCGGCTTTGAATAGTGGGACTTATATGATTGGCATCGTGCGCATTGCGCTAAAAAGGCCTTATACATTCGTTGTAATGGCCATCTTTATTCTGATCGTCGGCTGTCTATCCGCGCTTCGTGCTCCTACGGATATCTTTCCCGCGATCAATATCCCGGTCGTCAGTGTCGTGTGGCAGTACACGGGACTCTCCCCGGACCAGATGGAGGGGCGCATTATGGCGCCGTTCCAGCGGGTATTAACCACGACGGTCAACGGCGTCGAACACATTGAAGGCACCTCGCTTAACGGCTACGGTGTCGTCAAGATTTTCTTCCAGCCGGACACCAACATCGCGACGGCGAATGCGCAGGCCACGTCGATCTCGCAGGAAATCCTGAAGCAATTGCCGCCTGGCGAGACGCCGCCGTTCGTCCTCAATTACAACGCTTCGACGGTTCCTGTCATCCAGCTCGCCCTGTCTGGAAAGGGCCTCTCCGAGCAAAATCTGGCGGATCTGGGCCTGAACCAGTTGCGGCCGATGTTGACGTCGGTGAACGGCGCGGCGATCCCGTTTCCGTTCGGCGGCAAGACGCGGCAGGTTCAGATCAACGTCAAACCGTCTGAACTGCAAGCTCGTGGACTGTCTGCCGAGGACGTTGAAAACGCGTTAGCGGCACAGAACCTCATCACACCGGTAGGCACCGAAAAGATCGGCAACTACGAGTACACGGTGCAGCTGAATGACGCCCCCACGACGATTGCCGCGATTGGCGGCTTGCCCGTCAAATCGGCCAACGGCACCACCGTGTATATGCGCGACGTCGCCGATGTGACCGACGGGGCTCCGCCACAACCAAACATTGTTCACGTAGGCGGAAAACGCTCGGTACTACTTACCGTATTCAAGAACGGCTCGGCCTCCACATTGTCCATCATCTCCGGAATTCGGGAAAAGGCGGCCGAGGCAAAAGCCTCTTTGCCGGATAACCTCAAGATCGATCCGATTGGCGACCAATCGCTATTCGTTCGCTCGGCCATTACCGGCGTCGCCCGCGAGGGCGTGATCGCCGCCCTGCTCACGAGCGTCATGATCCTGCTGTTTCTGGGTAGCTGGCGCTCAACCGTCATCATCGCAACGTCCATTCCGCTCGCCATTCTTGGGTCGATTTCAATCCTGACCGCGCTGGGAGAGACGCTGAACATCATGACGCTCGGGGGGCTCGCGCTCGCGGTGGGGATTCTCGTCGACGATGCCACCGTGACCATCGAGAACATCAACTGGCACCTGGAGCAAGGCAAGGAGGTCGAGCCTGCCATTCTCGATGGCGCCGCGCAGATCGTTACGCCGGCGTTCGTTTCACTGCTTTGCATCTGCATCGTGTTTGTGCCGATGTTTTTCCTCGGTGGCGTGGCGGGATTCCTGTTCGTACCGATGGCGGAAGCGGTGATCTTCGCAATGATCTCGTCGTTCATCCTGTCGCGGACCCTCGTGCCCACGATGGCGAAATACCTGCTCAAGCCCCACGCACAAGGCGAGGAACAGGCACACGGCCGTTCTTCCAACCCACTGGTTCGCTTTCAGCGCGGCTTCGAGCACGGTTTCGAGCGAATTCGTTCGAACTACAGCGGAATGCTCGAACTGCTGTTGAAGCATCGCCGTGGTTTTGTCATCGGGTTCTTCGGCTTCGTGGTGCTCTCGTTCGCGCTGGTGCCGTTTCTCGGGCGTAATTTCTTCCCGGATGTCGACGCCGGCCAGATCCTGTTGCACGTGCGTGCGCCGGTCGGTACGCGTATTGAAACAACGGCTGAGATCTTCGCGCAAGTGGAAGACCGCGTGCGGGCGACGATTCCGCCATTCGAGCTCGGCACCGTTGTCGACAACATGGGACTTTCAACCAGCTCCATCAACACTGCCTACAACAACACCGGAACGATTGGCCCGCAAGACGGGGACATACAGATCGCGCTAAACGAAGGTCATCACCCGACGGCTGGGTATGTTCGCAAGTTACGCGAAGAGTTGCCGCGCGAGTTTCCTGGCGTCACGTTCTCGTTCCCGCCTGCGGACATCGTCGGTCAGATCCTGAACTTCGGCTCGCCCGCCCCGATTGACCTGCAGATTCGCGGCAGGAATCTGCCGGCCGACTTTGCCTACGCAAACCTGATGCTGCGTCAGATCAAGCACATTCCCGGCGTGGTCGACGCCCGCATCGAGCAATCGCAGGCGAGTCCCCAGTTCAACGTCGACGTCGACCGTGCCCATGCGCAGCTTCAGGGCGTCACCGAACGCGATGTCACCAACAGCCTCGTCGTGCACCTGGCGGGATCCGGTCAGATCGCCCCGACGTACTGGCTCAACCCGGCCAATGGCGTGGAATATCCGATTGTCGTGCAGACGCCGCAATACGCGCTCGATTCGCTGCCGTCCCTGATGAATCTGCCCCTGACCGGCAGCTCAGCGGCAAACGATGGACAGATCCTCGCTGGCGTGGCCAGTATCCATCGCACCGCCGCCAACGAAGTCGTCAGCGACTACAACGTCCAGCCCATGGTGGAGATCTTCGCAACAACGCAGGGGCGCGACCTCGGCGGGGTTTCCGCTGACATCCGGCGCATCGTTTCCGCGAATGCCAAGGGTGTGCCGAAGGGTGCGAAGGTTGTCCTGCTCGGCCAGGTGCAAACCATGAACAACGCCTTCAGTGGCCTGATCTTCGGGCTGCTCGGCGCGATCGTGCTGATCTACCTGCTGATCGTGATCAATTTCCAGTCGTGGACCGATCCGCTGGTGATTGTCTCTGCGTTGCCCGGTGCGCTGGCCGGCATCGTGTGGATGCTATTCGCGACGGACACCACGCTGTCGGTCCCGGCCCTGACGGGCGCCATCATGTGTATGGGCGTGGCCACTGCCAACGCCATTCTGGTGGTGAGCTTCTGCCGCGAACGTCTGGCCGAACACGGCGACGCGTTCAAGGCAGCGCTGGAAGCCGGATCGACCCGGTTTCGTCCGGTCCTGATGACGGCAATGTCAATGATCATCGGCATGGCGCCGATGGCGCTCGCCCTCGGCGAGGGCGGCGAGCAGAACGCGCCGCTGGGCCGCGCGGTGATTGGCGGATTGCTGTTCGCGACCACCGCCACGCTGTTCCTCGTGCCGGCCGTCTTTTGCATGTTCCATTCGCGTCGTGGCCGTACTTCGCCCGCGCCGATTTCCGGAGATTCCATCCATGTCATTTGAACCTACCCCCCGTGAGGCGCTGCCGCAACGCCAGCTTTCGTTTGCAGGAATTGTTGGTGGTGCGCTCGCCGTCATCATCGTCGTTGGTGGCATCACACTTCGCGTCAAACATGAGCATCAGCTCGTAGCCTGGACTGAAACTCAGGCTATACCGTCCGTGAATGTCGTTGTGCCAATCAAGGAAGCACCGGGCGCCTCGCTGGACCTGCCTGGCAGGCTAGAGGCCTTCACGAGCGCGCCCATCTATGCGCGTGTCAGCGGCTACCTGAAATCATGGCGTGTCGATATCGGCAGCCAGGTGAAGGCCGGTGAAGAGCTCGCCGTGATCGACACACCTGAACTCGACCAGCAGTTGAATCAGGCGAAGGCCGACCTGGCAAGCGCGAAAGCCGATGCTGCTCTCGCCAAGACGACTGCCGATCGCTGGCAGAGCCTTCTCGCCTCCGATTCCGTGTCACGTCAGGAGGTCGATGACCGCACCCAAGGCTATGTGGCGAAGCAGGCCCAGGTCGAGGCGGCTCAGGCAAACCTCGACAGGCTGGTCGCGACCAAGACGTTCGCCAGGATCGTCGCACCGTTCGATGGTGTGATCACCTCGCGCGACACCGACGTCGGCGCATTGATCAATGCCGGCGGCGGTACCGGGCCGCAGCTCTTTTCGGTATCGAGCGTGGATAAGCTGCGTCTCTACGTGCACGTGCCGCAAGAATATGCACCTGTGATCAAACCCGGTGGGACCGCTACCTTCACCGTCCCCGAGTATGCCGGCAAGAGCTTTACGGCCACGGTTGTCGGTCTGGCCGATTCGGTCAACGCGGCGTCAGGAACGACGCTGGTCCAGTTGCTGGTCGACAATCCCGGTCATCTCCTGTTGCCGGGCGACTTCGTGAATCTGCACTTTGCCCTGCCCGCACGTGCCGGCGCGTTGCGCGTGCCGGCGAGCGCGCTGATCTTCGACAACAAGGGGCTGCGACTCGCGACCGTCGATGATCAGGACACCGTCAGATTCAGGTCCGTGGCGATCCTGCAGGACCTCGGCAACGCTGTAGATATCGGCTCGGGACTCGCCGACAGTGACCGTGTGATCGACACGCCGCCCGATGGTCTTGTCGACGGCGACCGGGTTCAGGTGAGCGGCCCAGGCGCCAGGAAGGTGGCAAATCATGGCTAAGTATCGGACGTTGACCTCAATCGCGAGCGCGGTGGTGCTGGCCGCGTGCTCGCTCGCACCGCACTACCAGGTGCCGGATGTACCGGTCGCTGCGCAGTATCAGTCCCAGGGACTGTGGACCGCGGCCAGTCCGGCTGACCAGCTTGACCGCGCCGGATGGTGGAAGCTCTACCAGGAGCCCGAGCTCGACGACCTCGAGCAACGCCTGATTGCGACTAACCCTGACCTGCGCGCCGCGTATTTTCACTATGTGCAGGCTGACGAGTACATCAAACAGGTCAAATCGGAGCTGTATCCCCAGGTATCCACCTCCGGCAATATCCAGCGTGACCGCGAGTCGGACACGAGGCCGTTGCGCAGCCCCACTGGGCCGACCGACTACAACTCGGCCACGCTGGGCGTCCAGGTTGACTACGAAGTCGACCTTTGGGGACGCGTGCGCGATTCGGTTGCTGCAAGCAAGGACGAGGGCGAGGCATCGAAAGCCGATCTGGCGTCGACGCAGTTGAGCCTCGAAATCGAGCTGGCGCGAAGCTACATCGATCTGCGCGGCCTCGATCAGCAAATCCAGCTTATCGAGGGCACTAACGAGGCATATCAGAAGGCGCTCGATCTGACTAGCAGCCGGCATGCCGCGGGAATCGTGTCAGGTCTTGACGTGGCGCGTGCCACTACCCAGTTGTCGGCGGCCGAGTCCGACCTCACCCAGGTCAGAGCCAGGCGGGCACTACTGGAACACGCGATAGCTGTGCTGGTTGGCGCGTCGCCATCGGACTTCCGGATTGCGGCGAGTACCCAGCCCATCCCATTGCCCGTCATCCCCGTTGGTGTGCCATCGGCGTTGCTGCAACGGCGGCCGGATATCGCCGCAGCCGAGCGCCGCGTAGCGGAGGCAAACAAGCGAATCGGCGTTGCACGTGCCGCGTACTTCCCGTCACTGACGCTCAGTGCGGCGGGCGGCGCCCAAAGCTCGGTCCTCGCGGATCTGCTCAGCGCACCCAGTTCCTTCTGGACGATCGGGCCAACGCTTGGGGTGTACCTGCTGGACGGCGGTAAGCGGCGGGCGCAGCTCAACTCCGCGAAGGCGGCAACCTCAGAGGAAGGTGACCGCTACCGAAGCGTGGTACTGGCCTCATTCAGGCAGGTGGAAGACGACCTCACCTTGCTCGACGATCTGCGTACCGCAACGAATCAGCAGCAAGACGCAGCAACTGCAGCGGATACGTCGGTCAACCTTTCGCTCTCACGTTATCGGCGCGGTGCGGTCAGCTATCTGGACGTGGTCGAGGCGCAGTCCGCCGCGCTTGAATCGGAACGCAGCGTCATTGCGCTTCGAACGCAGCAGCTGGATGCGAATGTTGACCTGATCCGCGCGGTTGGTGGTGGCTGGACTAAAGATGACCTGGCAAGCCGTTGAAACACGCGGTAAATCAGGCATCCGTAACGATCCTGATCAAGCGGTGGAGATGCGAGCCTTGAGGCGTGGTGACATGAAGTCGAGAAAGGCTCGCAACTTGAGCGGCAGCGGCGCTTGCCCGGCATGGACGAGATGGATCGGTAAAGGCGTCAACTCGAATTGCTCCAGTACCAGTTGCAACCGGCCTTCGCGTAAGGCGTCGGCCACGTGATAAGACAGAAGGCGTGTGAGCCCGGCGCCGTGCGTCGCGGCATCCATGGCCGAATCCGCGGTGTTCGTCACCAACCGGGAGTGGATCGGCACGGTCTGTTCCGATTTCCCGTCGGAGAAGGTCCACGCCCGCGACGAGGTGAGTCCATTGAAGCTGATGCATGCATGGTTTGCGAGTTCAGCGGGCGTTCCGGGTGTGCCGTGAGCGGCCAGATACGCGGGGCTTGCGCACACGATGGAACGCGTTTCGCCGACGCGTATGGCAACGAGTGCGCTGTCCGGCAACTCACCGATGCGTACCGCGACGTCTACATGTTCCTCGAGAAAATGGACGTTGCGATCGATCAGAAAGAGGCGCGCGTTGATGTCCGGGTAATGCTCAAGGAAGGACGCCATGACTGGGACGATATGCAACCGCCCGAGGACCACAGGTGCCGTGGCCACCAGATAGCCTTTCGGGGCCGCGTATTCGCCGGTCGCCGCCCGCTCCACCTCCTCGACTTCCTCGAGGAGGCGCCGGCAGGATGCGACATAGGATTCGCCCGCCTCGGTCAGCGAAAGTTGGCGCGTGGTGCGTTGGAGCAGGCGAGTCTTCAGGTGTGCTTCGAGCTCGCCGACCTTGCGGCTGACGGTTGCCAGCGGGACGGCGAGCTGCCGGGACGCCGCCGAGAGACTGCCTGCGTCGACGACCGCGACCAGGATGGACATCGCTTCGAGACGGTCCATGATCCTCTCGATAACAGGAGGAAGGATTTTCGATGTTAACGGATTCTCTCCCGATTCGGGAGTAGATAGTATGTGCCTCAATTGCACCAGTGCAACTCAATCTCCAAGGGGAGACTCATGACCCGTATTGCTACCCCAGCCACCGTCGCGGAAGCCCCGGCCGCATCCCAACCCCTGCTCGAAACTGTCAACAGGCAACTGGGTGCCGTGCCCAACCAGTTCCGCATGGTCGGCAACAGCCCGGCGGCCCTCGAGGGCTGTCTGAACCTGAAGAACGCGCTCGGCAAGGGCGAGCTATCGGCGCAGACGCGTGAGCGCATCGCGCTCGCCGTTGCCGAAGTCAATGGCTGCGACTACAGCTTGTCCGCTCACATTTACTTCGCAAGGAACGTTGCGAAGCTCGACGATACCGAAATCACCGCAAACCGAAACGGTGGCTCGAACGATCCGACGGCCGCCGCCGCCGTGCTGTTTGCCAGGAAGGTGGCCGAAGCGCGTGGTCGCGTATCGGACGCCGATCTCAGCGCGGTCAAGGCTGCGGGCTATAGCGAAGCTGCTGTGATTGAGATCGTGATGAACGTCGCGTTCAATACCTGGACGAACTACGTCAACGCGGTCGCCGGTACTGTGATCGACTTCCCCGTCGTGCGCACCAGGAAGGTGTAACACGCAAGGCCAGAGTCGACGCTCAACCGGCTGATGCCAGGCAGCTTCGCCTGCCGGCTCACCGGCAACACGTGCGTGCGGTCTATCATTTCTTTCCGCTCAGCGACATTTTTTACGATCACGGACTGATGGCAGAAATAAAAGGTGTCGCGTAGTGCCCTTTCCAGCATTGAATTTTGAGAATGCCGCGAAAGTGTCAAAACGTCGAATTGGCCCCGCTTCGTTTGCTGAATAAAAAACAAAAAGCGTCAAACACTCGGCGGATCCGCGAGCCCTTGAGCCTCCTCCGCCATAACCTTGGCAAGCTCATGGCGATAAGCCGCGCCCTGATCGAGACAGGACGTATCGGCTAGATTTGTACCGGGTTTGCCGACAAGGTCGCCAGAGTCTGTTTCGTACGCGGCCCAGAAAGCGTCCCAGATGCCAAATAGCCAGACGATCGTGAATAGGTGTTGCAATGCATGCATTCGCACGACGCGCCTTGAACATAACCGCGAGACATACGCGCGTGCTTCGTCCCCGGTCGCGGGCAGCGCTGACAGTTCCGGAATTGCGCGAAGTGGAGTCGAACTTTTCAAAACCGATGCAATGCAGTCCGGCAATCGTAGCTTGCCATTCGTTTCACTTAACCCCACAGATACAAGCCTGGCCGAATAGACTCGCGCAAGCCGCTCGCTGTCGAGAGAGACATCTGACGCCAGCGCGGTAAGGGCTACTGCAGCAGATGCGAGTTGTCCGAGGAATCCAATGCGATCAGCATCTTCGGAACTCGACGAAGGCGACGCGAGAGCGATGAGTTCGTCCCTCCGTGGAAGGCACCAGCTGTAGTGACTCGCCGATTTGTCGGTCCCGGACAATACCATAAGCATGCGTTGATGGAGCGGACAGCGCCAAACTCCTGGAATTTGATGGATACGGTGCCAGTACGCGACACAAAATCGCTCGATGTCTTCCTTCATGCACAGTTCGCACGCTTTCAGCGCGTGGCGGCCTTGGAAATGATTTAAAAGCATTCCCAATCCATATCTCAAAGATCCTATACGATCCCCTCGCATGGAACGAATCGCCCGGACAGCTTGTTCCTTCGTGTTGAAGGGTAGATAGAACGGCAATGGCGTGCGCTCGAAAATCACCTCCTCGGCTCTGCCAAACCTGCCGCGAGTGCTTGCTACGAAGAAGTCAATGCCTGACGGAAAGTCATGGCAAGACCGCAAACGTCCATGTCCGAAAAGCTGGTGACACGTATCAGAGGCATGATAGTTGCACGACACGAGATGGTGCCGGCTCGCGAGACTGAAGAGCGTCTCGCCCGGCAACCAGGACGTAATGGTCACATCACCCCGGGACGGACAGGTGAAGAGACTCATGATTTCTCAGCTATCCGGAATCAGTTGATCCCTCCGACTGGATGGGATCTTCCCATACCCAAATGGGATTTTGTTGCCCAACCGCTTAAGTTAGCGACGGAGCTTGTCAAATCGCTCACTTCCTTCAAGCAGCGACTGTTTTGTTACCTTTTGCCGCGGGATGCAAACCACTTGCCCGCGCGCCTTCTTTTCAGTGGATTCCTCTTCAATTGACCTTAGTGCCGCGGCTTCGCTCGGCGATAACGACGACTTCAGATAGTCCCCATCAACTCTTTTCCGGAAGCTCTCGATTGCCTGATTTGCCAGCGAGACGTTTTCGGTGTTGTCGAAGTCCGAAAATGGGCACCATAGATCCGGCCGTAACAGCTTTCCCTGGATTTGCTGCTGCCATAGAGCCTCAACGTCCTCCCGGCACGTGCTGTATTCGACGGAGCGGTATGCGTGGGAAAGTTCGTCTGCACCAATACCATGTCGGCCACCTTTGCTACGCCACACCCGGAAAGCAATCACGATGAGCCTGACAACGGCTCGTTTCAAGCCGAACGTGTACTGGTGAACCTGTTCTTGCGAAGCATCCACGTCGAAGGTCAACACTTCAGGAGAAACCTTCTTGAGCTCGTGAAGCAATCGGATCCAGTCTGTTGAGGACCGGACTTCCGGTTGCACGATGATCGGCTTTTGCAGAAGCCGATCCCGATCCTCGTGCCCTCTTTTCTTCAACCTGTGCACGAGGCTGTAATTGGCGACGTAGATCAATCGCGGCCCCAGCCCCTGGAGCTTCAGGAGCACTAACGTCGCCCGCGCGTTTGCTTCGCTACCCAGTGTTATGAACTGAAATTCATCGACCACCAGAAAGCATACGCCGTCTCGCCATGAGCGACGCCGAGCTGATTTCATCAATTGAGCATTCTTAATTCTCCCTTTCTCCGACTCACCATCTTCAAACGTGTTCTGTATTTGATCCGACATCACCCACGGTCGCAACAACTGGCTCAGCTCTACGCCATTTTTAAGGGTCAGGAACCAGCCGGGTACCAGTGATATGCCGGTGTGTCCTGGAACGTCTATAAGCGTCGGTGCTCCGATCAGTTTCTGGAGAGCCCAGATGAGTTCCGACTTTCCCACGCCAGCCAAGCCCGTCAAGCATATGGCGGGCGGAACAGCCTGTCCCCAAGGATCCGAGTCATAAAGACCACGCATGTAGGCTTCTTCGGAGACGAAATGCGACTGGGCATGGCTATATAGGATGTCAATCAGTTGCCGGAGTATCCAGCGTGCCTGCCCCCCTGAAACAAATATTCGCTCAAGCCCGCAGCGTAAGACCTCGGCGCCTACGTCCGCAGACAACGCTTCCAGATGGAGTGGAAGCGCCGGCACCTCGACAACGGCATCGATCGCTTCATCCGTCCATTGGTTCTCGAACCTCGTCGTCCAGGGATTGAAGATCACTTGCCCCTCCGCTTTCGCGATGTTCCATCAAGAACTTTTACCTCTTGACCGGTAGTCCCAGTTGGCTTTTTTGGAGACCCAGCACGTCGATCCCCCGCATCCCACGACCGGCCGGTCGCGGTTTCGAACTTCAAACGGGCATCAACATCGGCAGCGTCCGCGTTCTCCCGGGTAGCCGCCTTCAAGATCCTACGCTCCTCGGCTACGTGTTCAAGCTGGGAAAGTGGAACATATAGATCTTCCCCGTCCATTCGCACACGCGGACTCGCCTCAACCTCTATTAGTTGCCCTTTGACCTCTACCCAGACATAGCGCGTTACCATCGATAGCTCAAACCCAGGCAACCTGAAATTTGTCAGATTCGCTACCTCAGTCTGGATACCTGTCCTTTTGAACTCTTCTGAACTGTACCGGGTACTTTTGTACACCACTCCATTGCAATCCACCGCGAATTCAGTCGGTGCGCAAAATGCACGAACAGCTTGCTCTACGGACATGGAATGGCCAGATGTCCGAAGACGCTCCTGCAGATATTTCCAGTAGTAGTGAGGCGTCGCCAGCCAACCCCGTTGCCGGAATTCAATGACTGCATCAGCTGTGAGCCGGTCCGAAATATCTTTACTGTGGTTGTCCCGGCATGCTCGATAAACTTCACGCTTGATCATCTCCACCACATTCAGATCACTTTGTTTGAAACTTGGGGCACCTTCCAGATTGACCGACCGTGGATGGCTTGCTTCAGCGACAGCGTTTGACTGACCAGAATACGACGGAATAATCGTCTTGATGGGAAACGCCGCCGCCAGGTCGGTCACCAGATCTTTGCTCCCACAAGGCCCCCTATCGGAAGTAAAACTCGCTGGAAGACCTTCCATAATCCAGTCCAGGTCGTCTGGTGGAATACCGACCAACCGCGCAAAATACCTCTTCGGTACAGCCATGCAAAAAAGCATCGACCGGTATGCTTCTCCCGTTTCCGCTCCCAAGGAAAAACCAACTCCGACAATGGCGCCGGTAGTTTCGCACACCCCACGCGCCGCGACGAGCGAAGGCATCGCATCAGCCGAACGAAATGATCTGGCGCGATCGGCAACATGATAGGCATCGACCACGAGACTTTCCAGCAGGTTCGCATACGGTCGCGTAAAATTTCCCTCGTTCTGCTTGGCCTGCAAACGTACCCGCGGAGCACCCCAAACCTTCGTTTGCACATACGCGATACCGAACTTCCGGACGACGACGTACCGGAATTGTCCATAGCTTGGGAATGGTTCGTTCTGCGGATGATAGAGCCGATATTTTCCAGATTCCAGTTTCTCCACCTTGCACCCAAAGTCCTCCTTAAGCGCTATCCGGTGAATCTCAGCCATCGAAACGCCTGGCCCGCAATGTTTCAGATAACTCGCTTCGATTTTTGCTGCAAGCTTCGCCGACGACCACCCATACATGGACCCGTTAACCAGCGAAGGGCGACCAAATTTTTTATCGGCATGCTTATCGTCAGTTCGACTCCATCTGCCTGTCTGACGCGAGGACCGTTTCAGCGCCCATATGGTTCCATACAGAACATACGAGAAAAACCACACCTGGATCCGGTGCGGGTGCATGACCTTTTCTCCAAAGCGGGCGTACCCGGAGAGTTCCTTTAATGGATCGGAAGCCGAAAGAATCTCGGCCTTGTGTTCCACCGCGTGAGCTATGTGCGAGTAAGTTCTCTCAACCTGTTGTCTGTAGGTCTCTTTACATTCCTTGTAGCGCAAGTCTTCGACCTCTTCGAGGGATATCCCTTCACAATCATTCAGCCATTCAGGAAGAGTGTATTGCGTATCTTCCAGCACTAAAGCCGGCGGGTCTTCCAAGAGTGCGCGTTCGAACTCGTCTCCACCAAGTCGAATAAGCCGGACGCGTCGCTGCTTTCCAGTCTTCTCAAACCAGACCAGCAATGCCCGGCCATCATCGCCCCTTCCTGCGAAATAGTAACGATTCGATTTCGACAAGGAACGGAATCCATCTGGAGCCCGTAATTGCGTTCCGATATGCATGGTCATCTCCTGAACCATTCGCGATATCGGTCGAAAACATCACAAACCTCGGGATGTAGTGGCTTATCCATCAGGACCGGTCGAAACAGATCAACCCGTATCTCCCGGTTCCAGATACCTTGTTTCAGGATCGTGACGGCTACGCGATCCGCAATGCCGAACCTGGCCGCGGCATCCCGCGCGATCTCGTAGGCCACAACACCGCTTCCTACGCCCGCGCGCAACATGGCCGAAATTTCGACTTTCAGATCGACGGGTACGTCAACGGTCTGCCTTTGCTCCAGAAACAGATCCCAGAGATTGCACCTCAAATCGAAGTCAATGTCCGCGCCAGTGACTTCCTGGGTTCGGATACCCGCGTCAAGGTAATAGGTCTTCTCAATGAGCAGCCTGTCACTTTGAGAAATGTCCTCTGTGTCCTCACGGGATTTGCGAGCCGGACGCCGCCCCCGGCGACGAAAGTCGTTCAGTTTGTCCGTTATCTTCCAGTTAAGCGGATAGGCGCCAGCGTCGTCGTCGAGATAGAGCAGCAGATCACCAATGAACGGAAACGGTACGACCATCCGGGAGCCCATCTCATCGCCCGATTTGACATATATCCTCGGGTGTAAAGACAAAAGCCCCATCCGCGACGCAACATCCACTGTGCCGGCGATCGGGCTCAGGCTGATGCCAGCCGCGCGTGGGTGACCAAAGAGGAAGTGACCGCGAGGCTCTGGAAACAGTACCCGCTGTTCGTGCAGGTCCCAGAGACGGTCGTTGTGCAAGGCGAGCAATGCGGCGAATCTTTCTGGTTTGCTCAAGGTGTGAAATTCGCGGCCGCCCAGTTTCTGCGGGCGCAATATGGAGGCCAAGCTCCAACCCGGCGCCTCCTGAGGCGTCGCCCAGGTCGAAGCCACATAGTCTTGGCCCCAACGGTCTTTCCATTGACGATCACGTAACGTCCGAAGTCGTGCTTCGGTCTTGTGCGGATAGGCCATAGTCGTCGTCATTCGAGACGCGCCCCGTTTTCAGGGCGACGGAAACCTTGTCTTATGGCAATCGGCGTCACAGACTGTAGTTACCACGCCGCAGTAGCATTACCTCTTGCCAGAAATCTGATAAAGCGCCAACTTGCAAGTTGGCGCCTTTGTTTGTGGATCTCAACGTAAGGTTAGGTCTTCAGATATAAAACACCTCCTTCTGGCGTTGCTCAATACCCGGTCGGCGCTTTGGATCTTCTGTCAATACAATAGTGCCGTCAGCCACCTTAATCACTTACATCATAAGTACGGTGTCGAAAACCGTACGTCGAGCGTTGGTGGGAAGGACTGAGCACCTGTGGTGTCGTGGTGTCCACCTAGGTCACTGGTTCAGAGTGCCTGCAAGTACCGCCAACGTCTTTTCAAGAGCGTCTGCCTCCTTTCCTGTTTGCAGGCGTGACGCACTATCTTACGTTCACGGCACGCTACTTTCGCGGGTGCCTGACCAGTCGGCATGACGAATACGGAATCCGATCCGGCTGCTGCAGCCACCGCCATGCGCCGTCACAAAGGCGACGCCTTAGGAGATATTGATTCGATTCAAACCACTGGCGGTGGAAACACCAAAAAAATTTCCTTTCCTCGTGGAGGGTTGCCTCGTGTGAGATATTCTTTTCTTAGCATTCGTATGGTCAACATGACGTGCCCGCTGCATCTCTGTAACAGCTCCTTGACTTCGTCCTGACCCACCTGCTCTCGAACGCATGCAGAACTGAAACGCTCCCCAAAGGAAAAGCGAATTAATGCCGCCCATGTTTTTGACGGCTCACGCTCCTGTATGTTGGGTAAACCAAACACCGAAAAGACGTCACGCAAAGTGCTCGGGTGAAGACCAAGCCCTTTCGCGAGCGCCTCCAGCTGGCCGTTGTAGCGCGGGTATTGCTTTTCGAACTGACTGGTCCAGTAGTGGGGCCACCGTGAAGCTCTATCGGACTCCTGGTATTTGTATAGTGCTTCAGATGAGGACACGTCAAATATCGCCGCCGTTGCTGTCTCATATAGGGCTGCCATCGCCATCACGTAAGCTTCCCCCGCGGCGGGACGTTTCGTCACATCAACCACAGAGTCGATCCGATTGAAAAACGAAAACGGCTTTT
Organism: Paraburkholderia sp. EB58; assembly: GCF_050436665.1. Lineage (NCBI taxonomy): Bacteria > Pseudomonadati > Pseudomonadota > Betaproteobacteria > Burkholderiales > Burkholderiaceae > Paraburkholderia > Paraburkholderia sp. EB58. Next base: position 236,191 of record NZ_JBNDMQ010000008.1, on the reverse strand, counting down.
TTTTGACCCAGCCCTGCACATGCGCTTCGAGCCACGCCCGTTCAACCTGCGCAGATAAATGATCGCTGATGTTGGGTCTATTACCATAGCGTCCGGGACGTAACCCCAGGTCCCATGCCCGTTTAGCGAAGGTCCCGTGGATACAATTCAACAAAAAGGGGCGCTCACGTTGCAGTAGCATCGTGGAGATGCTGGCAAACCGTCGTAAGAATCCGCTTTTCGGCAATTGTTCAACAACGGACTGTACCGACTTTAGTCTCTCTTTCAACAACCACGTGTGCGGCAGGCACTCAAATGGGCTCGGAGCGTCAACCACCGATAATCTGGAGCCGTGAACGACACACCAATCGACACCGACCAATTGATGGCATCGCCGGTACCACGAAAAGGCAGACTGCTGTAGATCTTCCGCAATACATTGTTCACAGCAGTACGCGCGTCCTGCTTTAAATGACATTCCAGGGCGTTGCCCATTGCGGGTCCTTTCGTGAGTGTCGAGAACCCCGTCATTTCCGATCATTGCTGCTACTTGGAAGCTAGGCCGCATGGAGTGTTTTTGGGCATAGTCACTGACTGCCATACCTGAAATCACCGCCAATTGATCCAATCTCGGCATGCCGCTGGGATCCAGGCCGCGTTCGACGACAGCGTCCTCAATGAATCTCTTCAGGTCGAGTTTATTCTGGCACCCGTTGATCAACTGAATGCGGACTTGGTGCCCCGCCGCAAGTTCGTCTGGCATCGGTACGACATGGATCATTTGCCACTCCCACTGTCTCTCGGTGCGTTCCTTCAATCATCTAGCGGATTCCTAAGTTATAGGATCAATCGGTGAAGTTGTTCAGACATATGCGACAAAGGCGAACGTCAGCAGTCGCAATCGTCAGATCATCTTTTCGCATGACCGATCTCGTGACGAAACAGTACGCCTGAGTCCGATGATGCGGCTCGACGTGACCCAGCGTCAGAATACTGCCGCATTGCCTGACTCTTATCGACATGGTCCAGGGACGATAAAATCAGTTTCAATGAAAGCCGACTCCCGCCCCTTCGTCGCCGTAACGTTCCACGTGCAAGGGTGCTCCCTTTTGGCCGAAAGCCAGCGCGCTATGCCAGTCAGGCCCCGCCAGAAAAGGCCGCAAGAGGCTCGCCTACCTTGATCGCACTCACTCCGTACTGCATTCCGAGACGACACTTAGGCGATGACGACCTAATAAGCTACCAGGCGGATTCACTCCTTCAACAAAAGGATCAGGAGACCGAAATCAAAATGAAAATCGGCGGCCGGCCGCTCGGGGTAAGGGACGCATTCGCCTGCACTGTGAGCTAACGTTCGCCGCCGTCGAAGTATGAATATCGGCGAAGCGACTCGTAGTCGTCTGACGGATACCGATCCCTGAACGTCGAGTACGGCCGACGAGCAGCCAGACCCGAGCCAGCTCGCTGAAGGCACTCTGCCCAGTCCGCTCCGTAAGGAGTTACACTAAGACCCGCCGCATTCGTGAACGTATCCAGTATGCGTGAGGGCCAGCAAATGCCTGACAATAAATTGAGCCAAGTCACCGACCGCCACATCCGGTCCACACTTGACGAACTGCGTTCCGACGTTGATGTGGCCTTCTCGGCGCTTCAACGCAATCCCGGCTCACAAAGCTGTTGCAGGCAGGCAGCATGGGCGGCGATCGAATATCTTTACGTGGTTCGCGAGTGCACCGGGCACCTCATCTGGAACAGGAACTGCCCGCAGTGCACCTCGGACATGATCTTTCGTGACGAGGCTGAACTAAATAGCAAAACGCCTATGCAGGGCATCCACATCGAAAAGCCTTGGGATGTAAGCATATGCGAAACGTTTCGGTCTGCGGCTGAAGCGCGCAACCTTAACGTGCTGGATTTTTCGCCGCCTAGCACCATCGCGGACGCCCTCTTTCGCGTGTTTCGGATGCGCCAGCGGCTGCTGGATCCTCGAACCCCGTCCAGTTTGCGGATCACTAAGATTGAACTTCAAAGCGCTTTGATTGGCGTTGCGTGGGCTCATGCAACAGCACATAGGCTGTTGGCACCCCTACACGAATCCCCTTCCCAAAAGTTAATCCGAAGTTTGAGGCAGCGGGAGATTCCGCCATATAGTCAAAGGAATCGTCCCCATTGATGTTTCTTTTGGTGTGTGAGCTTTGGCCGCACGATCGCGGCCACCCGGAATCTGCCGAAGTGCGCGAGCCAGATGCCGATCCGCTAGGAATACCGCGATCGCGATGATAACCCGCGTCCTTTTCGAAAAACGTACCGGTGTCCCGGTCCGGCTCGACGCCCTGCCCGCCGCTTCCGCTTACCGGGTGTCCGGGAGCATGGGCGGCCCGCACGCGACGCGTCCCCTTGGGGCCGGCACACCGTGATAAGTCCGCTTATCGCGGCAATCGCTGGCTGTGCGCCCCTGGCGGCCACGCGGGCGTGAGTCAGCAATTCTCCCCGATAAAGCTGGCCGGCCGGGCCACCCCTCGTCGCCGCTTCCGGGGTCCAGCGGTCTTCCGCAAGTCTGACGCGGGCGGCACGTCCTCGGCTTGAGCGGACGGTCGCGTCGACCAGGTCAACCGAGTTTCGGGGCCTGGCGATGGTGGGTTGCCTGTTCGTAAGCGTATGCCATTGCGATCAGCGCGGCTTCATCCCACTGGCGGCCAACGAAGATGATCCCGAATGGCGAGCCCGAGGCGTAGTAACCTGCAGGCACCGTGACACCCGGCAATCCCGCGATATTGATTTCGCCAACGGTGGTTTCCTGGATCGTCTCCTTCCCAAGAAGCGGCGGCAATTCGCCGCGCATTTGTGGAAACACCAGCGCGTCGAGTTTCCTGTCGGCCATCACGGTGTCGAAGATGCGCAGGTACCGCGCCTTGAGTGCGATGAATTCCGAAATGTCCGGTGGACTCGATGGGTCGGCCAGTGCCGCAGCGAATTGCGGCAGGTTGTGCACAAAGCTCAACACGCCCGTCTTACCGAACACATCTTGCGACGCAGTTGCTTTCGCGAAGTCGTCAAACGTCTTCAGCGAGGAATCAGGACCCAGGCGCCGGAGGTATTGATGAACGTCGTACGGAATTGACTCCATGCCGCGAGCGTCAAAATTGGCGAGCGGCGGCGTAGGCCTGCGAAGTGCCGCGAATGCCGATCCGGCAAACGGATCCTCAACAAGAATCGCCCCGGCCGACTGCAACTCGTGCTTCGCGCGTTCATAGAGTCGCGCCGCCTCATCCGATAGCGGCTGCGCACGCCAACCCGGTCCATACAGGCCAATCCGTTTGCCCGTCAACGCATCGACGCTCAGCGACGCGGCATATCCGCCCTCTGGCAGGCGTCCAACCGAAGCCAGCGTCTTTGGATCTTCCGACGAATAGCCAGCAAGCACGTCGAGGCACAGCGCCGCGTCGAGCACGGTGCGCGCAATCGGGCCGACCACATCGCGATTACCGGACAGCGGCATCACGCCCGCATTAGGCACCAGTCCGATGGTCGGCTTGATGCCAACGAGGTCCTGCGACGACGCAGGGTTCTGGATGGATCCACCCGTTTCTTCGGCGAGTCCCAACACCGCCATCGCCGATGCAACTGCAGCCGCCGTGCCTGCACTGCTTGCGCCCGGCACGCGGTCCGGCATCACGACGTTCAATGTCGGACCGGCCCAACTGTCGTTCGCGTGCGTGCCTGAGTGGCTCAATATCGGCACGTTCGTCTTGCCGAGCATGATCGCACCCGCGGCACGCATGCGCGCAACGACCGGTGCGTCTGTCGCCGGCATCAGATCGACGCCGCCGGTCTTGCTGTAGAGCAGCGACCAACCGGCCGTCGTCGGAAAACCGACCATGTCCATCGGGTCCTTGATGACGACCGGCACGCCTGCCAATGGTCCCAGCGCTTCGCCCGCCGCGCGCCGCCGGTCGATGTCACGCGCATCGTCGAGAGCGGCCGGGTTCAGAAAAATGAGCGCGTTGTATTTCCCGTTATATGTCTCGATCTGTTCGAAGCACGCCTTCGCAAGCGATTCGGCGGTAAAGCGTTCGCTTGCGAAACCGTCCTGTACCGCTTGAACAGTAAGGTTCGATAGATCGATGCCCACTCCAGCGCCTGAAAAAGCCTGAAATTTTGAAGCGTCATTGTTCATTTCGAAATCCAATATGTTTTGTCAATTTGACGACAACTTGAAATCCGCGCCCCATGGGCGTACTCATTGCCTGATTGGCTGAGAACCTTCATCCCAACTGGACGGTGCGGTGAAATCAGTTGGCTTCGTCGCGGTCGCCAGATTTGACGCTGCGCTTCAGCCGAAGAACCTCACCCGCCTGGATGACCGAGTGACAGATATCATCAATAGTCACGCGCTTTTCCATCGCTTGGGCCCTCAGCATGTCGTAAGCCTCGGCTTCGGTGAGTTGGTGCATCAGCATCAGGATCGCTTTCGCCTCGCCCAGATGCCGGCTATCCAGAAGCTTTTGTTCGAGCGTTGCGATTCTCTGCGCGTCCCGACGTGCTCGCTTGGCGTGCTGCAACGCCATCACAACCGCCGACAGCAGTCCCGACGCGCGAATCGGCGTGGTGACGATCGCATCCGAACCCATCTTGATTGCCTGGTCGATGAAGGTGGGATTCTCGAACGCGACCACTGAAATGAGAGGCGGGGCGTCGGGACCGAGCCACTCGTCTTTCGGTGCGCGCTCCTCGGGGCGGAGTGCCCGGAAGACAAGGTCCACGTTATCCGGCAACACGTCGGAGGGTGGCCAGATCTGTTCGACCATGAAACCGATGCGCCGGAGGTGGCTTGTCAGTGTCAGTCCATCCTCGTCTTTTGGATGAAAGACGGCCACGCGCAGACCGCGATTCAGGATTGAACCGGTCAGACTTCGCTGTCCAGCATCGCCGCGCGAGCTCACCTCAGTACTCCCTCGTGCTGAGTTTCGTCACCCAATCCCCGAGCGTTTGCCGGGTCATGTATGGATCGGGCGGAACCGCAAACTTGGACTCACGCAGAATACTGAACTGACCATCGGCATTCGCACGGCCGACGCGTGGATACAGTGCCATATGGTGATTGACAGGGTCGATCCGTACTCGTCCTTGCGGTGCCGGGAATTCAGCGCCAAGCAGGTGCGGCATGATCGTGCCGATTTCATCGGAACCCGCAAGCTCATACGCTCTGGCGAACATATGCATCTGGTAGTAGGCCGCTTCCCAGTTCATGTCGGTTGGCTTGTCCAGACCGAAACGCGCCTGATGGCGACGTAGAGCCGCGTGATTCTCAGGGGTATCGAGACTCTGAAAGTAAGGCGCAGCCGTGAAATGACCGGCAGCGATGCCCTTCTTCATTGCGGATATTTCGGTCTCGGAGGTGTTGAGGCTCGCTATTGGCATCGTGGCCGGATCGAACCCGGCTTCCGCAAAGGCTTCGTACAGATAGGGCACCGTTTTGCCAATCACCGTGCAGAAGATCCAGTCGGGCGCCTTCCTCCTGATATCCGCGACGACATCGGCAAACTGTTCTGGCCGCGCATCGAGTTCGAGATAGCGCTCTCCAAGGATGGCGCCTTCCGGATGCTGCAGTAGCAGTTCCTGCATGGTGCGGTTGCATTCGTACGGGTACACATAGCGCGATCCGACCATGTAGACACGCGCGCCGAACGTTTCCGTCATGAAGTCAGCAAGCTGCACGCCATTCTGATTCGGTGAAGCGCCGCTGTAGATGATGTTGTCGGAGTACTCGAAACCTTCATATTGCTGGGAGTACACCAGCAGGCGGTTGTATTTTTCCACTACCGGCAGCATTGCCTTGCGGCTCGTTGACGTATAGCCACCAAAGATGACATTGACACTGTCCTTCAGGATCAGGCGTTCCGCGAGCTCGCGGAACGCTGCGGGATCAGAACCCGGATCGTAGTGGATGGCGACCAGTTCCCGGCCCGCGATACCGCCTCGTTCGTTGATTTCTTCCATGGCCAGGACGGAACCCCGCCACTGGGACATCTCCAATAGTGACGTCGAACCGCTGCCGGAACACAGGAGGCCTACTTTGATGGGATCAGACAAAGCCATTCGTTCAATGCTCAACTTGAGTAGGCCGGAGCGGGACAGTCAAAAATATCAACAGTGCCCCGCCCTTCGGCGATCTGCCTATTTCAGGTAATGCTTGGCGACCATCGCGCCGACCGTGTACTTGGGATCCACAAAATTCCCAAGCCGGACCTTACCTACCTGACTCAGCATCATATATGCATCCCACTTGTCGAAGCCATATTCAGCGGCCATCCAAAGCACCAGTTCACGGTACGCGATACGTGTCGCATCTTCGAGTGGCCGCGCGCTACCAATGCTCATCAGGGCATCTTCGTTCTCGAGACGAGGCCAGGCGATCTGCCAATTTTTGATCAGGTCGACGCGAACTGTCGTCGTACTCGCGTACTCGACCGCAGTGCCGCACACTTCGCCGTCGCCCTGGCAGGCATGAGCGTCGCCGATGAAGAGCCGGCCGCCGGGCGAACGGACAGGCAGATAGGTAATACTGCCCGGCCCCATATCCGGTACGTCCATGTTGCCGCCGTGAGAATCCGGCGTGAGTGAGTTGATCGAGTCAATCTCCGGCGAGAGGCTCAACGTGCCAATGTGAGGCCGGTATGGCAACGTGTTGCGCCGGCTCCAGTACACGTTCTCTTCGTCAATCTTGATCTTGCGGACTATCTCGGGCAGCGGCTCGTTCAGCAGCGCCGTGTAGTCGGTGCCCGTCAGGCCACCGAAATTGGGAATCATGCAGCAGAACCCGTGCGGGTCATCGCCCCGCGGGGCCATCTTTTCGATGTGCACCGCAATCACGTCGCCCTTCTCCGCGCCCTCGATCATGATGGGACCATTTTGCGGATTCAGGAACGGCACGGTCAGCAGCTCGGACGGCTTGTCCGTTTCCGAGGTAATCTTCCCTTCGAACGCGTCTCGCGTCTCTACCACCACACGGTCGCCCGGCTTGATATGCATGACCGGTTGCGAATAAGGCCCAATGGTGTAGTGAAACGTCTGTTGCAACTCCTCGGTGAGGTGGTGCTCCACCGGATCGCGGTCAGCCCCGACGCCGCGCTTCATCATGATCGAATTTTCAAGCCACTTCATCTTCCTGTCTCCGTCACAGTGCCAGATACTGGCGAATCAGTTCTTCATCCGCGAGCTGCTCGCGCGTCAACGTGTCGACGATGCGACCCTTGTCCATCACGCAGCAGCGCGTCGCAATACTTTCGACCATACCCATATCCTGTTCGACCAGAAGGACACCGATACCGGTCTCCTTCGCGATCTTCAGGAGCGTCTGTCCAATCAGCTCGACAATCGACGGTTGAATGCCCTCGGATGGCTCATCAAGCAGCAGGATCTTCGGAGCACTGACCAGGGCTCTTGCAATGGCCAGTTGCTGCTGCTCGCCTCCGCTCATCGTACCGGCCTTTTGCTGGAATTTCGCTTTCAGTACCGGGAAATAGCTGACAACCCTGTCGCGCATCTCCGCAGCACGGGCGCGATTCGCCTGCGCACCGACCTGAAGATTCTCTGCAACAGTCAGGGCGCCGAATATCTCGCGCCCTTGCGGCACGTATCCGATTCCCTTCTGTGCGCGTGCGTAAGGCTTATCGTGGCCAACATCGCCGCCATCTAACTTGATGCTGCCCGTGCCCAACGGCACAAGCCCGATCAACGTACGCATGAGCGTTGTCTTGCCGACACCATTGCGGCCGATCAACGCGAGAATCTCGCCTCGATCTATCCGCAGCGAGACGCCGTTCAGCACCCGACCGCCGCCGTAGCCGCTCTCAACCCCGGACACTTCAAGCAACGTTGTCATTTCTTCCTCCCGAGGTAGATCTCGGCGACATCATCTCGAGCGAGAATCTCGTCGAGCGGGCCATCTGCGAAAAGCCGTCCGCCATGCAGCACGGTGACGCGCGACGCAATCTGCTTGACGAACGTCATGTCGTGCTCGACGACCATGATGGTCAACCCCGCTTCGCGTAGCCGCATAATCAACTCGCCTGTTGCGTGCGTCTCCTCGACCGACATGCCCGCCACCGGCTCGTCAAGAAACAGCAGCTTCGGCCCGAGCGAGACTGCCATTGCTATTTCGAGCCATTGCTTTTTCCCGTGCGAGAGATTGCCGGCCAGCACCGACTCTTCCCCCTCGAGCATGAACCGCTGCAGCAGCGCGTCCAGACTCTCGGGACGGTCATCCCTCGCGCGGTGCAACCCAAGTTGCAGGTGTTGACGCACCGTCAATTCCGGAAAGACGCCCGGAATCTGAAACTTGATGCTCATTCCCATGCGAATGCGTTCATGGGGCAAGACATGGCTCATGTCGCGTCCGAGAAAGTGGACGCTGCCTTCGGACGGCCGATGCTCGCCCGTGATGAGCTTGAAGAATGTGCTCTTTCCCGCGCCGTTCGGACCGATGACGCACCGGATCTCACCGGCAGTCACCTGAAAGTCGATGCCATTAATCACCTGAGCGCCACCGAAGCGTTTCGTGAGCGCGCGCGTTTCAAGTAGTGTGGTCACGATTTACTCCCCTTTTTGGGCCTCGAACGCATCGCGAGGCCGATGCCGCCGAGGCGTCTGTGGACGCGCCGCAAGGCTCCGCATAAGCTTGAGCGCGAATGGCAGCAACCCCTCCGGCGCAAACAGCACCACGATGAGAAGAATCGCCCCCATGAGGATGAGCGCGTACTGGCTACCATAAATCGCCAGGTACTGGGAAAGCCAGACAAGCAACGCCGTACCGAGAATCGCCCCGCCGATGCTTTTTCGACCCGCGGTCGCAACCCAGATGACAGGCATCGCAGCGGACGTGAGACCCATCGTGGAAGGCGTAATGTAGGATCCCCAGATGGTGTATAGCGCGCCAGACAGGCCGCCTAAGGTGCAGCCGAATACGAAGATCAGAAGCTGATGCCTGCGGATGTCGATACCGAGCATCTCCGCGCGCTGCGGATTCTCCCGGATCGCCACGAGCGCAAGCCCAAAGGTGCCATCGAGCATCTTGCGAGTAACCCAGTACACGACGAATAGCAGCGCCAGCACGAGGTAATAGAAGCTTGCATTCTCAAGCGTGAGCGGACCGCCAGGCCACGGCATCGTGAGCTGCGGCATGTCTCCCATGCCGTTGTAGCCGTTCAGCCGCGCCGCGCCGATGGCCCACTGCGGGCCAGCTGTCTGTGCCATGAACGTCTCGAGCACGAGCGTGACCGACAAGGTCACGATCCCTATGAATACGCCCTTGATCCGGCCATAAAAAATCATGTAGCCGATCAGGGCCGCTGCGACCACGCTCACTAGCAGTCCGACTACCAGCCCGGTCCACGACGAGATCCAGCTCTCGCCCAGATTGAGCGTAACGATGCCGTATGTATATCCGGACATTCCAAAGAACGCAGTCTGACCAAACGAAAGAATGCCGCCGTAGCCCCACATTGCGGCAAGTCCAACCGCGCAGAACGCCCACACCAGGCAGTAGGCGAAATTGCCGCTTGTATTGCTGTCGACGACTAGCGGCAAACAGAACGCGACCAGCCATGGCGCGAGTTTGATCGCAAGCGAAACGGCTCCCGCGCGAGGCGTAGCCTGGGAGGCTGATTTCAGTTGATTCACAGCAGGCTCCTAACGCGAGCGAGTGAACAGATTGCCCAGACCTTGCGGCATCAGGCGAATCACGACGATTACGGTCACCAGCAAGCCAATCTGGCCAAACAATTGGCCATAAGAAGCGGTGAGTCCGGTCTGGATGAGTGCCAGAATTCCTGCAGCGGGCGTGGTACCGGCAATGACATTGGCGCCGCCTACCACGACGGAAACGAACGCCTGCACGATGAAGTTGCTGCCCATGGTCGGCACAGCCGTCATCGTCGGTGCGTACAGCGCGCCGGTCAGCCCGGCGAGGCCGGCACCAAGCGCGAAGGTCAACGTGTATAGCCTGTCAGTACGCAAACCCAGGCACTGGGCGATCTTTGCGTTCTGAATTGTCGCCCGGGCGCAGACACCATAATTCGTCTTGAAGAATAGCCAGTACAGCGCGAACAGGATGCCAAGTGCGATCCCGGGCAAAACAGCACGATAGGTTGAGAACGAGTATTCGCCCAATGAGAACGAGCCGAACGGCGTGCCAATTCCTTCGAGCGACGGACCGGCGACGAGCAGCATGGTCTGCTGAACAATGAGGCTGATTGCCCACGTCGCTACAACCGAGTCGAACAAGCGATCGTACAGGTGCCTGATCACAAGACGTTCGATGATGACACCGGCGATTGCAGCGGCGATGGCGCCAAGAAGCATGGCTAGCGGCAGCGGCACGCCGTGCTTGGCCGCAATGATGGTCACATACGCGCCACACATGATGAACTCGCCATGCGCGAGGTTGATCACCCCCATCATTCCAAAAATCACCGCGAGCCCAAGTGCGGCAAGCACAAGGTACGCGAAGTTATCGCCGAACTGATAGATCAGCGAATAGAGCAAAGACAACGTGGTCATAAGAGCCTCACCCAGGTGCCGGCGTGGTCGCCGTATACAGTTGCGCAACCACGCCGGAATCAACTAACCAGAACGCGGGATGGATCGACCCTTCACGACTTCTTCGGCAAATCGCTTGGCGTGTACTGGTGATGGTCAGGTTTGCCGGGCAGATCGCAACCAACCTTGTCCAACCAGTACGGCTGGACATCGCTCCAGACTTTCGGAATCTCCACTGAGTGATCGGCCTTCACGTGCACCAGGTAAATGGTGTGGCTCAGATGGTGGCTTTTTGGGTCCATACACACTTTTCCCGATGGGCCGTCCGTGCAGATCCCACCGCCCTCGAGCGCCTTGCGAACCGCGTCCTGATTGGTGGACCCCGCTTTCTCTACGGCAGCCTTGTACAGGTAGACCGCGTCGTATGCATTCGCGGCCTCCTGGTTGATGTACGGCTCATTCGGGAACTTGGCGTGGAAGCGCTTCTTGAAGTCGTTACTAGCCGGCGTATCGACCTCCTCCACGTAGTTCGCCGTCACGTACATGTCCTTGAGTGCTGGCGGTTTGAAGCGCTTGTGCTCGTACGCTTGACCCACGTTGACGGAACTGGCCATCGGCAAGTTCAGGTGCGCGGACGCCTGCTGCTCGTAGTACGAGGACTGATTCGCGCCCACCAGAAGTGTCACGACGAAGTCCGGTTTTGCCTTCTGGATATTCTGGATCGTTTGACCGAATTGCGACACGCTGAGCGGAATAAACTCCTCGCCGACCATCGTGCCGCCATTCTCCTTGACGATATTACGCACCCACTGCGCCGAGATCTGGCCAAAGTTGTAGTCGGCCGCAATCGTGTAAACCTTCTTGCCAAACTTCTGCATCATCCACGGCAGGAGTGTCGAGAACTGCTGCTCGGGAACCGCGCCCGTGACGAAAGTATTTGAGTCGCAAACACCACCTTCGTACTGGTTGTTGTACCAGTAGAGCTGATGTGCACGGTCCATGATCGGCCGGATGGCCTCACGGGAAGCACTGGAGAACCCACCGAAGATGACATCCGCCTTGTCCGTCTGAATCAGGCGGCGCGATAGCTCCTGAAATTTCGTGTTGTCCGACTGGGTGTCGTACGCAATCAGGCTGATTGGCCGGCCCAGGATGCCGCCTTTCGCGTTGATTTCATCGACCGCCAGCTCAGTGGCGTGAATCTTGGGGATCGTCGCCAACGCGAAGTTGCCGGAAGCATCCTCGAGCAAGCCGATTTTCACAGGGTCTGCCGCTACCGCGGCGACCGACGAGCAGGCAAGTCCTACGGAAACAGCGATACGCAGCCAGCGGCACGTGTTGGACAACATTCGTCTTCTCCAAAAGTGAACTCGAAGCAACAAGAAAAAAAGACAAAAAAAGCCCCCCGACGAACCACTGGTTCGTCGGGGGGCTTCGATGCCGGATCCCTAGGCGGACATCGTTGTCAGGCCATCCGGGATGATGACCGATACTAGATCACCAAAATTCCGAATGTCAACGCTGAGCGAATTTAGGCTCGAAGGCGACGATCGCACCGTATGGATCCCGTACAGTCCGTAACGCGACGCGTCGTATCGATCTGGCAGGGCAGATGCTGGCGGTGATTTCACTCGTGGCGCTGATGTTCGCCGTCGTAGAAAGCGGCAGGCGGGGCTGGGGGAGTCCAGCTGTGATGATGGGTATCGTTTGTTTCGTCGTATTCGGCGCGCTGTTCGTGCTGGTGGAGGCGTGGCAAAAGGAACCAATGCTGCCACTCTCCCTATTCCTGATACCAGCTGTGAGTGTGAGTTCGGCGATCGGACTGTCGCTCAACTTTGGCTACTACGGGCTGATGTTCGCAATCCCAGGCATCTCGGCGCCCAGATTGGCGCCACGCTCGTACTGCACACCTGGGGCTCGGCGCTCACGCATCACCCGCATGTGCACGGCATCGTCCCAGGTGGCGGGCTGTCGCCTGACGGTGAGCGCTGGATCGCCTGCCGCCCCGGCTTCTTCCTGCCCGTGCGTGTCCTGTCGCGCCTGTTCCGGCGCTGCTTCCTCGAGGCACTCCAGTCGGCTCACCACCGTGGCGACCTGCAGTTCTTCGGCGAGGATACCGGGCTCGCTGCCCCCGCCATCTTTGCCCGCTGGCTTGCGCCGCTGCGCACCTGCGAATGGGTCGTCTACGCCAAGCGACCGTTCGCCGGACCGAAGGCGGTGCTCGAGTATCTCTCACGCTACACACACCGCGTCGCCATCTCCAACCAGCGCCTGGTCGCCTTCGATGAGCGCGGCGTGACATTCCGCTGGAAGGACTACCGCGCGAAGGGACACACCCGCTACAAGACCATGACCCTCGAAACCGGCGAATTCATACGCCGCTTCCTGCTCCATGTGTTACCCGCTGGCTTCCATCGGATCCGCCACTACGGACTGCTCGCCAACCCGGTGCGCCGCGCCAGACTCGCGAGGGTGCGCGATCTGCTGCACATCGCACCCGCGACCAGCCCATCACCGGACCACGCCATCATCGAAACCCGGCCCGTCTTTATCTGCCGGCACTGCGGCGCACCGATGATCGTCATCGACATCCTCGCGCGCAGCGCCCCGATCCGCGCACCGCCCATGCGCCGGGATCAGACATGAAACCCACGGCTCCTCGAACTGCCTGTCTAACGTTGGCTTTGCGGCAACGCGGCCCGCGAACGCACGCATGCGCGCGTCGCTTCGCGATGTGCTTCGCGCGCCCGCTTCATCATCCCGAATACACAACTGCACCGCGTCGCTATGGCGTTAGTGCCCGACCGGCTTCCCGCCAGACTGTGTCGCACCCGACATCACTGAGCATCCCGGGCTATCAATCACCATAGCCGCGAAAGCTCCAACCGCATTGGGGCACTCCGCGGTTTCCTCCATCGGGCTTATTCGACGCCTGCCGGCACGCGCAGAGGTACCGTCACGTTCCTGTGGCCGACGGCAGGCATCGAATAACCCTTAACGACCTCAGTCGGTGCCGATCCCGATGACGGCGCACGGCTTTCCTAAACGATGACCGTAGCTCGGGGCCACCGTTCCAGATATCGTTTCTGCTCGACCCGCCGGCGGTAGGTATCGATGCTGACGCGTGTCGGGTTGCGTCGCACAACCATAGAGAAGAGATCGTCGAGCCCGTAAGGGGCCCAGACATCGATTGTCCCGTCATCAAGAAGAGTCAATCCTACTGCTGTCGTGTACTCGGGCCACGACGCTATTGCTTCGCCCAGTGAGGTCAAAGGCGGCACCGCGTGGCCGAACACGTTTTCGAACCAGAGATGAACAGCAGCCTGATTGGTGACTTCCCATGGAATACCCGGACATTGCGCCGCTAGGCGGCTCTGAATTTCGGCGTCGCGAGTTGAAGACAGATCGGATGCGTCGAAGTAGGCGACATCGACGTCGGCTATGTGCGTTGGGATCTCATATCCGTGCAGCGAGTCCCAGACTAAATCGCGAATCGCTCCCGCGCCGATACACCAGGATTCCAGCCGCATGTCGCGTACCGCCAATAGCGCAGACATACACCAAGATGAGTGTCTCGCTATTTCGACCAACCTTTCGTGGAAATTCATCGCGGATTTTTCTGCCCGAGGCTTGCGGAAGTGAGGAGATTGTCACCAATTCCGGCCGCACCGTCGAGTGTCCCAAATTGGCCGGACAGCGTCCGAGGGCCGCCCGGCGCTTCCCCCTCACACGTCGGTTTGTTCCGCCATCTCAAGTGCATCGTCGACCTCGATGCCGAGATACCGTACGGTGCTTTCCAGCTTCGTGTGGCCTAGCAGAAGCTGCACCGCCCGCAGATTTTTGGTGCGACGGTATATCAGCGACGCCTTCGTTCGCCGCATCGTATGCGTTCCATAAGCCGTGTCGTCAAGCCCGATTGATCCGATCCACCGATGGACCAGTCGAGCATACTGACGTGTCGAGAGATGCGGCGAGTCGTGAATCCTGCTCGGAAACAGATAGTCACCCGACGAAAGTCCTGCCGCCTTGATCCACGCTTCGGAGCTCGCGCGGGTCTGCTCGGTGATTTCGAACTGCACCGGCCGATGGGTCTTCTGTTGCATTACGGTCGCCCGTGTCGCCACACGTGAGCCCAGACAGATATCGGATACCCGTAATCTGGTGAGATCACACGCTCGTAATTTGCTGTCGATTGCCAGATTGAACATCGCGAGCTCCCGGGTCTTTGCTGCAAGCTGCAGGCGGATGCGAATCGCCCAGATTTCCCTTAGTTTCAGTGGCGGCTTCTGGCCTGTCAGTTTTCCCTTATTCCACGGAACACGCCGAGCGAGGCCAACATCAATCGATTCCATGACTGTTCTCCTTTCAACGGAAGGAGAACCAGTCTGTGCCAATCGCCGACGAACGATGTGCGACCCATAGGGGACCTTCAGATTTGCCTAGAGCGGCCGTTCGTGTGACGGATAATGAAACCTCTACGCCACTTGTCCCAGCCCATGACACTCACTGCTTTTGGCCCCGTACAAACCAGTCCCAGCGGGGACTCTTTCTATCTAGCAATTCCGGGTATGTCTGCCTCGCTTGTGCTCTGCCTCGCGGACCCCGATCGCCCGTCGGCGACGCTGGACACCCTGCGCGACGGACAGATGGTCTCGGCTGTGGAACTGTACGCGCTGCTGCCGGCTCTTGCCGACCCGCACTGGAAACCGATGGACTGCGGGGGCCTTGATGGGCTTAGGATCGGCTGGATCGAAGATCTGGACGAGTTGCGGGTGACCCTCACGATCAACGGCACGACCCGCGAAGATGCGCCCGGCACTAGGTTCGTGGCCATGGCGCAAGCGGCGAATGCCGTGTCGGAGGCACTTCGCCTCGCGCGCGATGCAATGACCGGCTACTGGCTGGTGACGGCAGGCGGAAAGGAATTCACAGCTTTCATCCGCTCCGACAACAGTTGGTGGATTGCGGAGTCGGTATCGACGAACGATGCTCGGCGAATCGCACGCGTGAGGGCGTATCGCACCGATGACAATCCGCAGGCGGCACTTAGAGCGTGGGCATCATCGCAAGGACAGCCAGTCATCATCAAGCAGCGCTAGGCCGCCGTGTCCATTGACTGCTTGTGGCCGGACCCAGAAGTCCACGCCAGTTGATGCGCAATGCATCTCGCTCACGTTGCGACCTTCAGCACACGACCCACAAGGGACGATCGCAGCCATTCGAAAGCGGACACTCGGATCGCGGATCTCACTACTTCCGTGCTAGCTTGCGACTATCTTCGTCACGGGCTGAATGGTCAAATCCATCGCCATGCTCGAGTCTCGACCATGCTGATTTTCCAGCGCTTTGAAACCCATCACCTCGTAGAAACCAACAGCGTTGGCTGCGGCATTGACCCGGATGTACGGCACGTCACTCTTCTCTGCGCATCGCTTGATCACCTCATCCATCAGAGCGCGACCAATCCCCATTCCGTGAAACTTCGGGTCAACGAACAGACTGCACAAGTTCCAGAACTTTTTGACGAGCACGACGCCGACGATGGTTTGGTTGATGACACATTTTAAGTGCGCGCATTCCGACGGGCTATTGATCGCCATCCGCAAATTCTTTTGAACGTTCGCGATAAAAGCCGTCTTTTCGGCATCGTCGGCTCGCACACTCGTGTTGATCACATGGATCATCAACTGTTCTACCGTTAGCTCGTCGGAAGACTGTACATCGGCAATCAACATCACCAACTCCATTTTTTTATCGGCACCAACCGAAATTATTCGAAAGGAAGTCAATCAAGTCCGGCGACAGCACGAGATTGCATGGACAGTCTGCAACGACGCTCAGTCGACAGAATGCTCGCCCATTGTCAGCGATACAGACGTCTATGTCGAATGTCCCAAGCTGGCCGATAGCACGCGGATCGCGGGATGGCATCCCGATGAGATCTCAAGTCGAACTGAAGAAGATCCACCGAACGCGTCCTGTCGACCCACAACGGTCGGTCGTCTCCGCGTCCTTCAAAGCCGTTTGCGAGGTACAACGGCCGCTTCTTGTTCGTCCTGCAGATCCTCGGCGTCCCGGTCATCCGCGGCTCGCAGTTTCCCGCTTGCCGCGGACGGTCGCCTCAGGGCGAGGCTTGGGATCGTAGTCGACCCCGGACTGGCCGCTCGAGCTGCCGAATTCCAAAGCGCTTGGTCAGGTAGTATTTCCCAGGTGTTAGTTGACCCCGAGTTGTCCTCGCTCCCAAAGCATAACTCCCGTTGCATTCGGACCAGTGTGAAGCTTTCAGGCACGAGGCGTGCCTTCCAGATCGGTGATCCACTGCGTTAGTCGCTGCGCGAAGGCGTGCTGAGGTGGCCAGTATTGCCACTGAGCCTGGGCGACGGCTATCTTAAGGAGCGCCAATACCGCTACCCATTCCACGCTTACATTGAGCTCCGGCGCCTTAAGCGCAGCTTCGAGTGGATTGTCATGTCTATCGATAAATTCGCGTACTTCGACGGTAGGGCCACTGCGCATATCCGGCGGAAGAAAGGTGAGCATGCGATTTAACGCCGATTCTTCAGTATCGGTCGAATTTATCGAAGCGCCGAGCACACAGTTGACTAGGTCAGGCACCGCAGGCAAGTATCTAGATATCGTCTGCAATGCCGCGATGGCAACTGTCCAGCGCGCCTGCTCGTCTTGCGTGTTATCGATCTCCATTGTGGCGGAAGCGGTTCGAGGCTTTAGCCCGAGCAGCGCCCGCAGGCCGTCGGTTGGTAAGAGCCTGTCGTCACGATGCACGCGTGCGCGCATTGCCAGATAGCGGGTTCGATTCACAAAGCGCTTCCAGCCTCTCGGGCTCATGCACAGTGCGACAATAACTGGTTGCCATGCAAGCAGCGATGCAGTGAAGGCATCTGAATCACGTAAGGTGTAGGCAAAGCCACGGACGCGGACGTTCGCTCTGAGTCGCCGCACGGCAAGTGCAATAGGCGCGCAAACGACGATCGTCGCTAGCAGCCACGGCCAAATGACTCTTTTCTCTCCAGGCAACATGAAGC
Source organism: Paraburkholderia sp. EB58 (assembly GCF_050436665.1). Taxonomy (NCBI): domain Bacteria; kingdom Pseudomonadati; phylum Pseudomonadota; class Betaproteobacteria; order Burkholderiales; family Burkholderiaceae; genus Paraburkholderia; species Paraburkholderia sp. EB58. The sequence continues at coordinate 218,630 of NZ_JBNDMQ010000008.1, read as the reverse complement.
TGGGGCCCGGTTCGTCGGTATCGCGAGCGGGTACGGATATGGGAGTGGGGATCTGGGTAGTCGACGTCGCTCTTGGAATCTCGGGCACACTACTGGCAGGAGTTGTTGGGATCGTGGGCTTGATCAATGCGGACGTCGTGGGCCGGGGTGCCTCCGATATAGCCATCGGCGCGAGAAAGCGAAGGGTGCCGGCAATCAGGATCGAAGCAACAACGAGTGCGACGATGCCGTTGCGCCGACGGACGATGCCATACACTAGTCGATCAAAATAATTGATCTTGATCGCTGGCGCGGGTATTTCGGGCTCGACCATTCGGCGCCACGCCTGGATATCGAAGCGAGGGACCGGAATCTCGACGTTGATCAGTTTCTCGAGGTATTGACGCGCATATGCTCTGCGTTTGGCGCGTTCTTCCTGATCAACGTCATGGTCCTCGGACGGCTTCGGGTGCGCCATCAGATCGGACGCTTCGTTGGCCAGCTTCTCACTAGCCAGGCCAATCAATCGCTCGATCTGCGTGCGTGCCATGCCGATCACAACAAAACACTTTCCGCTCGTCACCAGGTAGTTGATCGATTCCAGTACCTCGAGGGCCTTCTCGGGAACGCAGCGATCCAGGTCGTCGACAAAAATCACCATCCAGCGCGGCGAAAGCGCATCGGTGACGCTGTCGAACTGGCGCGCAAATTCGTTGCGAAACGTGGTTTGTTTTTCAACGTCCCGAGGTTTGAAATCACCCACCATGGTCGCCAGTAAGCGCGCCGGCGAAAATGGAAAGGCGATCAGAAATTGTGGTACGACGCGTAAGGCGTTAAATAGAAATAGCAGCGCAAGAAGGGCGGCACCGAGCAACCCGATTTGCGGATCAAGGCTGACAAGATTCTCGAGCAAACGGCCTTGCCCCTCAAATACTTTGGAAAAAGTTTCCGGAAGTTCACGAACTTTATCAAGAACAGTCATGCCATCGGAGAGCCATATCGAAGCGGCCAGAACCAGCGTACAGAGCAGTACGGCACTGCTTACTGGATGCTGATACCAGCGGCGCACGATTAGTCGCAGATGGAACGTGAACATCAAAAGCGGCGTCCAGAGCCGGGGCGTGCCTTGATCCCGAATCGTTTCGAGTAGGACCGCAAGCATCGACGCTTCCTTCTGGTGGTGCCAGGCGTTGAACCACGCGGTGCATACTTTGCGCTTCTGCAATTCGGCCCGTAGCAGATTCATGACCGAACTCTTTCCCATTCCCCACTCACCGGTGATGGCAATCGTGATACCTGGCGCGGTCTCTTCATTGCGCAAAAAAGCAGACAGGCTAAGCGCAATTTCCTTAAGGTTCAGTGCGTCGTAGTCGTCTGGCGCCAGCGGTGCGTCAGACGACAGATGATTGGCGATCGTGGGGATTTCCGCGTCATTGAGCGCTCCAGGAACGCCGCGTAGATGGCGATACAACAGGAGGCACACGCCGAGAATCGTGACCCACGCGACGTAGAGCCACGGCGCAGGCAAACGGGAATAAACCACGGGTCGCCACGAGCGGCCGCCATCGCCGGTCGTGAGAATCGTGCCGTCGCCAACCGCGACGCCCTTCATCCCGAAGAGCTTGATGTCTTGGAGAGTGTAGGTCGTGCCACTGTCGATGGTCTTCCATGTTTCACCGGAGTCGGTGGTCAGCAAGAGGGTACCGTTTGTCCCCGAGATTACGCCGCGTGGGCCATCGAAATCGACACCCATCAGGTCGTTCATTGATGGCGTGACGTGTCGCAACGTTTTTTCCGGCGCATTTGGATCGAACGATACAACCATGCCGCCGTCCCCGACCGCCCACCAATGCTGCATTGTGTCGACGAAGAGTCTGCGGGCCATCGCCGGCACTGGGACGGGCGCCGCCAGCCATGACACGCCCCCGTCGGTCGTGCATCGTATCTCGGACGAATTTCCGGCCACGCACCCCTGTTTCATGTCAGAAAGGAATAGGGCGTCGGTCGCGTAAAAGTTCACATCCCATGGGACGTTTTCCCAGTGCTGACCGAAATCGCTGCTTAGATAGCGGGTTTTTGCCTCGCTAGAAACAACCGACACGCCACCAGAATCGTTTGCCTGCACGCGAGTTAATATTTCCGGCGCGATACCTTCCATTGCCGTCCATGTCACTCCGCCGTTGTGAGTCGCTCGGGCAACGACGTCGCCAACGGCCCAACCATAACCTCGGTCGATCATTAAGACGTCACGCAATTTGGCGGTGACGCCGACTGAAACGATCGTCCATGTCTCACCCAGATCTTTCGACTTGACGAGTGTGCCGTCCCCACCCGCGACCCAAATGACGTTCGTCCGTTCGTCCACAAAGACCTTCCTGAAGTGCGTCTGCAGTCCTTGGGTGCGGCGTGCCCAGGTCGTTCCGCCATCGAGCGAAGCGAGCACCGTCCCCGCCGCGCCGATTGCGACGAGAGTATTGCCGGACGACGCGATGCCGTAGAGGTTCGCGCCAGTTATCGCGTCCCCCGATGCCTTGGTCCAAGTCCGGCCTCCATTGTTCGTGACGAGCATCGTGCCGTCGTCACCGACGATCCATCCATTCTCAGAATCGCTGAATCGAACACGGCGCAGGGTACAGCTGCAGTAAGGTAATTGCGGCCGGATGTTGCTCCATACGCCGAATCCCATCACGGTGCCGTCTTTGCCGACGGCCCATCCACCGTTTGCAACGGGTAGCGCAAAGTCGACCAATCCTGATGACGCGAGGCGGGAAACGTTCTCCCAGCTTTCACCACCGTTGTGGGTCTGCAACATGGCGCCGCTGGCGCTGAGCAACCAGCCGTTTTTGTCGTCCGTGAACGCAATGGCTTTAGCAGATATTGAAACGGCTTGCGTTTTTTCGACCGCTGGCGAGCCTTGGTTAGCAGGTTCTGGCAACTTATTATTGAATTTGGTTGCCGGGTTCAAGGACCGCGGTACCGGACTCCCATTAGGCGATGTTAGCGTGCCAGGTGATCCGACGATGGTCGGAGCCCAGCTTGCGCCGCCATCATTTGTAACGAACAATTCACCACCGGACGTCACCAGCCAGCCGTGCTGCGCCGAGGCAAAAAGGACTTGCGAGAAGTCTTTCGGCCCAAGGCGCGTTGGCTTCAAAATCCAGTGCGTTCCTCCATCAGACGTGTGCAACAGCGTGCCGTTGGCGCCTGCGACCCACCCTGTCAACGCGTCGAGGAAATCGATGGAGCGCAAATCCGCCGTTCCGGTATATTCCGCTGGCGTCCAGGTCTGGCCAGCGTCGCTCGTCGAGATTAGGGTCCCGTGGCTTCCAGCCACCCAGCCGCGCGTGGCGGAGACGAAATAGACGTCGTTCACGTCACGGAGGACGTTTGAAGCGTGAAGAAACGCATTGCGCTCCTGCGGAGTCGCCCACCATCGCCAACTTGCGATGCTCTCGGGCACTGCCGCAGCTGCCGTCAATTTTTCGCTGCTCTGCCAGAAAAGCGCGTACAACGTGCTCAGAAGGATGCTTGCGACGGCAAGCATCGCGCAGACTACCGCCGGCCATGCCTTTTCTCGGCGAGTGGCCAATGAGTCGGCGGATGCCATTTTGGGCGACTCGGGCCCGGCGACCGAAGAAGACGGGTTGGTGTTGAGCGCTACCATTTCGGTTCTCCGCTAGCACTACGAGCATCAACCAGACGCTGCGTGGTCCTGAGCGGCCCCGCGCGGCGCGCAATGAAAGCCTGCGACGTGCAAGAAGAGACCGCGACCTCGCGGCCGGGTCGTCAATTGGCCGTCAATTCATCTAACGGTAGTACAAAAACAGGCTGCAGGTCTTTGGGTTATTTACCGAGGCGGCAATCGGTGTGCTATGCAATAGACACGCGGACGCCGCCGCAGCCCCGCAGTACCCGCGCGTCCGTCATCAGGCGCAGTCATAGACCGAGTTGAATTTAGCCAAGTTCTTGAGCTTACTTTGCATCAGTGACTTAGTATGGCATTTTGCCAATGAAACCGATTAGCGCCATTTGAGGCGGGAACGCGAGCCAATATGACGCCGTCATCAGTGATGGAACTGACCAGTGGATCGATCCCGAGCTGAGCCGTCGCGGGATGATTCGCAGCTAGAGCGTGTTAGGCACTTTGGATAATGGGTACAGCATGGACGAGCATGAGCATGGCAAAGACGACGAAGTGCAGGCCCGCCAGGGTTTCAGGCAGGCGCTCGTAGTCGCGTGCCAGTCGCCGGAAGCGGTTGAGCCATCCGAATCTGCGCTCGACCACCCAGCGACGCGGCAGCAGCACGAAACCCTTTTTCGCCTCGGGCAACTTGATGACCTGCAACTCCATGCCTTCGTCACGTGCGGCCTGTGCAGCCGCGTCACCCGTATAGCCCTGGTCTGCAAAGGCGAGCTTCACCGTCTGGCCAGTGACATGCTGAACCTGACGCGCCAACTCGCCCACCTGCGCACGCTCCTGCTCGTTGGCTGGCGTAATGTGTACCGCGAGAAGCAGGCCCAGCGTGTCGACGGCCATATGCACTTTGCTGCCCCGCTTGCGTTTGTGACCGTCATAGCCCGCGCGCGGACCGCTCTCACACGTGGACTGCAAAGTGCGGCCATCCAGAATCACCGCACTGGGCTGGCCCTGGCGCTCCTGCGCCACGCGCAGCACCGAGCGCAAATCGTTGACCATCGCCTCGAAGCAACCCGCGTTGAGCCAGCGTTGCGTTTGCTGGTAGACCATCTCCCACGGCGGAAAGTTAGTCGGCAGCATGCGCCACGATGCACCGGCGCGCGCCATCCAGCGCAGCGCGTTGAACATTTCGCGCAATTCGTATCGGCGCTGCGGCGCGTCTTCGTTCATCAAGATCAGGTAGGGAGCGGCGAAGCTCCATTCCTCGTCCGAGACATCCGTGGGGTAGGGCTTGCGTTCTGGCATTCCGCCAGGTTACCAGGTTTGACCGAAAGTGCCTAACACGCTCTAGGCAAAACACCGCAAAGCCAAGGCGCCAACGTGCGGTTGTCCGCCGGTATTTTCGATTCTCCTTACACGAACAAGGTGCCGAGCCAATGACGCTTTCCCTTTTTCGAGCGCTTCAACGATCGCTTCGTGACGAGGACGCGGCGCGTTGAATTCGTTACTGGTTGCTGGGAAGGCACTCACTCAAGTACTCGGTACGGGCCAGCGGCGATTCGCACTAACGGGCAATTTTTTTACGAGCCAGTTATATTCCAAATTCATCTGCGGCTCGCGCGACTGCGTTTATTAATTTAAAGGTCGCACCTGCTGCCTTCGTAAGCAGACGGCCCTGACTCATGTCGATTGCCGAACCGCAAAGGCCTCCTGGCCGGAATTCTGGCTCTCAGGCGTTTACCCTATCTCGTGTTTTCGTGCACTTCGCCTAGTATTCTTTACGACTCGCGAAACAGGAAAAGCGGCGCTAACGGGCCCCTGAGATAGTTTTCTGTTCTGCGAAGCATCGTCTCTAATCCGGCGACTGGGTCCACTGCCTTTGTCTGCGAATTCCGGTTCGGATCTGGGTCGCCTTGGTGTCTGGCTGCAGGTCTTATGGATTTCGCAATATCTGCTCCCTTTCAGGCGGCTGGCGTCCTTGTGCCTTTGAAAAACATCAAATGATAGTTTCCTTAAAGTCGAGAAGTTAACAACTACGTTCTGTTAGGGGGCGAGCTGTGACAGCGCAGACCCAACTTGTTGGACAGAACAGACGCAAACCCGCTCCGCTCGGCGAATCTCATTTCATGACATTCGGCCGGGCCTTTTGGCTTACGGTTATGCTCGTAGCCGCGAACGTCGGCGGCGGCTTATTTGTCGCATTCGTTGTACCATCGCGGGCGCAATATCTAAGCTCCCTGAAAGAACCACTGAAGCTTGTCTGCATGCTAGGCGCCTTTGCTACGGTTTTGTCGGGAACGCCTTTAATTACGTTTTTAAGTGTAGGTTGGTTCACGCGATATCAAGAGTTTCAGAACAGTCTGAAAGAGAAAGCGCTTTCTGCCTATCTGCAACGCTTTTGGTCACAACGACTCATCCACGCGCTGGAGGACGCAGGCAAGCTTCCGCCGCAGCTGCTCGAGCAGCCGCCTTCCAGCGAAACATGGCGCATCGTCGCCGACAAGAACCTCGACCTCTGCGACCGTCTGTTTGCCCGTATATACCATGAGCAATACGGCCTTAGTCCGTTCGTCCCGCCCTTCGCGATCCTTTTGCTGATGTCCTACGCGGCTGCCGGGCTGATTGGGTGGAATTCTGCATCTGCGAATTGCCCGACGTTTTCGCAGGCAACCTGCGTATACGGATTGAGTCAGCAACTCTTGGTTGCCTCACTGGCCGGTGCGTTCATGTTCGTCGTAAGCGATTCCGTGCTGAGCATCCGACGCAAATCGCTAAACGTCTCAGATGTCTACTGGTACTCGCTACGTCTTTTCCTCGCTGTTCCCCTTGCGCTCGTCGCTAACGTTCTCACTGGGACTGACGGTCCACACACAGCTCTTGCTTTCTCGCTTGGCACCTTTCCAGTAGACGCGCTATTGAAAATAGTCCGGCGCATGGGATTTCCTCAATTTACCGAGGTAGACAAGGAGGAAAATCAACCGGACAAGCTTCTCACGTTAGAAGGAGTAACGCTTCCGGTCGTTGCGACGTTCGAGGCCGAGGGAATCAATTCTGTCGAACAGGTCGCAGCGGCGGATCCAGTTTTACTGTCAATCCGAACCGGGTTCCCGTTTCGCTTCACCTTACGCCTAGGCTCACAGGCCATTGTAAGAAGGCATTTCGGCGAGAACGCAGCGGCATTGATACCAATCGGCCTCTGTGACGTTGTTTCCATCTACCTGCTCGTCAAGGCAGCCGACGGCACAACGTCGCCACAGCTACCCGCGGTGGAAAATGTCGAAGCCGTACTCCAGGACGCAGCAGCTCGTCTGTTTCCTGCGGACGACAAAGACCAGCGACTGGCGGTGGTCAAGATGAAGTTCAGGCAAATTGCCGCTGAGGAATACACGCTGATGCTGGCTCTGATAACCCCCCTGGACCCGGCACTCTAAGGTTCTTCGACCGACGATGAGGCTCAAATGGCCTTCGAATATCCGCTCGCCGTCCTGCAGCCGTCCGATCTCAATACAGACCGTGGCAGCGTTTTGACAACTTCTACCTGGCGACTACTCACACAGGGAGACTCATGGTTCTCTATTGGCCAAATACCGCCTTGGGCCACAACTAACATCCTCTTTAACATCCGGCTTGCAAGTAGTGCGGCCACGGTATCCCTCGCTTCGCCCGGAAAGACTTTCGTCCAGATGATCAACTGGGAACGTGAGATCAAGTTTGCGACGTATCTTGCTGGTGGCACGTTGGCTTACCACTGGGATGCCATTCTATTGTCGGCTGGAGGTAATGACTTATTCGACGCAGTCCTGACGACACCAGGCGAGACAGATCCCGTAAAAGCTCGATTGAGACTGCTGCAGAATCCTGAACTTGTCCCTGTCGGAACGTCAGTGACACGCTATCTTCGACCTGATGGGTGGGACACATTTTTCTCGATGATCACCGATTGCTTCGTCGCGTTACTCTCCAAGCGTGACGAAGCTGGAAGCCAGTCAAAGGAAGTACCTGTCTTCGTGCACACCTACGATTGTCCAAGGCCACGTCCGGCTCCAGCCGGACCCGGACTTGGCCCTTGGTTATCGCGTGCCTTCACGACATACAAGATCCCTTCTAACGACTGGCTGCCACTGACTTCTTACATGATTCAACAATGGGCTCAGTTTCTGTCTTCACTCAACGCGAAGCTCACTGCCAGAGGGATCCCAAAGCCGAATGTGAGGCCTGTCTATCTGATCGGCACATTAAACCCGGCGCCAGCGGACTCCACCGGACCATCCGGTGACTGGGAAAATGAAATTCACCCCTCACCACAAGGCTACGCAAAGTTGGGGATTGCGTTTGAAAAGCAGCTTTCCATTTTATGACGAAAGCGAATAATTTTTCACGAAATAACAGCCATAAGGTGTTCGGTATCACCCATCGTGCATTGCAGAATACCTGGAGACGGCTCACACTCGGCGGCAATATATTGCGAGGAACTTTGCACCATGGATATGTCGGAAAAACTTTGGGATCTGTCAAATATAATAACGGGATTCGCGGCTGCACAATCAGTTACTATGACGATAGTAATGGGGAAAGGTGAGCTTGCACGCTCACTACGTAGCGGCAAGGATCATCTCACCACGTTGTGTGCCAGCGTTATTTCTTCAGTTTTTTACATTGGAGTCATCTTCTGGTGTCAAGTCAACAGTATGGCTGGCACTGGTGAACGAGAAAAATTAATTTGGACGTGGGTCACCTGGGGCCGTTGCGCCACGGTCATTTTATTCATGGCAATAATGCTTTATGTATTGCTATTGCATTACATAAAGCAAAACAAGAAACCGGACCAACTTAACTGTCAAATTCATTAAATACATTGATTTTTATTGGAAATTTATCCGTCAAAATTAAATGGAAAAGGTGTGCAGATGCCCTCTAATCCGAAAGTTTCATCAAATAGAGCCCCGCGCACAATTGCAGGAGCAGCTACACTTCTGCTGTGCACTGCGTGTGCTGACCCTAAAGCAGTTCAGAGCTTCGCGGCTATGGCACCTCCTGAGCAAACGGCACAAACCCTCACAACTGCCTACGTTACCGAACCGGTCTGGCGAGAAAATACCAAGATTTTAACAAACGATCCGCCACAACCTGCCCTTTCCCAACTGCTCGCGATTCGTTCGGATCAAGCAAAGGGGTTTGAGTCGACAGACACGGCGATCCGTGAATATATGCAGGCTCTCGGTTCGCTTGCTGCAGATGGAGTCGTGCAATCTACCACTCACGTCAAGGATTTGACGAGCGGATTGTCTGCGTGGCAGAAGGCGAAACCCGAACTGGGAATAACGACCAGCCAAATAACGCTGGTCACTGAAGTCGTGCAGACAGTAGCCGATCTCGCCGAGAATGGGTACCGTGACACGAAACTCTCGGAAATCATAGGTAAATCTCAGCAGCCATTTCAGGAGCTGATCGATATACAAATAGAAATTGTACGGAACGGAATTATTCCATCAATGGAAGAAGTTGGTCAAGTGATAAACGATAAAAAATCTGCGATTAATCGGCAAAGCCCGGGCGTTCGCTATTTACTTGGGCGCGATTTCAATCATGACAACACTTCGGCAAAAAATCAAATTGCTACCGCCAATGCATATATCAAAAGTCTTACCGCGATAAAGGAGGCTCATACCAAACTATATGAAGGTAGAAACGATGTTTTGAGCAAATCGATGTTTGATCAAATCAAACCCCTTGCTCAAGAATCTTACAAGACTTATCAGGACCTACGTAGTGAAATCGCAGGCTCATCAGAACGTTGATCGCACAACCTTAACTCGTCACACTTGACTGGAGACGCGCGATGGCATTAGCTGACACCTCTTACAACTTGGCTGCGGCATGCGATGCACTCGCCAATGCAATTACGCAAACACGTAACGCGAAGGGCTACTTGGAGACGGCTGGCGAAGGTGCAACCCTTGATCATCTTACCTCCAGCCTGCGCGATGAAGCAGATCAGATGAGAACGGCAGGCGTTGCGGCTTCCCTCGAGTCCGCGAACGCCCCACTGGCTGATATCAATGACGCCATTGTTCAAACGAAACAGGCGGTAGCTAACTTGCAAACTGCGAACGCAATGATTACTTTCGCTGGATCATTGCTATCTCTCGCAGCGGCAGCTGCCACCGGTGATCTTGGCGGTATTGCCTCAAGCGCGGGTGCGGTCATTTCAGAGGTTCGACAATTGTAGTAAGGGTACGCCACTGAAACCTTTAGACCGAGGGGAAACACCGCCCCTTCCGCGATGAGTTGAAATTGACTCGTTCGTCAATGAAATATGCGCGGTGGTTTGACACTAGTCGGTGCGCCCCGTGTCACGGCAGGCACAGCGTCTGGCGCCGGTTCTTTGCTTCGACTTGCAGGAGTACAGATTAGCATCGAAGGGTACTGGGTGACCGTCGACGTTCGCTTCGATACGACAAACACATCTCCAGCGATTGTCGGTCGCCGCCATATTGACCGCATATGAGATTGGCTTTCAGCCAACATCGTGGCTTGGGAAATAGGCGACTCAAGTTGTAAAAAGCAGACCAACACATCAGCCGAGGTAACTAACACCGGTGTCGCCACGTCCACCGAGACGGCGCCTGCAGATCGTCCGCTCTTGATCGTTGATCTGAAGGCCGTCTGGCTGCAATGGGTCGGGGAGTGTGAGTTCACTGATGCAGGAGCTGCCATCGGGTTGCTCGATACCGCCATTGGCAGCAATCAGCCACATTGCTGACGTAGAACCCAGCCCATCCCAATGACGGCTCAGGCCGACGAGCGGGCAGTGGCAGTTGCGCGCACAACGACTTAAGTTCGGCCTTAGCTGCCATTGGGACGGGCCGGGTTCTACGTCGGCAATTCGGCGGACAGCCGACGATGGCGGCATCAAGCAACTCGAAGGCAGCTTCCTGCATTAGCGAACGCACACTATCGACCCACTGCCGCCGTTCGAATGATCTCCGACTCGCGACAGCTTACAAGGGACGATGCGGACATCCGCACGGATATGTTGATCGACTGGGTATCTGAGTCAGACTAGCCGATAGCCAGCCGACGCTGATGGAGCAGCCCTTGATCCTCACGACACGCTTAGTGAATATCGCGATAGGCGTCCTCATCCAGGACATGGGCCTTTCATTTCCCGCTTTTGCGCAATTGTTGCCAACTCTCGTTATACGAGCGAACCTGACTGACGAGGCTACCTGGAACGCACGATTTACTATCTTCGCATGATCCGGTCATCGTTCCTGGAAGTTCGCTGACCAGTCCAAGGTTTTCTTAAACGCGGCACTTCCACGAAGGAGGTTCTGATAAGCCTTGCCAATGAAGCGAAAACATAATGTATTTCCAACCAGAGAATTCTTGCACGGCTTCTAAATAGCAAAATTTCGCTGCAGCGGAGCCTGAGCGTCTTCCTTTTCGGATTCGCTCTTAAATAGTCGGACCTGAACAATCTTCAAAGCCTTGCGGGGTGAGGCTTTGAGTCTGAAATACGGTTGTGGGAATTGCAGGAACCTGGCACATTAACGTGAGAATCCTGCATTTTTCGACGAGGTGCAGATGGGTCCGAAGACGCCTGTGACGGAGGGAGATTTCTTCCGGCAACCGCTGCGCGAACAGATCAACCTGAAGCACCCGCTGGTCGGTTTAGCCGACCTGATCAACTGGGAGCGATTGGGTACATCGATGAGTGAGAGCTTCGTATCACGCAAGGGTCGACCAGCAACGTCGCCGCGCCTGATCGCAGGGCTGCTGTATTTGCAGCACGCATTTGACCTTTCCGATGAGGAAGTCGTCTGGCAATGGGTCGAGAACCCGTACTGGCAGGTGTTCACCGGTGAGACCTATTTGCAGACCGAGCCGCCGATCGACCCGTCGAGCCTGACGCGCTGGAGGAAGCGTCTGGGCGAAGCCGGTGTTGAAGAGTTGCTGGCCGAGACGATCGAAGCAGCGAAACGTGCCGGTGTGATCAAGGCCGCGAGCGTGAAACGGGTGATCGTCGACACAACGGTGATGGAAAAAGCAATTGCCCATCCAACCGATTCACGCCTGCTCGAGCGGTGTCGCGAACATCTGGTGAAGGCCGCAGAGCGGCACGGCCTGAAGCTGAGGCAGAACTACAACCGCGAGGCGCCGCGTCTGGGGCTGCAGATTGGCCGCTACGCTCACGCGAAGCAGTACAAACGCATGAGAAAAGCACTGCGCACGCTGCGTTCACGCGTCGGACGGGTGATGCGCGATGTGGAGCGACAGGTCGCCCAGGTGGCAGACCCAGGGCGCGCTCCATTAGTGGAGCTGATTGGCCGCACGAAGCGCATCCTGTCGCAAAAGCCGAAGGACAAGAACAAGCTCTATGCGCTGCACGCGCCGGAAGTCGAGTGTCTGGCCAAAGGCAAGGCGCGCAAGCCGTACGAATTCGGCGTGAAAGTGTCGATCACGACGACTCACAAGGAAGGACTGGTCGTTGGCATGCGCTCGATGCCGGGCAATCCGTACGACGGTCATACACTGGCTGAAGCGCTGGAGCAGGCGGCAATCCTGTGCGACGCCACACCGGAGGTCGCCATCGTCGACCGTGGATACAAGGGTGTCGCGGTCGACGGCGTGAAGATCTACCACCCGGGCTTGCGGCGGGGCATCACACGCGGCCTACGCGCGATGATCAGGCGACGCAGCGCAATCGAGCCAGCCATCGGTCACATGAAGACAGACGGGAAACTCGGCAGGAACTGGCTCAAAGGCGCGCTCGGCGATGCGATGCACGCGGTGCTGTGTGGCGCCGGTCACAACCTCCGCATGATCCTGAGGAAGCTGCGGCTTCTTTGTGTCTTCGTTCTCGCTGCTTTGCTCAACCTCAACATTGCCATCGACGTGACGGCGTGACGCCGGCGCAACGAGAAACGAATTGTTCAGGGTCGACTAAATAGCGGTGGATAGAATCGTCGAAAACATATTTCAAAAATTTCGGCACACTTATCAGGACCCGCGCTTATCGCAGAAATGCGTATTGCTACTGCGTGTCGCGCCGCGACCGATCAAATTTCGTGCGCTACCGCACATAAATATGAGCAATGTCTCTGTTCTCCGTGGATGAATGTCCTACCTTTCACCCCACGACATATGACTTGACAGAAAACCGTTCGCATAGATGTTTGAGTGTTCTGGTGAGTCATTCGTTGTGCTCCTGAGGACCACTCTGTGGAGATCGACTTCATGACCCGATGCCGGAGTTTGAGTCTCGTATCCCTGGTTCTGATGGCTCTCGCCGTGCTCTGTGTGTGCGGCAACGGCTATGCCCAGGACGATGCTACTGCCAGCGCCGCGGCGGCTTCTGCGGCTGAGTCCGCGTCAGCGGCGTCGGCATCTGCAGGTGCTGCTGCTGCGGCCGCCGCTTCAGCAGCTTCTGCGCAGCTCGCCGACACTCACAAGACCGTCGTCACGCTGATAGTTGTGGGATCCGTTGCATTCGCAATAATTAGCATTGCAATTATTATTTGGCTCGCATATCTGATAAGAGCCATTTTCTGGATCGAGGCCGCGAAGGAAAATTCGGACCGGTGGCGAAAATATCTGATGCGGCTACCGCTGGGTGCGCCTGAGGGTAGTGTGCGCGCGCTGATTACTCTGTTCATCGTCGTGTTCGGCTTCGTCGTGCTGGCGTTGCAAAATGACCTCGGGATTAACAACGCCAACGCCATAGCCGGCTTCGTCGGAACTGTCATCGCGTTTTATTTTGCGTCGCGCAGCGGCGACGCGGCTCAAAAAGCCGCGGAACTCGCCCACGATGCATCTACCGATACGACAACCACTGTTGCCGGTGCGATCAAGAGCGCAACGACTGCGGCAACCGACGCGCAACACGCCACCGCTCAGAAGGTCAGTGACACGTCCGGGACGGCGGTCAAGAACGCCGCGGACGCCACGCAAGTCGCATTGAAGGCCGTGAATCCGCAAACGCCACCTTCTCCTGGTACAGGCGGCGCGCCCGCCCAGTCCACAACTGATCTCCAAAACCTCTCCGACCAGCTCACCTCGATGCAGACCATAGCGCGAGCCGCGACCGCGCTAGGAACGGGCGCCGCCGATCTCTTGCCGAACGCTGCCTCGACCCTTACGACGTTGAACGACCTTGCAACGAAAGTACAACCGCTCTTGAAGGGCAACGCCGACCCCGCGAGCGTTCAGGATGCAGTCTCCACAGTCACGAAGCAGCTTCCGGCCCTTCAATCGGCGGGACTGCCGGGCGCACTCGGTTCGGCGCTCGCCGTGTTTAAGCAGCTCAGCGGTCCGGCGGCGACGATCGTCGCGGGGCTCCCCGGTGGACCCGTCGGTTTGATCGCTGGCGTCATCACGGCTGGAATCCAGCTGGTGACAGATCGGCAGCGCTACGCACCGTACAAGACCGCAATGCTGAACCAGCCCTTCGATCCGGCTTCGATGCCTGCGGCGCCCGACGATACGCTCGCGAAATCCGCGCTTTCTAACGCGCCCCTGATGCTCGCGCATTACACCCCGCCCAGCGCCCCCGCAGCAAGCGCCTTGCTCGCCTTCACGATGCAGAAAGTCCAGGGCACTACCCTCAGCCCGGCGGATCTGGCGGCCAAGGCATGGGGAGTGGCAGGGCCGGCCCACCAAGCCGCCGACGGGCCGCCGCTACCTCCGCCGGATCCTAACTTTACATCGCTAGCGGACACCACGACAGCCTTCGATGAGTACATCGCCGCTATCGTTTTCCAGTCCGCGAGCGCGCGCATCAACGCGACACTGCCACTTCCTTCCGTGGCTGGCATTCCGCAGGGCGCCACGATCGATCTGTCGACGCTGGCCAACGCTGCGCGCTTGGTGCTACCCGACCCGCAAGCCAGCGCTGAACTGGAGCGGCTGGTCTACCTCGCCGAAGCCCTCGGCAGGCTGCCGATGCATCCAGATCAGATTGCATCGGTTGCAGCCAGCGCGCTCAGCGCAGCGCTGACGACGCCGGTGGCCGCTGCGTCCGACAACCCCGCCCATATGAACGGCGCGCAGCCGTGAAGATGTCAGGTCGCGACCATCCGGATTCCCGTACAGCGAGTTGACCCAAGCATCGGAGCCAAACACATGTCCACCTTCACTCGCAACCTCTGGCTCACTTCACCCATGATGCGTGGCGGCGATGTGGTCGAGGTTCAGCGGCAACTGTACGCCAAGGGTTTTCAGCTCGGGACAGATGGCCTTTTCGGCCTCGGAACCGCCAACGCGGTGAAGGACTTTCAGAGCAAGCGCCAGCTTTCCGCCGACGGCGTCGTAGGCCGCATGACGTGGGGAGCGCTGTTCAATGAACCATTGACCCAGCCCGACCGGTTTGCAACAGACATTCTGATCCCCGCGCAGATCGGCGCGTTGAAGCAGAAGCATCGACATTTCGCGACCGGTACCGGCGGCGCACTATGGTGCCTCAAAGATAATGGGCTAATCGTGGACGACGCCGCGGCGCCGGTCATTTCCGCGGGCGACGAACAAGGCGTCGAGCGGGTCATGGGCAAGTACGCGTCGATCATTTATGCGACGGCGACGAAGGTCCAGGTGCCGATCGAATTGATCGTCGCATGCATCTGCGTCGAAAGCAGCAATGACCCCACCGCGATCCGTCACGAACCGGGGTGCAATCTCATCGACCCCGAACTCACACCATCGAAGGTTTCGGTCGGCCTCATGCAAACGTTGCTCAGCACGGCACGCGAGGTGCTCCAACGCGATAACCTTCACATCGACGACCTTCGCGATCCCGCTTTATCTATCGAAGCGGGCGCGACATATATGTGGCGTCAAGCACGGCTCACTGGTTTCGATCCACCGGTCGTCGGCGCGGCCTACAACGCAGGAGGCGTGTACTTCGACTCGAGTACTGGAAATCGGTGGCGCATGGTCCAGTACCCGATTCACAAGTCACAGTACGACGATCGTTTTGAGAGTTTTTTCAACGTCGCAATGGGGGCGAAGGACGGGGTAAAACCCCTTTTCGACCAGATTGACCAAGCCGTTCAGTCACGGATTCCGAGCCTCCGGGACTTGATCCAAAAATCGGCCGCGTAGCTGAGGGTCCCCCAGCGCAAGCACTGGCGCTTAGCGTGCCGGCGGCGCCGGCTCCTATCTGAATCTGGTCCATAGCCGAACGTTCGCTCACTTGCTTATGTAAAGTCGTTCGTGTGCAAACGACTATACCCAGGTGGGCGGAAACACTTCGGCAACAATTCACCGCGTACGTTGATTGCTAGATGAGTCAGTCATAATGTTAATGATCTGACCGTGCTGGTGCACAGTGTGCTGTCGTATGCTGCGGAAATCAGGCTAACCGCGAAAATGGCAATCCAGCTGGCAAGGGATGTCACGCGGTCTATTGTCGATGAAACTAATGAAGCGCCTTGCGGGCGGGTGAAACGTAAGGGTACGCTCGATCGTCTCTGACGATGATAAGAAATTTTGCGCCGGGTTCCAGCCGGACCAGCTTTACAGAGTGCTTCTCGGCACGCAGCACATCTGGCTTTTACCCGCCGTTCCGGGCAAACGTGAGCGCTTCATCCAGAGTCCGGCAGCCTGTCCTCTTCAAGATTGCGTTTCGGTAGCTGCTAATAAGTGGAGTCTTGATGCCCGTCTTCGTGAGTTCTATCAAATAACTGATGCCGTCGCGGTCCCCTGTCTTTAGGTGTTTCGCGCTCTCGATTGCCCGTTCGGCCAACTGCTCTGCATTTAGCTGTTCAATCGCTTCGAACGCTACGTAAAACACCAGCGGCAATCCGTGGAAGTTCGCCAACTCTCGCACGTTGATGTCCTTGACGGACAGGATACCCACCGGCGGGTGATCGTGCAGTACACGAGTCTCGTGCTGGTAGAGCATCTTCATCACTTGCCCTGCGTCGATGCCGCGTTTTAACAGCACAATCGTAGCGGGAATCTTCGCCCCACCTTTTTCGACTGGCGCCAACACGGGGCCACCGGCGCGCGCGTGGCAGCAACGAACCAACTCCACACGAAATGGAGTCTTGACATCCTCCGTTACGGTATCCTCCACAAAATCCTGAAAGTCGAGGTCGGAAGGATCGGCGAGCGTGCCATATTTCAGAAGACCAATACGTGGATGCTGAGGGTCGATCCATGTTGCGACGTAGAAGGCAGTAAACGGATCATAGGCGATCTGTTTGAAGCAATTCAGTACAGTCGACGGATCTTGATTCAGAGCGGTAGCGATGCCTGGCATCGCTGCAACCGCGCGCTCATGATCGCGCTTCTGCACAACCGACAGGTCCGAACCTTGCAAATCGTAGTGCTTGAGGTACCACCGGATTTCACAGGCGCCTCTGAGCCCGAATGGCTTGATCAACGCCAGCTTCTCCCGAAGATAAAGCCATGCAATAGCCTGTCCCGCGATGTCGGAAATGAAGATGAAGTTCAGGTTCGAGCGCATCGCGAGGCGTACTGGATCACAATAGGCGATCTGAGTAACAGTGTAGATGTCCTCCTTCTCCAAGCGTTCCCGAATGTCTCTATCGACGCCCTCCAGTTTCGACACCGAGTCCGCCGTTTCAGGCGTTTCGGATGCCACATTCAGTTGCTTTTCCATCCGTCGTTGCATGATGGAAAGCAGCACTGATAGTGGGAACGCGCCCAGCGCGAACGTGATGAACGGGCTGATCCTGTCCGTAAAGAGTGAGGCGAAGGCATATCCCATGGGTATCGCGATGACGAGTCGCAACGTGCCCCATGCCACATCGGCAGGGCTAAAGTCAAGACGCCGCGCACGCGAAATGAAGTCGTTCGTGACCCACATGTATGCGCCTGCCGCCGCGGTTACCGCCGGGAATGGCAACTGAAAGAACGGGTTGTGCAGGCCGTCATGCTGATCGAGCACGGAAAGCATGACAAGGAAGACAAAGACAAGCGTAACGATCAGGTGAATGATCAAAGGTATGGCGAAGAATCGGCGTCCATACCAGTATTCATAAAAGTTCTCGAAGCGCCTGGAAATATCAGACCCGACCGCGAAGCTCTCGTCATAGGCGAAACGCTTGAAATATTCATTGCGGGCATTTCGATCCAGACCGCCCAAAATGTCCTTTCGCTTGGCGGCCCATCCGTATCGAAGGTACCGACCCGGTCCCATCATCATGATCGCAACGCCCGTGAACGTGGCGACTATCAATAGCAGTCCGCACGGCGAAAGCAGATCCTTCAGGAATGCGTCCATTGCCGGTCTTGCCCCTTCGTGTGATTTGCGTCTTGAACGAAATCGAACGCGCCTGTGCTCAGGGTCCCAAGTGATCGCTGGCTTTCCAAGACGGCTCGCCAAGCTTTTCCTAGAAAGACAATAGTAGGTCTGGTGCTAAATAGGGACATCAGTATTTGGTCCCTGTGTGCGCTTGCCCACATAGCCGCGGAGCAGCGCCCAGCCCTCTGAGTTTGCCTAGCGAACGGTCACTTTGGTCGCAAAGACTTACGGTGGCCACAGTCGCGCAGGCGTACAGGAGCGCTGACGATGCGGATGGCGGAAAGCAGCCGAACGACCGCCGGAGATCCGCGCGGCAATAGTTTTCGAACGTCGGCAATGTGACTTCTTGCCGTCCCCCAAGAGCTGATAATCGAATGACGGCTATGGCCGATGACCCGCCCTCCGCTGCAATCGCACGGATGGCCGTTGGAATCCGGAAGCGGCCATTGACGTGACCTTGCCTCCGATGGCGGATCCGCTCCGACTTGAATCGCTCGTCGTTCGTCTCAGTGCGGCCAAGAAGGGGCATCCGCAGGCCATGCACGCGGCGGTCTGAACGTCCGATGCGCCTTCGAATGCGTCCAGTCAGGCTCGTTGCGTAACCTCCGCACCGCCCCCTAATCCGGCTGTTGCGACATTGCAAGTGCGTCAAGTTGATCAAGCTCGTACGCGACCTGGGTGAGCGCAATGGATATGCGTTGGGACACGGTCCGCAGAAATTCGTGGATCGCTTAAGCCCTCGCCAGGCGGTGGTCGAGTCGTGGAACGAGCGGCCAACATCTCACCCTGAAGCCGTGACACAGCTCCAAATGCAACGCTTCGTTTCTACGGACCGCGGGCCTGATGTGTTTCGCACCTTGTCCAGCCCGTCGATACCATCCAGCAAACGGCTGGATCCCGAGTCGGACAGCCGTGGATGCACGCACATCAAAACACTTTGGCGAAGCCAGCGCATCATGCAACGTAAGTTCCCTGCCAGTTGCGTGCCGCCTTGATGACGTCAGCAGGGCGTTGAAGTGCATCCTTCGGTGCCATTGGTCGTGCAATTTCCTCATTGCTGTTTGTATCGACGAGCCAGCCTTTTGGAAAGTGGAACCACGCAGCGATCTTCCAGGGGTCTCCGACCGGCCCCAACGCTTCGAGGATCTCGCGTATCACGGGCAAAGGACAACCCGTCGCGTCGAACTGGTATCTGGCGAAACACTCCGTACCGTCAATTGTGACACCGAAAATCAGCCCTCTTCGCTTCCAGTCGCTAACCGGATCGGCCACAGCCGGGCGCGGCATCAGATGCCGCGCCAGAAGCGCCTCAGCGGTTATCCACTGAGTCTCGTCGATGATTTTGCGGATGGTGCACGTCCGCTGGTCAGTTTCCATCACTCCTCCTGCGCGCTCTCGAGTCGTCCTCACAACTCGCTGCTCAAAATGATCCGCGAAAAAAATCGTCGCCTGCGACCGCACCGCGCGATTCAGATCCGGCGCGACAGTCAGCCGAACGCCGTACCCGTTTGCACGCTCCCCGCTGCAGCCCGGATCAGACCTCGATCACCAGCGATGGATTGAACGCCGGGTTTTCCCATTTGAGATCCTGCGGCGCACCGGCCATAGTCCGGTTCTTCGCATAGCCTCGCGGATTCGCAATGACCCGCGCCTTGCCAACGTGGTAATCAAACGAATCATGGACGTGCCCATGGATCCATACGTCCGCAAGATCGAGCACGTGCCGCAGGTCACTCGCGAATGCCGCGTTGACAGGGTCAACGCCATACCGTGGGTGGATCGATGGCGGCGCGACACCATGATGGGTGACGACGACCGTCCGGCCATCGAACGGCGTGACCAGTTGCTCCTGCAGCCACGCGAACGACCTTTCGTGCTCGGCCAGCGCGTGCGTGGGCAAGTACCACTCATCCGGGCTGGCCTTGATGACCGTATGGTCGTGCATGTACCGACGGGCCATTTCCATACTGCGTGCGCGGTCCCGATACAGGTCATAGTCGGTCCACAGACAGCAGCCGAGAAACCGGACGTCCCCGATGACAGACGCGTCCCGCTCGAGGTATCGGATGACCGTGCCCGAGGTGCGGGCACGAATGGCGTCAGCCACCAGGCCGTACTCATGTCCGTAGGCCTCATGGTTTCCATGCACATAGATCACCGGGACAGGCCAGTTGGCAAACGCCTCGACCGCGTCGGCATGGGAAGCGATGTCACCAGCAAGAACCAGCACATCCGCGGACGATGACGGCTCGACCGGGTTGTAGTCCGGAAAGCTGCGGTGAAGCATTTCAAGATGAAGGTCTGAAGCGATCTGGATGCGCATGCTGATTCTATAGCCTCGGTGGCGGGCAGCATGGGGAGCGTGCGCCGCCCGACTGCATGACCGCGCGACGATAAACAGATCTGGCAGGGCCCATTACTGGTTCGCCGCCTGGGAGACAGCGCCTGCGTCAATGATCAGTTCGATGACCAGGTCCGGTGGGACTTTCGGATGACGCCGGGCGCCGGAGCAGGGCCTGAGCTCGCCCCCGGTCGCTCCGTACCAGAAGGTCGGTACGACACCGACACGCTCGCGCCAGATGCCCGTCACCTGACAAAAATCCACCTCTGCGGCATCCGGCGCGCGCTCCAGCACGTAGACAGCGAAGGTGCCCGGTTCCAGCTGTCCGGCAGCTTCCAGCAGTGCCTCCGGGCCCACGAGCAGCCAGCCGTCCGGCAACCGCTCGCGGTCGCGCAGATCTCCGGATGCGACCACGAGAAAGTTCAGCGCCTCGTCTGTCCAGGCAACGCACCGCCACGCCTGATAGGGCCCGGCGAGTGCTCGCCTGACCGGGTTGGACTCGGCCCAGCTCGTGTCTGTCACTAGCATCTATGTTCCTTATGTAATTCCAGTGCTGGCGTGACCTGCTTTCCCGCAAGGCAGGTCGCGTCCGTGCGAGAACCCGTGGCACGCTCTTACCGGGCGCGCCGCCGAACGTGCCGCGAGTCTGCGAAGCATGGCTATCGCCTACCGCCGACCGCACTGTCGCTTCCCTTGTGCGCGATTTCCTACACCCACGCGGAACAGTATCAAATTTGCCGCGGATTCAAGCAGGCTGCGGCAGAGCGAGCCACAGCGAACTTCAAATTCCCAGTGTACTGGGAAGACAAATTATAGCGTTAAAAGGACAGTGCTCCCATTTCACTGGGAGCGGAATTTGGAAGCGGTCGATTTCTTCGGAGCAGTATTGCGTGAGCGCCGCTTGCAGGCGGCCTTGACGCAGGAGCAGCTCGCGCTTGAGGCCGACATCCGCCGCACCTACGTCAGCATGCTTGAACTGGGTCAGCACCAGCCGACGCTGAACATGCTGTTCACGCTCGCCAAAGCGCTTCACTGTGCACCGAGTGACCTGCTGCTTGAGGTCGAGCGACGACTGGCTAGCGCCCGTCGCAAGGAAAAACGGGCACTGGGCAAACGGCTGCCGCGAGCGGTGCCGCCGGCAAAGCGCGGGACAAAACAGGCCGGGGCGGCAACGGGTACGTCTGGCACGCATGGCGGCCCGGGCAAAACCACCGCCAGGCGACGGGCCGGTTAGTCGGCGCCACCCTCGCCACTCGCCAACGTACCACCACCCACAGGCCGGACCAGCATGACCGTCTGCGCCCGGGCACAGGGCCGGTCGACCCCACTACCCCACAGGAATTGCGATCTCGTGACGGCCTGGCATGCAGGGACGGGATGCATGCCGCTTTGGCCTGCCGGCAGCCGCCGCCGGTTTGCCGCGATAAGGGCAGTTATCGCGGCCACCCTTTTCATTCGTGACGGAAAAGCGGTTTTCTGGCGTCAGGCGTGTGCGTAATCTATGCTGGAATTGCCCGCCTGCGCCCGCCCGAACCCGCCTTCGCCCCGGGTGCGCTGCCGCTGCTGGAGTCCTGCCATGGCCCGTCCCGCCGCCGTCTCCCCCGACCAGATCCGCACCACCGTGCTCGCCATGCTTGCCGAGGCGGAGATGGACCCGGAACACGCGCCACCCACGCCTGAGCGCTTCCGCAAGGTGGTGTCGGTGCGCAAACTGCGCGCGCGCCTGGGGGCCGGCGACCCGGCGATGCTCTCGCGCGCCCTGAACACCATTGAGGTCGAGGTGGTGCGCGCCGGCCTCGCTCAGGTTGCAATTCCGGGGCTGCCTGACACGATCGCGGAGCAGATGCGCGCCCTTTGGCAGGCGGCGGTCACCGTCCAGCTCGACGAGGTGGTGCAGATGAAGGCCGCCGCCACCCAGGCCTCCGAGGCGGCCGACGTTGCGCAGCGGGACGCCGACCTGCGCGTTGAACTGCTGCGGGTCGAACTGGCGGACCTGCGCGACCAGCTCTCGGCGCGCGACACGGCGCTCGCCACCGTGCGGGCAGAATTTCGCGCCGCCTCCGAAAAAATGACCGACGCCGAAAGGACGGCCTTGGACGTGCGTGCCGCGCTGACATCCGCGAACGCCCAGCTCGGCACAGCAAAGGACGAACACGCGGCGGCGATCGCTGCGATCCACGCCCGTTACGAAGGCCTGTCCCGGCAACTGCTGCAGGAAACGGAACACCAGCGACACGCACTACAGGTGGAGCGCGAGCGGCTGTCCGGCCAGATCACCCAGGCTCAGGAGCGGGTGGCTGCACTCGAGGGACTCCGTGACCGGCTGCTGACCGAACTCGCCAGCGAGCGCGACGCCCATCAGCGCGCCGCCGGCGAGGCAGCCGCCCTGACGGCAGTCATCGCCGAACAGCGCGCGCTGCTGCAGACGGTGCATGCCGCCCAGACCGTTCAGGCAGGAACGCGCCGGCCAGCCAGGGCTGCCCCTGCGCCAGGCCGGCACCGCAAAACCCCTGCCGCCTCGACCCCGGCAGCAACGCCCTCCCCCAATCCAGGCGGCGCTCCAGCGCGGAGGAAGGCACGATGAACCCGTCCTGCTGGATCGATACCGCAACTTCGCCACCGCAACCGCTGCCGGACTCCCTCGGGGCGGCGCTCGATTACCTCGCCGGCGCAACCGGCCATCCGGTCTACACGCGCTGGACCCTGTCGCGACTCAAACGCGGCTGTCCGTCGCTCGCTGATGCGAAACGCGAACACCCCGCCGTGTTCGCGCTGCTGCTGGAGCACGAGGCCGCCGTCGAATACTGGGACCGCGGGCGCCTGCAGATCGTCGCGGCGGAGGACGCGCCTCCCCCCGAAACCATCCTCGAACGCACGCTGCACCAGCACCGGCGTCGCTTCCACGAGGTCGCGGACGGGACCGCGCAGGTTCCTGCGAGCACCGCGGCGACTCCCGCCGCAACTGCCACGACGGCCGTCTGGCTGGCGGCGCTCGAACCTCCCGCTACCCTCGCGGCCCATGACGCTCATGCGACACGTGTCAACAGCGTCACCTCTGCTGCCACCAGCGGCTGGCTCGCGCGGGCGGGTCGCTTCGTCAATCCGTCGATGGTCACGAACACTCTCGGCGTGGCCGACGATGCCCAGGCGGTGATCCTCTTCCTGCGCGATCGCGCCGGCCGCTCACCGCACACGCGGCGCGCGTATCTCGCGGACCTGCGACGCCTGATCGCCTGGTGCGAGCGCGAAAAGCTCGGGCCCCTATCGGACCTCACGCGTCACGACCTGCTCGCCTACCGCCGCGAGGTCGAACAGGCCCCAGCCACTCGCGAACTGAGGTCCGCGGGCACCTGTCATCCTGCGCGTCACGGCCGTCCGGTTGCTCCGCGCGAGCGGTCCGCGGCGGTACCGGCCCGTGCGCTCGCGGTGGTCTCGAGCCTGTTCCGCTACTGGCTCAAAACGGGATACCTGATCGCGAATCCGGCCGCGGACCTCTCCGGCGGTGGGGCCGCCCGCGCGGCCTGGACACCGAAGCGCATCATGCCGGCAGGCGTCATCGCCCTGTGCGACGCGGTGATCGCCGGTGCTGCGCCCGCAGGCGTGGCCCCGCCAGTATGGGCGCGCCGCTGTGCGATCTGGTCGCTGTACCGCTACGGGGGCGTGCGCCTCGCGGAACTGGTGTGGTCCGAATCGACAGGCCTACCGCGGCTCGATGTCGAGGCCGGCGGCAACTGGACCCTGCACGTGCTCGGCAAGGGAAACAGGCTGCGGGCGATTCCGCTGCCGGCCGTCTGTCTGCCGCCGCTACGTACCTACCGGCTCTTCCGGGGCCTCACGCCCGAACCGGGCGCCTTCGAACGGCTGCCGCCCATTCACAGCGAGAAGCGCGATGCGCTCGGGGCAAGCGGCCTGTACGACGAGGTCAAGGCGGTCTTCCACGCGGCAGAAGCACGCGTCGCGCCCGGTGACAGCGTGACGCTGGCGTTACTGCGTGCAGCATCGACGCACTGGCTCCGCCACGGCTACGCGCACACACTGGTGGTTGATCACGCGGTGCCGTTGCCGGTTGCGCAGCAGTTGCTCGGTCACGCGTCGGTGCAGACGACGGCGGCGTATGCGAAAAGCGATCTCGCGCGGGCGCGCGCATTTGTGGAGGGGAGTTTTCCTCGCCCCTGAATCTACCTAAATGTCGTTCAGAATCACCGTTCCAGCCCACCGGACTCTTAATCCGTAGGTCGAGTGTTCGAGTCACTCACGCCCCACCAAGAAATTCAAGGACTTAGCAGCGATGCTAGGTCCTTTTTTCTTTCCGGTCGTCCTTGATATTAGACAGTGTCTAATATTTTCTCCGTGCTCGGCACGGCTGGCGTAACTAGGATAGACCGACGCGACCGCGCACGACCTCATTGTGGATGTGCTCCAGTAGCCAAAGTATTTGACCTCCGGAAAAAGGTAACCGGAGTAACCGGGCATGGAGAGGCGGCCTCAAAGCCTTATCCAGTAAGGCGCTCGACGAGGTACAAAAAGGTAACCGAGGGGTAACTGAAGCGTAACCGGTTACCTTTTATATGGGTAACCTTTCCTAAAACTCCGCTCCTTTAAAATCAAGGGCTTGCGAGTTGGTTACCTTTTCGGTCACCCCAGATTACCTTTCCAAGGTAACCGCAATTTATCTTTGAAATCATCGGGTTAGATTGATTCTTTCTGCCCGGTTACGGTGATTACCTTTTTCCGGAGATCTCCCGGAATTCACTGGTGCGCCTGCTAGCTCGCAACATAGTTCTTCCCTATAGTCCGCCCTGTCTTTTGCACACGCGACTGGCAAGGCGACAACGCTGCCAGCGATCGACGCCACATCCCTTATTGGCCATCTGCTATTCTGTTCAGACTATGGCTGGCCCATCACTCAACGGACTAATAAATCCCGACATGCTCGTCTGGGCGCGAGAAGAATCGCGCATGGACGGGGTTACTGCCGCCCAAAAGCTGAATCAAACGGTCGATCGATTGGCGGAGTGGGAAAGCGGTGCGCGCGTGCCGACATTGAATCAGTTGCGCGACTTGGCCAATCTCTACAAACGGTCCATAGGGGTGTTCTTTCTGAGAGAACGTCCGAAGGTGCCGCGGCGGCCGGTCGACTACAGGCAGTTAGAAGTGAGCGCACGCTCAACCATGACCCCAGCGCTCGCAAACGGGATCAGAGAAGCCGAGGCGAAACGGGAAGCCGCCCTCGACATATATGTGCAGCTCGAAGAGGCCCCGCCCGAATGGAACCTGAAAATTCCGCAAAACGCGCCGGCCGACGAAGCGGCCGCATTCATTTTGGGGCAACTTGGCATAACGATGCGCGATCGCGCTGCTTGGTCCTCTCAATATGAGGCGCTTAGCGGCTGGAGAGCAGCTGTCGAGGCCCTCGGCGTCATCGTAGTTCAACTGAGTCGCGTACCGTTAGAAGAAATGCGAGGCTGTGCGCTAGCCATGTTCCCGTTGCCAGTGATTGTTCTTAACAGCGCAGATAGTCCGTTGGGCCGGGTCTTCACGTTGTTGCACGAACTCACTCATCTCGCGAGGGCCGAGAGCAGTTTATGTGACTTGGCTGAGGACGCGCCACGGGCCGAGGCAGATGAAGCCGTGGAGGTCTATTGCAATCGCGTGGCCGGCGCAATATTGATCCCTGCGGCCGAGCTCGCAGCGCGGCCCGACGTTCAACGAGCTAGCGCAGCCACTGAGTGGGGCCTCGATGATCTCCGGGCGATCAGCCGCGCGTTTTGGGCTAGCCGCGAGGCGATTCTTCGGCGGCTACTAGACAGCGGCAAGACTTCTCGCAACTACTACAGGGTAATGCGAGAGCGATTCCAACAAGAGTACGCAGCGCAGCGAGCACAAGGCGGCGGCCCGGTCCCTTACCACCGCCTTGTTCTGCTGAGTAACGGTAAGCTTCTTACCAAGCTCGCTGTAAATGCGTATAAATCGCAGACCATCACTGGAACTGAGCTTTCTCGCATCCTTAACGCTAAGCTAGACCACCTCCCGCGGATTAACGAGGCACTTGCGGGCGAGGTCATCGCGTGAATTGGTGCTTCGATACTAGCGCGTTGATAGAGCCTTGGGTCAGGCTCTATCCTCCCGATATCTTTGGGTCCGTATGGGACATGCTGGTCAAGCTCGCAAACGCCGGATCGGTTGTTGCGCCGACAGATGTGCGCCTTGAGTTGGAAAAACAAAAAGACGACCTTTTTGAATGGGCCAAGGATGTCGCCCGACTCTTCCACGAACCTGATCGTGCCGTCATGGAGGTCCTCACGGACATCGTTAACGCGCATCCGGGCTTTATGAAGGTCAACTCGACAAAGTCAGGTGCTGATCCTATGGTTGTTGCGTTTGCCGAAGTTCATGGTCTTACCGTAGTAACGTACGAAACAACCGCAAAAAAAGACGCGGCGCCAAAGATCCCAAATGTGTGCGCTGCTAGAGGCGTCGAATGCGTGCAACTCGTCGACGTGTTACGCGCCTCCGGATTTAAACTCTGACCATAAACGAAGCGATTATTGACGGTGGACTAAGATGGGCGAAACAACTCTTTTCGATTCCGCTGGCACACCTGTCGCGTACATTGACCACGCCGACGAAGACACCATCTATGCCTTTTCGGGTGAGCCCCTCGCATACTTGGAGGGGGGCGAACATATCTACGGATTCAACGGCGTTCACATGGGATGGTTCCAGGATGGCGTGCTGTGGGACCCTTCCGGTTCCCGCGCTGGCTTCACCAGTACCGCGTGCCCCGTCTTTACGAAATTCGAACCATTTAAGGCATTCAAGCAATTCAAGCCTTTCAAAGCATTCCAAAAATTCGCGCCGTCTCAGCCACTCAAAAGCTCAAACGACATAAAGTTGCCACTGCGTGATTGGCTTGCGCGTGGGCGCGCCTAGTCGGAACGCCAATCGACACCGGTCAAGCGCGCCGCGCTAACATGGCCGAATACTTAGCGCTGCGCAATCCTGCTTGCATCAAAGTGCATCTGTTCCCCAATCGACAAAGCGCTCGGAACACCTCGCCCCAACGAACCTGCATCGATCTGGCCCGGCGCATCATAATCACTCACCCAAGCGAGGCTCGCAGGCGCGGAGGGGACCGCGTTTTAAAACACTTCGTATTGACTTCCGTTACGCGTGCAACGCAGAAAACGACATGAAACGATCACTCTGGACAGCTTCGATAAATCGCTTATGGCGGCGCACAGGTGGCGAACCCGGCCAGCAAGCTGATGCTCACCGATGAGACCATCGAAGCGGACTAGGATTGTTGAGCCTCGATGCGCTGGCTCAGGCGACGACCGAAATCGGACAAGATGGGTTTCCGTCGGAATGTCCATGGCCAATAGACGATGTTTTTTCTGCGGGCGGGCGGGCGGGCGGTCTGGCTGGCTGGCTGGCTGGCTGCCAGCGTGAATGGAATTACAGGCTGGGTGCGTAAAGCTCTCGTCGAAGCTTACTATCTATGTGGGACAGCCCAGCTTAGTCGCTAGCTCGTTCATATCCGCCGCTATGAAATCCCACGCCTGCTCGGCATGCAGGTCGGTCCGTTGTGCAGGCCCGTGTTCGGTCGGACGCGTAACGAACGCAGTCTTTAATCCACACTGGCGCGCAGCTGCCAGGTCACCGTTGTGTGCCGCAACCATGCAAACCTCCTCAGGCTTTAGACACAGGATTTCGACCGTCTCGAGATAAACTTGTGGCGATGGCTTGTATGCCCGAACGACCTCTGCACCAAGGATTGCGTCCCAAGGAAGAGCGGTCCGTTTCGCCATATCCACCATCAACCTGATGTTTCCGTTCGAGAGGGGGGCAATCATGAAGCGGCGCTTGAGCCTCAGCAGTCCTTCAACGGAATCAGGCCACGGGTCGAGCCGATGCCAGGCGTGGTTCAACTCGTCGAGGTCATCCGCGGATATTGAATTGGCGTCGACGCCATAGTCGGACATCACCTTGAGCAGGTTTTCCCTGTGCAATACGTCGAGCCTGACAAACGGTCGCCGCCCACTTCGTATCTCTTCCATTGCTGGCACATACTCACGTCGCCACGCGTCTGCCAGCTCAAAGGAGTCAATCGTTAAGGCGTGACGGCTGAGGAACTGCCCCACGTCGCGAGCGACGCCATTTCGCCAATCGACAACCGTCCCGAATACATCGAACAGGAGAGCTCTTATTTCCGAGCTATCGACCATGTAGTCCCTCGAATTGGTCTGGCGTATCGTGGTTGCCAATAATGAACAGACTAGTGTTGACGTTGCCTGCTGTATCTAGGCGTACTAATTCGATACCGCGAGCCAGGACCGTCACCTTTGCCTTTTCGCATGTTCGTTCACTCCAGGCCGCCTTGGCAAAGATATTTGATTGATAGGTAGTCGTCCAGCCCATACTTTGAGCCTTCACGCCCGTAGCCTGATTCCTTGACACCGCCAAAGGGTGCGGCTTCGCTCGCGAGCGCGCCCTCGTTGATGCCAACGATGCCGGCCTCAAGCTGACGGGCAACTCGATTGATGCGCCTAACGTCCTGACTGTAGAAGTAACTTGCGAGACCAAACGGCGTGTCGTTGGCTGCCTGCACGGCTTCGGCTTCATCCGAAAAGCGGAAAAGCGGTACTACCGGGCCGAACGTTTCTTCGCAGCACAACGCCATGTCCGGGTTCGCGTCGGCCAGTACAGTAGGCGCGAAGTAATGCGGGCCAAGCTCAGACAAACGATTGCCGCCCGTTAACACTCGTGCGCCGTGGCTCACAGCGTCGTCGACATGACGGGCAATCTTCTCCAGCGCGCGCACGTTAATCATTGGTCCAATCTGGGCAGCAGGGTCAGTGGCGGGAGCAACCTTGAGCTCAGCTACGCGTTCGCTCAACAGATTAGCGAAGCGTTCGTAGACGCCATCTTGCACATACACGCGATTCGGGCAGACACATGTCTGGCCGCCATTTCGAAATTTCGCAGCGAGAAGCCCAGTTACAGCCGCGTCGAGGTCGGCGTCGTCGAACACGATGAACGGCGCGTTGCCGCCCAGCTCGAGCGAGAGCTTCTTGAGCGTCGATGCTGACTCGCGCGCGAGATATTTGCCAACGGGTGTCGACCCGGTGAAAGTAATCTTGCGTACGCGACTGTCTTCGAGCCAGTCGGCGACAGTTGCCACGGCGTGCTCGCGCGAAGCGCTGATTATGTTCAGCACCCCCGGCGGCACGCCTGCTTCGTGCGCAAGTAGCGCAAGCGCCAACGCGGTCAACGGCGTGTCTTCAGCTGGCTTCGCCACGACGGTGCACCCAGCTGCGAGAGCGGGCGCAATCTTGCGGGCAATCATGGCCAGCGGGAAGTTCCAGGGCGTAATGGCTGCGACGATGCCAACCGGCTCCTTTACTGCTGTCATGCGTTTTCCGCGGTGCTGCTGCGGGATGATGTCACCGTAGATACGCGTCGCCTCGTCGGCAAACCAGGCAACGTAAGAGGCGCCGTAGGCGACTTCACCGCGGCCTTCGGCCAGAGGTTTCCCCTGTTCCCGCGAGATGAGTTCGCCGAGCGAATTCGCGTGCTCCAGAATCAACGCATGCCACCGATGCAGCACGGCGGCGCGCTCCTTGGGCAACGCGTCGCGCCACATGGGAAACGCCCGGGCTGCAGCGTTTGTCGCCGCGCGCGCATCCGCCGGGCCACTGTTCGCGACATTTGCAATGACCTCGCCTGTGGCAGGGTTAGTCACCGCAAACTGCGCACCGTTTGTGGCCGGAACCCACAGGCCACCGATAAAATTATTCTGGCGAATGAGCTCGCCTTTTGAAAGGCTGAAGGTCATTGTATTTACTCCTTGTTAGCTGGGCCGATGCGTGCCGCGATTGCGTTGCCTACTTCGACGGTGTTCGCATTGCCGGCGATGTCCCTCGTTCGCGGTCCTTCTTTTAGGACGGATACAATTGCCGCGACGATGGCTTGCGCCGCATCTTGCGTGCGGACTGACTGGCATGGAATTTCGACCGTTGATGATATATGATACAACACGAAAACGGTTTCTTCGCCCTTTCCGAAAGGCCGAAGGTCATCATCGGTCGAGCGGTGGGATGGGCTACGGAAACGTTATTTAAAAGGCCCTGGCGTCGCGTCGGCATTACCTTGCAGTCGCTAAAAGCCGAACCCTTTCGCTGTCTTCGCCCTATAGCAGCGAGACTACCAACGAGGGCCAAAGAGATGGTCGACATGCTGCAAGATAAACTCCAACATCAGAACCTGAACGACCGCACCTATGCACTCCTGAAGGGTGGCTTGATATCAGGCAGTTTCCATCCCGGTCAGGTGTTCATTATTCGCTCGCTCGCTGAGCGCTATGGGATTTCGACGACGCCAGTGCGCGAAGCGCTGCAGCGTCTCGTCGCTGAACGTCTGCTGGTCATGCTGCCGAACCGCTCCATCGTCGTTCCAACCCTTTCGCCATCAGCTTTCGGCGAGATTTATCGAATCCGATACGAGCTTGAGGGCTTGGCAGCGCAGACGGCCACGCATTTCTTCAAGGTTTCGGATATCACACGCCTCAAAAAAACGCTCCTTGCCATGGATGGGGCTATCGAGCGCGGCGACAGAACGGCATACCGTGAGCTCAACGAGAAATTTCACTTCGCTATCTATGAGAAGGCCAACTCCCCGCGTCTGCTTGAGATGATTCAAGGCTTGTGGGGCCAGGTTGGGCCGGTCTTCTACGGTCTGCTTGAGGACCCCGACTATGGCGGAGAGCACGCCAATGTTCACCACCACGAACTGGTTAAAGCAATCGAATCGGGTGACGCTGATGTCGTGAGAGAGAAGCTTGTCGAAGACCTGGTCGCTGCGGAAGATGCGCTGATGCCCCGGTTGCAGACGCTTGTTGCTGAGGGCGTCGAGGCGCGCCTGCCTTTGCAAGGCGAAAATGAACTGGAGGCACCTGCCCGGAAGCGTGCTGTCGCGTCAGCCAGACAGCCTGTACAGTCTGTTGCGCCTCGTAGGATGGCGCGCAAGTAAATACGCGCGCTTACCGCTCAGCAATAGGTGAGTAAGGGGTAGCATCAGGCTACCCCGTTCTGTTTTACTGCCGTGCACTCTCTTCCCGAAGCGCGTCTTCCATTGCGCTCAGGAAATGTTCGGCGTTTTGACGCGAAAACGGCAGAGGCGGCCGAATCTTGAGTACATGCCCTTCGGGGCCGGATGCGCCAATCAGAATGAAGCGCTTGCGCAGGCCATTCACAAGCCGGGTGGCAAAATCCGGGTCCGGCTCGTGGCTTTCCTGGTTCCTGACCAGGTCAACTCCGATGAAGAAACCGGCGCCACGCACCTGACCAATAGACGCGTACTGACTCGCCAGTTCCGCAAGACCTTGCTTCATGTAACTGCCCACGGATTTGGCGTTCTGCATCAACTGCTCGTTCTCCATGACTTCCAGCACGGCAAGACCTGCGGCACAACACACAGGGTTGCCACCGAACGTGTTGAAGTAGCGCGCGCGAAGTGCAAAGTCCTCCAGCACCTCAGGTTTCGCAATCAGGCCTGCGATAGGCAGTCCGTTGCCCATTGGCTTACCCATGATGACCAGGTCCGGCACGACGCCGTGCCGCTGGAAGCCCCACATTGCATCACCTGTACGACCGAATCCTGGCTGTACTTCGTCCGCAATGAAGACCCCGCCCGCTCGACGGATTGCCTCAACCGCCGGAGCGAGAAAGCCTGCGGGGTCGGCGTACACGCCGTCGCTGGAAAAAATCGTGTCGACGATAAGCGCCGCTGCTTTCACTCCATGCCGCTTCAGGTCGTCGATGGCGGCCTGCACGTTCCTTGCGAAGGTCTCGCCGACATCCGCGCCTTCGCCGCGCAGGGAGTCCGGCGCGGGAACGGTGCGTACGTGCTGCCCAAGCGGTACGTGCTCGCCCAGAGACGGGGAGATTTCCGAAACGGCGGAGGTAATGCCGTGATAGGCCGTCTCCGTCACAATAATGC
Organism: Paraburkholderia sp. EB58; assembly: GCF_050436665.1. Lineage (NCBI taxonomy): Bacteria > Pseudomonadati > Pseudomonadota > Betaproteobacteria > Burkholderiales > Burkholderiaceae > Paraburkholderia > Paraburkholderia sp. EB58. The sequence goes on along the minus strand of NZ_JBNDMQ010000008.1, from coordinate 186,404 downwards.
CCGTGCCACCCGTAAAATTGCGCGCGACGCGTAGCGCAAGGTCCGAGGTTTCGCTTCCGGTGCAGGTGAACATCACATTGGACAGTTCCGGCGGGAATGTGCCAACCAGCTTTTCCGCGTATGTCAGAATCAATTCATGGAGGTAGCGCGTGTGCGTGTTGAGCGTGGCGACCTGCTTTGTGATTGCCTCGACCACGTGCGGATGGCAATGCCCCACCGACGGCACGTTGTTATAGACGTCCAGATATCGATTCCCCTGCGCATCGAACATGTATACGCCTTCTGCGCGAACCAGATGGACAGGTTCCTCGTAGAAGAGCTTGTACGAAGGGCCAAGGACCTTTTGTCTTCGCGCGAGAAGCGCGCGCAGCCCCGCATCCAGATTTTCAGCATTCGCAGGGTTAAAAGCGTTGACCATCAATGGCTTAACCATAACTCACTACTCCATGTTGCACGCGACCCGGAGCCTACGCTGCGCTATGTCACGATTAAGGGTTGAAAGGTGCGCCAGCCCCTGCCAGGCGCTGGCGTTGTTCTTGAGGATGTAAGCGCTGTTTTGCGGATAGCGTTCAGCGCGCCAGCCGGTAATCGCCACGGTGACCACGAAGCGGGCGGCAATCAGGTCATAGAGCAGGTCTACCTCGTCGCGCTCCAACGGCAGCACAGCGTGATATGCGGACACAAACTCTGCTACCGCGTCCCAAGGGTCGCCTGTGGTGTTCATGTGATACGACGCTCCGACCGCTACGTCGACGGCGAGCGGGCTGAGAACCATGTCGCCAAAATCGAGAATGCCCGCTAGTCGGTCATTCTCGATTGGGTCAACCAGCACATTGTAAAAGTTCAGGTCGTTATGAATGACCTGCGCGCGGAGTTTGGACAGTACTGGCTTCGCATTGGTCTCAAACGCAGTCAGAAAATCGTCCGCAAGCTGCCGTCGGGCGATGTCCGGAATGTGTGCAATCAAAGGGCGTATACCGGCCGCGTGCTGGATGTCCCAAGCGAGCTCGTGACCAGCAGCGGGATGGGAAAAGTCCCTCAGCGCCAGGTCCAGCTTTGCCAGATACGTTCCGAGCTCTCGCCGGTGCGCCGACGTCCGCTTCACCATATTGAGCGGCACACCGGGAAGATATGACAGAAGTCGCACGGCCCGGAGCCGTCCATGCTCAAAAGGCAGGCGAAGATGTGGCTGCCCGTTCAACGCACGAAAAACCCGTTGCACGGGAATGTACGGGTCGACCTGCGCGACGTGTAGCAGAGCCGACACCTGAAAGTCGTTTATAGCTGGGTCTTCCGCATGGTTGCTAATGCGGAGCGCGTATTCCCTTCCATCTCCCGCGACGATTCTGAAGTTCTGGTCACGCTCGCTCGTCAAGCGAGACGCAGTACCGTCAATTCCGAAATGGCGTGATGCCAGTTCCTCCGCCTCAGCAAGCGAAATCTCTTCAGCAGCAACGCTCAGGATGCTGCCCCCAAGCTTGTCTGTCTGAGCTTCCGCATTGGTTTGTACATCGACCATGATATCTCCGGGCACAATAAAGTGCGGGTTTAAATCGCCGAGACATGATATATGATGCAACAAGTGGATGCGCGATTTTTTCGGGTGCTCGCGATGTGCGGAACGAGGAGTTGGCAGGTCAATCGGCCAGCGAACCCTTATCTGTGGCTGATTTGACGATGTGGCGAGCGCCTTTCACGTCATGAACCACAGAGGTTTTCGAGGAAAAAACTCGTCAAAAAAAGACGACGATTTTTTATTTTTTTTCCAGCTAATGCGATATATCATATCTCGCAAGACTGCCGTGGATTGGGTGGCTCGGGTGGGCGGCGAATGTGTGGTCTCTGCCAGGTCTCTCCTGCGCCATGGTGTACGTCGCGCCGCGACGAATTGTGTGTACTGACGGACTCCCGTCAAAAGGACATTCGATGAAAGGTCTTACCATCAACTGTGACATGGGCGAGGCGTTTGGCATCTACCAGCTGGGTGACGACGCCGCGGTGATGCCTTACGTCACGCATGCGAACGTCGCATGTGGTTTTCACGCATCTGACCCAAACGTCATGTGGCGGACGGTCCGCGCTGCGAAGCAACATAACGTCAAGGTCGGCTCGCACCCGGGCCTGCCGGACAGGGAGGGGTTCGGGCGTCGGGAAATGAAGTTCTCGCGCAACGAGACGGCTGCGCTCGTTTTGTACCAGACCGGCGCGCTGAGAGCATTTCTCGATGCAGAGCAAATGACGCTTTCGCATATCAAGCCCCACGGCGCGTTGATGGGCATGGCAATGAAGTACAACGCCGTGGCGGAGGGCATTGCTGACGCCGCGTTGGCGCTCAAACTCCCCGTTATCGCGTGCACCGACAGTGAAATGACTCGCGTATTCGACCAGCGTGGCGTCGAGTACTCGTGCGAGTTCTATGCAGACCTCGAATACGACGACGAAGGTCGTCAAATCATCACGATGATTCACGAGGCGGTTGCGCCAGAAGACGCCGTTGCCAAGGTCATGCGAGCGTTGCGCGAGAAGACCGCCAGGTCCGTCAATGGTGTATCTGTGCCCGTAGCTATCGATTCGATATGCGTTCATAGCGACACTCCAGGTGCTTTGCCTCTCGCGAAGGCGGTTTATGAAGCGGTCGTGGACCGTCTCTAAGCCGATACGGAATCGCGACCATGCAAGCCGTGAGCACATCGACAATCGTTACAGGAGCGAAAGCGCGCGTGTTAGTACTGCGTGCCCTCTCCATGGGGGCGCGTGCAATCGGCTCGTCGCTCGGCCCACATGGCCGAGGCCTTCTGTATGACGGCGGTTCAGGTGGTCCGCACCACAGTTCATCGGGACTTGATATAGCACGTCGTGTGACGGAAGAGTCAGGCGCCGGCACAGTCGCGCTCCGTATCCTGAGGGATGCTCTTTGGGAGGTTCAGCGCGACCTCGAAGACGGAACCGCGCGTACCGCATGTATTGCGGTAGCCATCTACGCGGAGGCGGCAAAACACATTTCACATGGGACCGCGCCAGCTCTGCTCTGCAAGGAAATCCAGCAGCTACAGAGTGAGATGCCCGCTCTCGTCGAAGTGCAGCGATGCGAGGCGGCTGACGGGTTCGACGTAGCTCGTAGCGCCTGCGCCGAAGAAGACATCGCGCGCACCCTCAGCGACGCCTATTCCACATCATCGGAGAAAGGCGCCATCGATATCCAGCAAGGAAGTGGCTTCGACATCAAGTTTGAGCGCTATTCCGGTTACTGTCTCGATGTAGTTCCCGAAGCCGCGGGCCTTTCAACAGAAGAACAAGGCCTGCGTATGGAGATGGACTCGGCGCATGTGCTGGTCGTCAACGAAATACTCAGTGACTTTGGTCCACTCGCCCGAATTCTTGAGCAGTTTGCATTGCACTCCAAGGCTCTCGTCATTGTTGCACGAGGTTTCGAAGGTGCAGCACGCAGCACGCTGGCGGCTAACCGCGCCGCGCTTCGGATGCATGTCCTCGGATTGATTCCGGCCGAGGTCGGTGAGCAGGCCATGCATCTGCTCGACGACCTTTGCGTGGCCACCGGCGCCACAGTCATTAGTGAAGAGACTGGCACGTCGATGGCCAATGTTCGTCCATCAATGTTGGGTCGAACTTCGCGGCTGATTCTGGAGCATGGTCGTGCCATATTTTCGGAGCCCAGCGGCGACGTGAACGCGATTCATGCACGACGCTCATTACTGTTTGGGCAGGCTGCGTCCCAGCGATACCTGGCATTGGACCGGGAAAAACTTCAAAGACGTGCTGCGCGACTCGCAGGTAACTGGGCCGTTTTGCGAATAGGCGGTCGTACGCACTGGGAGGCGGAGCAACGGGTCGGAAGCGCTCGTGCTGCGCTTGCAGCGCTGGCTGCTTCGAGAGCTTCGGGTGTTGTTGAGGGAGGGGGGCAGGCGCTTCTCTCGGTGGCCGCATCAATCATGAGGTTGAAGGCGGACAGCGCTGGTGACGTGCGCCGAGCGGCACTCGACTGTGTTGCAGTTGGCTGTCGTGCAGTCGCTGCGCAACTGGCCGGTAATGCTGGCGGCAGCGCCATGGAATCTGAATTCAAGTATCAGACGGTTGACCCTCTGTCGACCACCGTTGCCATCCTGCAGCATGCGATTTCGGTTGCTGCAACCATGCTGACTGTCGAGGTTTTGATATGTTAAGAGTGAGCAGCGAAGTAGGCGGGTACGCTCAGACTCTGGTTTCGTCTATGGGTATGTCAACCGACGTGAAACAGGATTCCCGCGAGGGACCTGAGCGTGCCAAAGGACAAGACGATTACATCCTGCGGGCGGTTGACCTGGTCCATCAGTATGGTCCGGTAACTGCACTTGACCACGTATCCCTCGATGTCAGGCGCGGCGAATTTCTGACGATTCTCGGGGAGAGTGGCTCAGGAAAGACAACGATGTTGCGTGTGATATCGGGCCTCGAGAAGGTGTCGCACGCAGCGCAGCTGACGCTTGACGGCGTTGATGTGCGCGACGTGCCGGCCGCGAAGCGGAACTGTACGACCGTGTTCCAGAGCTATGCGCTCTTTCCACACATGTCGGTCGAGGAAAACGTCTGCTACGGCTTGAAACTGCGCGGCGTGGGCAAGGATGAATGCAGGCGTCAGGCGAACGACGCACTGTCTATGGTTCGTCTGGCTGGAAAGGGTACCCGGCGCATCGGCCAGCTTTCAGGTGGCGAGCGTCAGCGTGTCGCGCTGGCTAGAGCCATTGTGACGCGGCCGGCCATCCTGCTTCTTGACGAACCTCTGGGCGCATTGGATGAAAAGCTGCGATACGACATGCAGGCCGAACTGGTCGACATACATCGCGCACTCGGCATGACTTTCATCTACATTACCCACAGCCAGGAAGAAGCATTGACGATGAGCGACCGCATCATTCTGATGCGCCGCGGGCGCATCGAACAGTGCGGTACTCCCGAGAACCTTTTCGACCGTCCGGCGAGCCGTTTTGCGGCGGAATTCATGGGCTTCGACAATATTCTGCCCTGTACTGTTCAGGCGGTCGCAGAAAGCGGTGAAGCGACGGTCAATTTCAACGGTACAGAGTTGCGCGGTGTATGTGCATCCGGAGCAGGCTTCAAACAGGGCGACACCGCATTGCTCGCAGTTCGGGCGGAACGCCTGACGCCAGTCACGGAAGCTTGTGTTGTCGGCGACACCAATGTGATTGCGTGCTCGCCCACTGAGCACGTCTATCGCGGCAAGTATACCGACCAGACGGCCCAAGCCCCTGACTCAACGCGACTGAAAATTCGCAGTTGGGACCAAAGTGCAATGCCAGGTGCATTCAATGCGGTGACCTGCCGCGTGCAGGACTGTGTGCTTCTTCCTAACTAACGTATCCGGACGTCAAAAGAGAGGTTTGAACATGAAAGACCGCCATTCCATCACTTCGCAACTCACCCTGACCCGGCGCGACATGTTGAAGAGCCTCGCCGCGACCGGTGCCTTCGCGTTGACAGGTTCGTTCGGCTTTAGCGGCGTCGCTGCAGCCGCAGATTCGCAAACCGTTCGCGCATATGGCGTGACAACGGCGCAGTTGAAGGACTGGTCGGCACTGACGAAATCGACGGGGCTAAAGATGGAGTTCATTGGCTCCAACAATGATGTTGGCGTGTACTTGCGCGACATCCTGGCCTCGCAGATGGGCAATAAGGCCGATATTTTCATCTTCGAGGGAGGCACGCAAAACATTCTGGGGCCGCAGGGTGCTTACCTCGTCTTAGATGAGAAGAACCCGAATCTCAAGCTGTGGCAACGTACGCCCGACGTCTGGAAGCGCTCACAGGTCGTGGTCGGGAAGGACGGAAAGCAGTACGGTGTTCCCGTCATCGGCAACGCTGACAGCTTTGGTTACTTCCCGGACAAGCTTGGAGTAAAGCCCGACGGTACATCGGACCTTTCATGGAAAACGGTCTTTGAAGACGACCGCACGCGGGGACGCGTCGGGTACGACAACGAGTGGAATTACTCAATTGGTGTCGCTGCGCTGTACCTCAAGTCAACAGGAAAGGCAAAGGTCGACAATCCGGCTGACCTGACTCCCGAGGAAGCAAAGACGGTCGTGGATTTCCTGGTGGCGCGCAAGAAGGCGGGACAGTTTCGTACGCTGGTGAGTTCCTACGAGCAGCAGATTCAGCTACTCACGAACCACGAAGTCGACGTGCTGAACTGCTGGGAGCCGGCGGTCCATGAAGCAAACCTTAAGCTCGGCGACGGCAAGACGCGATATGCGTACACCGAAGAGGGATATTACAAGTGGGGCCATGGGGCATATATAGCCTCTCAGGTGAAGAGCCGGGGCAACGAAGACACCGTCTACAAGATGCTGAATTATTTCCTCGACGGAGAATACCGCGCGTTGCAGGCACGAGACCGCGGCTATGCCGGTCCCAACATGGACCTCGCCGTCCAGTATGCAACGGCACATAACTGGTCTGCCGACCAGATTCAGAGCCTCAAGGAAACCCAGCAAAAGGTTGACAGAAAGTTTTCCAAACCGTTTGTCAGCACCACTACTCCCTCGCATTCGGATGCAATCGAAGAAGAGTGGCAACGGTTTCTTAATGCGTGAGCGTCGGACGACACCATGGCCATACTGACTCAGAAATCATCCAGGGGAGCGGGAATGCGAACACCACTTGACCGTTCACCGTGGCTGCTTCGCAGCTTCCTCTGCGTGTGGCTGTTTGTCGTAATCGCTCCCTTGGTTGTGCTGCTTGTGTATAGTTTTTTCGACAGCAGCAACTTCATGATGATTTACAAACCGTCGCTCAAAACGTGGGAGAGCATTTTCACCTCTGGCCGTTTCGAGGTGACTGTGCGAACCCTCCGGATTGCTCTGACGGTCACACTAATCGAACTGGTGCTCGCGTTTCCTTCTGCGTTGTGGCTGGCGAAGGGTAACTGCACAAAGGCGACACGTGCAATTGTTCTGGCGCTGCTGACCATCCCGTTCTTCCTCGACCAGTCATCGCGAATTATCGTGTGGCGCGGAATCCTGGACGAGAACGGCCTGATTAACCATGTCCTCATGGCGTTGCATGTCATCCAGTCTCCCATCAGGGGAATGCTTTACACCGAAACCGCAGTCCACTTCGGCATGGTGGTGTCGTATTTCCCAATGATGATTCTGCCGATTTACATGGCAATCAGTGTCATCGACGACACATTGATTTCGGCCGCGGCAGACCTTGGAGCAACTCCGGCGCGCATCGTCGTCGACATTATCCTTCCGCTTTCGCTGCCCGGCGTGCTGGCAGGCGTCGTCTTTACTCTTGGACCTGCACTGGCATCGTGGGTAGAGCCAAATCTGCTGGGCGGAGGATTCGTCAACATGCTGAGTAATTCGGTGGACAGCGCGTACGGTGCGTTGCGCTATCCAACTGTGGCCGCACTCTCGAGCTTCGTCGTTCTGATGATTGGCGTCATCTTCGCATTTCTGATGTTCGTGACCCGCCGTTTCGCCGACCTTTCCATGTCTTTCCGGAGTCTGCAAAGTTGAACCAGTCAGTCATTGATATGCCGACCGCGAAGCTCGACCGGCCGGTTCAAGGCGGAGCCTGGAGTTACTGGGCGGGATGGCCCCGGGTCGCGAAGTTTGTCGTGTTCGGTGCTCTGGGAATCATTTACTTCCCGTTGCTGTGGCTTGCGCTCATGTCCATCAGTGCGCAACCACTCTCCGGCCTTCCGCTGCCGTTTTCAGGCGCGAACTACGTCGCCCTGTTTCAGTCCGGGGACTGGCTTGCTCCGTTCGGCATCAGCGTGCTGATTGCGCTCGGGGTGGGTGCCGTCACTGCAGTCACGGCCACACTTGTCGGGCGCGTGCTACCGCATTCGAAGCGAGCGGGAACGCTCGTGTTGCTTGCAGTATTGCCTTTGTTCATACCAGGCATGTCGATGGGCGCGGCCCAGTTCATCTTCCTTCGCCCAATGCTGGGACTGACGCTCGGCTACTGGTCAATTTTCCTGGGGCATGTGGTCTGGGCCTTTCCGTTCTCATTGCTGATTGTGCTCGTCCTTACCACCCGGTTCGACAGCCGACTTGTGGAGGCGGCGGCCGACCTCGGCGCGTCCGGCTGGCGCACCTTCTGGGACATCGAGATGCCCATTCTGCGACCGGGCATTATTGGCGCGGGCACGTTCGGGTTTCTGATTTCATTCAATGAGGTGCAGCGCTCGATTTTCCTGCGCGGCACAGCAGAGACAATGCCCATCTGGAACTGGATGATGGCGTCGTCGCAGCAGTCACAGGTGCCGGTAATCTTTTGTCTCGAGACGATTGTGCTCGCAGTTGTGCTGCCGTCGCTGGCGGCGTTGTTCTGGGTGCTCTTCGTCCGCATGGACAAGAACTGACCAATCATCATTCGAGGCGACCATGCACCATCCAGTGCCGCGATTCAGTCCGGCGGGTGACTCATTTATCGAGGTTGAACTTGGTGACGAAATGAGCTTCGACCTGAACGTCAAGGTCCAGGCTCTCGCCTACTCTATCCGCGAAGCGGACATAGAAGGTGTCATCGAGTTGGTACCTGAACTGGCATCCCTGCTTGTTTCGTACGACCCCGACCGTATCTCCTATGACGACGTTGTGATGGAGATACAGAGCATTTCTGCCCAACAGTCGGGAGACGGTATCACGGAGATGCCAAGCCGGCTCTTCTACGTCCCGCTCTACTACTTCGACCCGTGGACCGAAGAATGTATGGCAGATTACCGCAAGACTTACCCCGATAAAGTACCGGACCCGGAATTGCTCTGTCAGGCAAATGGGCTCACCGACCGGGCGGCTTTGCAACGCATGCACTCCGGTACGGAATACTGGGTGGCCGCGCTGGGTTTCTGGCCTGGGCTCTGCTCGCTCATGCCGCTTGACCCTCGTGCCAGGCTAACGGCGCCCAAGTACAACCCGCCGCGCGGCTGGACGCCGAAGGGAACAATCGGGGTGGGCGGCGGACTGACATGCATCTATCCAGACCGCTCGCCGGGCGGCTACCAGATATTTGCCCGTACGCCGATGCCAATCTGGGATAAGGACCAGCGGCTTGCAGCGTTTAAGGACAGTCTTGCCTTGTTCCGGCCTGGTGACCGGGTCCGCTTTACCCCAATCGGAAGGGAGGAGTACGACTTCATCGAGGCGAAGGTGAGCGACGGGACGTATCAGCATCCGATGATTGACTATCAGATTTTCTCGGTCGCCCGATATCAGGACTGGCTGGGCGACCTTGTCAAGGAGTGAGGCGATGTTCGAAATAGTCAAGCATGGGCTCGAGACCACGATACAGGAGTTGCCCGGCCGCATCGGGCACTGGGAACAGGGCTTCCCCCCGTCCGGTCCCGCGGACGCATGGTCCTTTCGACTCGCCAATTTGCTGGTTGGAAATCACCGGGACACCGCCGCACTAGAGTGGCAGTTCATTGGCCCGACGCTGCGTTTTCATTGCGACTGTGCCATCGCGCTGACTGGAGCTGATGTGGTCGCAAAACTGGACGACGGAGTTATCCCGCTGTGGCAGACAATTCACGTGCGTGCCGGTCAGGTGCTCGCATGTGCAGCGGCGAAGACCGGTGCAAGAGGTTACATTGCGGTTTCCGGAGGCATCGCAACCGCGAGTGTGCTTGGCTCGCGGGCGACTTTCCATATGGCTCGCATCGGCGGCATCAGCGGTGGTTCGCTCAAGACCGGCGAGCAAGTGCCCGTCGGAGAACCTAACCCCATGCGCAAGCTGCTGACCGTCGTCGACAGCGCGCGGCCGCCCATTCACCCGTCCGCATCGGCAGAGTCTTCAGACTCGCGCATAGCGGCGATGCTCGGCCCGAACAACGCCTGGCTCGAAGATGATTCCATCATGATGTTCTTCGATAGCGAATGGACGGTGAGTACAAACAGCAATCGAACGGGCCTGCGTTTGTCTGGTCCGCAATTTACCTTTTCTCCGCGGGCATATGCGAAGCCTGCTGAACATGGTAGCGAGCCCTCGAACATCCTCGACCATGGATACCCGGTTGGGGGTATCAGCATTGCAGGGCAGACGCCTATTGTCTTCATTAACGACTCACCGAGTGCGGGCGGATTTTTCGTTCCTTTTACGGTTCCGCGCTTCGACCTGTGGCGCCTCGGACAGGCCAGGCCGCACGCAAAATTGCGCTTTCGACGCATCACCATGGCCGACGCAAATGAAGGACGACGCCGGCTGGACAAGCTTTGCAGCAACCAATCGCTTGTTGAAGTGGGCAGCGTCAAGGCCTAACAAAGGGAAAACACATGTCAGATGTCGATGTCAAAAGCCCGATTCCAGGCACCTTCTATCGAAGCCCCGCTCCCGGCGAGCCGCCGTTTGTCAGCGAAGGGCAAACCGTCAGTTCGGAAACAGTGATTGGCAGCATTGAGCTGATGAAACAGTTTAACGAGGTGTATGCGGGCGTCGAGGGCATCGTGACCTCGTTCGTCGTTGGGGACGGCGAAGCCGTAGATTCCGATGCTGTGCTCGCTATCATTTCCACGAGCTGAGGAACGATATGCAACAACGCATCAGGAAGGTGTTTGTCGCGAACCGGGGTGAGATTGCAGTGCGTATCATTCGTGCGGCGCGCGAGCTCGGAATGCAGACCGTTCTTGGCTGCAGCGCGGCCGATGTAGACAGTCTTGCTGCGCGTATGGCCGACGAAGTAGTTACCGTTGGACCGGCCCCGGCAGCGAAGAGCTATCTCGACATCGCGGCAGTTGTGGCTGCGGCGAAAGGAGCTGGCGCCGACGCCGTACACCCAGGCTACGGCTTTCTGTCAGAAAACGCAGGATTCGCGCAAGCGGTGGTCGACGCCGGTCTGATTTTCGTCGGTCCGTCGCCACGAGCAATCACGCTGATGGGTGACAAGGCACAGGCGCGAGCTTGCGCGATGAAAGCAGGCGTACCGACAGTTCCCGGCAGCGAGGGCGTGGTCGAAAATCTCGCCGCCGCTATTGTCAATGCTGACCTGGTTGGCTACCCGGTCATGCTTAAGGCCGCAGCCGGCGGGGGAGGACGAGGCATTCGAGTTGCAGCAGACGCGAAAGAGCTGGAGGCTCAATACCCCATCGCGACTCGTGAAGCCCAGAGCGCATTCGGCTACGGTGGACTTTATCTCGAGCGATTCGTCGGATTGGCGCGTCACGTGGAAGTCCAGATTCTGGCGGACGGCGAGCGCGCGATACATCTTTTCGAGCGCGAGTGCTCGCTTCAGCGGCGTAGACAGAAGCTGGTCGAAGAAGCTCCGTCTCCCTCGCTGGACAGTGAGGTCCGTCAAAAGATGTGTCTGTCCGCTGTTGCACTTGCAGAGTCTGTCGGTTATCGCGGCGTCGGCACCGTCGAGTATCTTTACGACCCGAAGACCTCGGAGTTCTTTTTCATTGAGATGAACACCCGCGTTCAGGTGGAGCATCCAATTACAGAGATGGTTACGGGTATCGACATTGTGCGGGAGTCTCTGCGGCTTGCCACCGGAGAACCCTTGCAGCACAACCAGGCGGAAATCGTGTTACGTGGTGCCGCAATCGAATGTCGCATTAATGCGGAAGACCCACAAAAAAACTTCATGCCGGCGCCAGGTACAGTTAGTGAATTGCGGTTACCGGCAGGACCAGGGGTACGTGTCGAGACACATCTTTACGAAGGCTACTCGGTCCCCCCGTACTATGACTCCCTTCTTGCCAAGGTCGTCGTCTGGGACTGTGCCAGACCTGAGGCAATCGAACGCATGAAGCGTGCACTTGACGAATTCGACGTCGAAGGCCTGAAGACTACGAAGCCACTTCATCTTGCGTTGCTCGACGACGAAGGCTTCCGTGCGGGCGACTATCACACCGGATATCTGGAAGCAAATCTCTCCAGAATCGTGAGCGGCATCGCCGATTAAGGGCAGGAAATCGATTCCCAAGGGCGGCGACGTCGCGAATATACGCCGTGCCCGCATCTCACCGCTCCGGCTTTGCTGGGTCTGCTTCGACGAGCCAAAATGCGTGGAGACGTACGGCATCTCGTCGGGTGATGCGCGTTCGAAGTTATCTTTAGCGTCTTCTTTGGTAAATCAATATCGCGCCAACGCCTAGTCCCGCGATAACGAGCAAAGTTCCAAGAACGAAAAACAACGAACCGACCATTCCCCCTGATGTGCGCGTGGTCGCGGATGCGCTACTTATTGGGGCTGGGGCAGAAGCGGTCGATGGAACCGACTGCGGCAGAGCGATGCCGTATGCGCTTCCCTGGCGCGAGACGGGGACGCTCGACGATTGCCGGCTTGCCTCAGCAGCGGCCGGCGAAGCTGGCGACGCACCGGGGGCAGGCCCGAGTGCTTCCGATGCGGTTATGACCGGTGCCGACGCGGTTATGACAGGCACCGCTGCACTGTGCTCAAGACCCTTGTCGGTAGCACTCCATTGAGCGAATACACCGTCGATGCAATGCACGTCAGCACAGCTATCGCGTTTCCGCTTCCAGGCCGCGATGTCGTTCGCTGTCAGCTTTCCTTGCTGAACTAGCCTCTGCTGCTGCTCATAGATGTCGTCGTACTCGTGGTTCAAAATCGCGTGGTCGCATATGACCCGCTGGGCCGGCTGTTGCGTGCTCTCACATTGAATGTCGGTTGCCCTTGAGATTGGGCTGCAGAGAAGCAGAAATAGCAGGACTGCGCATCTGATGCTCCTAGGGTGCAAAAGCAATTCGTCTTCCTCTGGGTACGGGTCAATTTGATAATACTCCGGTCAAGAAGCACCAAGCCACTGCACATGTTAGGCACCCAGTCGATGTTCGCAGTATTGCCGGTGACGGTCGTCGGGGGTCCCCTCATGCAACTCTGGGGCCAACCGACGCCGAGGAAAAGCGTAGACTGCCGCCCCTAGTTCCGCACCTCGCTTACCGCTGGTGTTGGCGATAGGCGCTATTGGCCGATTTGTCGGCTTACGTGGTTTTCCTGCTGATTCAACGCGTAGTTTTCTCGCCGGGTGATATGGCTGCCGTTCTGGCTTGCCATATCGCGCTCCTCCCGGCGAATCTGATGGTCATCGCGATGCAGTCTCGCCGCCTCGGCGTTCGACATTTTGCCTTCCCGAACTTGCTGATGAATTCGTCGTTGCTGATTCGCGAGGCGATGGTTGACCTCAACGCGGTGTGGGTGCATCGCATCCCAGTTGGTTTGCGCTGACGCGGTGCCGGCGAATGACAAGGCAAGTGCTGCGACAGCGGCGATTTTGTAGGCAATGTTGTGCATGTTCGTCTCCGATTGGGTTGAAGGGACGGTTGCTAGCCGTTCATCTCCTCAACGTCCCGGACGACCACGATGTTGACCAATGAGTTGTGAGTTCTCAAACCGAATATTTCGCTTTCGGACGGGACTTCCAAGAGGGCCCGGGACGCGGTAGATGTTTCAAATTTACACGTCTCGTTACACACAAACACACCGGCAGTCTGCGCTCCAAATATAGTGCGTGCACAACTGACAAGTAAGGCACGTTATGAAAAGAATCTTTGCGCTGATGCTGATGGCCGTGTGTCTCGGCAGCATACTCAGCGGCTGCATCGTTGTCCCTGAAGGCGGCTACCACGACCATTATCACGACCACGACCACTATTGACGTCGACTGAATTGCTTGCGCATTCACTTTCTCACTGACGCATCCTGGACTATGAAAATTATGAGCATCTCACGCACACGCTGGTTCGCAATGGCACTGGCCGCCGGCCTCGGCGTCGGTGTATCTGCTACCGCATTCGCGCACGTTGATGTCGGTGTCAATATTGGTGTCCCGGGTGTCGTGTACGCGCCCGAGCCGGTCTACGCTCCGCCTCCGCCGGTGTACGTTGAACCACCCCCCGCCGTTGTCATTGGTCCGGGCTGGTATGGGGACAGGTACTACGATGGCCATCGCTACTGGGAGCGTCGTGAGTGGGAGCAGCGCCATCACGATGAACGGGAGTGGCGCGACGCCCGGGACCATTATGATGGGCATCGTGGCGACTGGGGCCATGACCACGACGGCGGAGGCCCGCAAGGTGACTGGCACCGCGACCACGGAGACGGCGACGAGAGGCACGACCATTGACACGAGCAGTGTCCGTTGAGGCGTTGGGCACAATGGCAATCCGATGGGCTTATGTCGCAGCGTGCGCGTTACCTGGTGGCCTTTTCCTGCGGCTATCCGGCCGCGCTCACCGGCGAAAGTACAGGCACTCAAGGATTCCCCTCGTTGCAACGCTGGTCGCGAGGTGCTCCAGCTCCCCGGTGTTGTACCACCTACACTCGAATATCTCGTTTTGCGGGACAGGAGCTTCTGAATTCAGGACCTTGGCTTCGAACACATGCTGCAGGTTGTCTTTGCCACCAAATTGAAACAGGTACGTTATGGACTGTGCGACCAGGGTGGTCCGAGTGTCTTGATTAGTTCGCCCCGATTGAAACATACCCGTGCTTCGCGATGCATTTCCTGGCCACTGTTGAATACACGCCTGAGAAGTTCGTAGAACACGTCAGCGTCGCCCTGGTCGAGCCCTCGACCGGCGGTCTGGAACACCTTTATGTCGCTCGTTTTGGTCGTCGCAAGCTCCGTCTTCGCGAAATACTGGGGACGCTCGGCCTTCGGCCCGTAAGACTGCGTGCTAAAGATGGCGCTTCGCGCGAGCGCGTGCGCGGTGACGGAGTTTTTCCCCAAGCCGTGGGGAAGCGGCAGCTTCGGCCATGCTGCTTGCGTGTTGTTCTGTGCTGCGGTCATTGTCGTTCCTGTCAGGGTTACATGGCCGCCCGACGGACGGCAGACAGTATACGGCGAGATAGGAACCATGCCCGTGACGACCAGGGACCTGTGGCTGGAGCGACGGGGACTTGTGGCTAAGAGCGAGGGACCTGTAGCGCCGTGGAGATGGAAGACTCAGCTGAAATGCACGGACTTTTTGGGAGAATGGCGAGGCCAATACATATTTAAAAGAGTTTCAATTAAGACTATTCAAGGGCCAACTCAGCTCGCTTCGCTCGCTCCTCCCGGCGAGGCGCCACTCTGCCTCCGGCGGAGACGCCAATTCGTGCCTGACGGATTTTGCTTACCAGGACAGGCGGCCTGTCACCATCTGCACTCAACGATGTTTACCGCCCGCGGAGACCCGCATCGATGCGCCGAACCTGTCCTGCCGTCGAAGGATAGGTGGTAGCTGCCACGTGCCTCGCCTGGTCAACCTGCGCCCCTGGCCGGAATATGCCGAAGGCTGGCGCAGTTCATCAACCTTGATTGGGGGTGGGGACCTGTGGCTATGCGACGACTGCAGCCGTTCCGCACCGCTCGGTGTTCCAAGAGCTGACGGAAGAGGTCACGGTAGCCGAGTCGCCGCCGCGCCCAATCCCCCATGCCAAACGAGACAATGATGGATGCCCAGTCGGCGCGAGCCTCGCGACAGACGCGCTTGCACGGCTAGGAGGCTATAGTCGCCCCGGCACGCTACCCGTCTTGATACGTATCGATATGAACATCACTCGGCGAGTGCGGCACCCTGCATGACATCATGCAATGCACGCACGGCGCCTATGGCAGTGCGAAGGTGAAGTACGGCACCTCGCCGCACAACACCTCATCGATATGTCGTACCTCCTCGGCGAGCTGCCATCAACGAGCCGTATTCCATTGATGGCGTAATCCCGGGCCCAAGAGTGACATCGGGCGCGCGTTGCCATTTCAATCTATTCGTTTCAACACGCGATACATCCCCGGTTCACGGGCTCACAGTCAATGCACTACTACGGTCACCTGTTATTGAGCCGACCGACCGCGAGGGTGCATTCCCGCAGTGGACATCGCAGTCTGTCCTGGAACCATTGAGGTTCTCGATGGGAGCGGGAAGGTTCGACCTGTCGCGTGCACCCGCTGAACAGGGCTACGAGCCCTCCGCTTCGTTGCCGTAAGGCATCGATTCTTACGTGGACTGGCTGCAGCATCACCCGTTTTAAGTCGCCTTCCGGATGCGTTCGTCATTCACCGGTAGGAACCGCCCGTTCCAAGATTGACGGCAGTTGCGCGCTCGCGCATTGAACCCATCCTCTCAAGCTCTGATGCGCCCCTCGGGATGACCAGAGTTTTGCGCCAACGCTGACGGCTGGCTTTTTCAATCGAGTGGTCAGTGCGCAGACGAACATATACACACAAGCATTCAATCCAAAATCAGGGGACTGATAATTCCATGAGACTGACGACAATCGCCGCCGGTAGAGGCCTTCTTTTCGCGTCGAAGGCAAATGCGCAAAGCGGCGTGACGCGGTATGAAACCATCGACGAAGGCTTCGGCTAGATGTAGGTCCAGTGCCCGCTCCACGAAGTCTTCGCTAGCCTTGACAATCGCGGAGCCGGCTCGCACGCTTGAGGATGGCGAGGCCTGCCAAACGCTTGTAATCAAGGCGCTTGACGTGTTCCCCGAACACTGCCAACGGCTCGAACGCAATAAGGAGATTTGCGTTGCGGCTGCGGGCGTCCCGCGGCTTGCTCCCGAGTCGGGGGGCACATAATGTGTGAGGCCGAAGTTACTTTTTTTTTGGCGAGGTAAATTGGAGATGAAGGTACCGGACGTTGGGGGTCCAAGGTCACCGAAAGGGCCTTCTTGAAGTCTGCGCTCAATAGTCAAAGCTCTCTCTCGGAGGGTTCATGTGTCGTCTACCGTCATATTCGCCCATCACGGCCTTGCTTCTCGACGCCATTGAAACTTCGCGTTGTTCAGAGCGCGACCTGACATTTCGCGCGTGTGACGCCGCGTTCGGTAGCAATCTGGCAGAACCTTTAACTCGCTCGCGTCGGGTGCCCCGGGTCCACGACGAACCGAGTGCTCTCTCTCAGATGACTATCGGGTTACGAGAACGTATCTGGCGGCGTCCGCGCTAACATTAGAGCCATCGCCAAAACGACCTACTCCTGAAAAATGGCCACGGGTCTCGACTTCGAAGACTGTAGAACTAGACGGTAAGAACCACGTTACACCCATGATATCGAACGTCTCAGACCTCGACCTTCGCTTGATTCGAACGTTCTTGGCGGTTGTAGACGCGCGCGGCGTGACCGCTGCACAAGTAACGTTGAATGTTAGTCAGCCAGCAATCAGTTCTCAATTAGCCACACTGGAAACTCGATTAGGGTTTCGCCTCTGCGAGCGTGGACGCAGTGGATTTTCCTTGACTGGCCGTGGTGAGCGCTTCGCAGAGTCGGCCCGTAAACTCCTTGACGCAATCGACAACTTTTCGACTGAGTCGCGGAATCTCGACAAAAAACTGATTGGTAAGCTGACCATATGCATCATTGGTCATGCCGAACTGAAACAGAACGCACGTTTGAGTCAAGCGATTCAACGATTTCTTGGACGTGACCAGGCCGTCCATCTCTCGGTGATTGTCAGGTCGCCCGGTGAGATAGAACAGGAGGTGTTTTCGGGAGCCATCGACGTGGCAGTCGGATACTTCTGGCACCGAGCCCCGTTGCTGGATTATGTACCGCTCTTCGTCGAGAAGCAGACGGCATATTGTGGAACCGGTCATTCGTTGTTCGGACGATGTAGTGCGACAGAATCCGAGCTCACCGATTTAATTTGGGTACATCGGAGATACCCGGTCCCAGAAGCGAACTATTTCTTTGGCAACACCGGGGTCGTCGCTGGGCCTGTGGCTGAAAATATGGAAGCGGCGGCACTTCTAATCATGTCAGGGAAATACATTGGCTACCTGCCGAATCACTACGCGGAACCTTATGTGACGCAAGGTTTGCTTCATCCTCCAAGTAAGATACTGCTTTCTCACGATGTGACGTTCCATATGGCGACTCGCAAGGCGCCTCGCCGTACGGATGTAGCACAGGCATTTGTGGAGGATTTGCGGGCTGTTTATCTCGCCGAAACGGAAGTCGGCGCTTTAGTGTACTGAAGCAGAGGCGACATTGGTGTCGATTGCCCAATGTCGCCTCCACGTTGCCAAACGCTGATTTCGATAGGTCAGGCCGCCTTCTACGCTTCAGTTCAGTAGCCGCGCGAGAAGTCGACCTGCTGCGCGAGCCGCTCACCATTGAGCGCACGCCGTATATTCTGCGCGACTGCGATTGAGGCGGTTTCCGGCGTTGATATGCCTGCCACGTGAGGCGTCACCAAAACAGCGGGATGTCCCCAGAACGGATGAGCAGGTGGGAGCGGCTCTACGATTGCGACGTCCAGGGTTGCTGCTTGAATCTGCCCAGCGTCAATTGCGGCGAGAAGGTCCGCGTCTACGAGATGATGCCCGCGCCCCATATTTATGAGGCAAGCACCTCGCTTACACTGAGCGAAGAACTCTCGACTGAGAATCGAACGAGTATCGTCCGTCAGCGGGAGCACATTGATGACGAT
Source organism: Paraburkholderia sp. EB58 (assembly GCF_050436665.1). Taxonomy (NCBI): domain Bacteria; kingdom Pseudomonadati; phylum Pseudomonadota; class Betaproteobacteria; order Burkholderiales; family Burkholderiaceae; genus Paraburkholderia; species Paraburkholderia sp. EB58. The sequence continues at coordinate 168,002 of NZ_JBNDMQ010000008.1, read as the reverse complement.
GTCCGAGCTTGCCAGCATATCGGACAGACCACCTTTGCCAGAGTAGGTTGCAATATCATCGACGTCTTTTGGCGTTCGACTCCAACCCGACACTTCAAATCCCTCTCCTGCAAGGGCCTTCGCAATCGCCCCGCCGAGCTCGCCCAGACCTAGAATGCCGACGGACGTCTCCTGCGCAAGTGTTGCCGGGAGAAAGGTCCACTGTGCTTCCCTTGATTGTCTTTCGAACAGGTGAAATTTGCGGTGGTAGCGGAAGGTCGCTGCTTTAGCGTACTCAATCATGGTCTGAGTAAGCGAATCATCGACGAGCCGTGCCAGTGGAACATCCTTAGGCAACTTATCGGGGTCGAGTTGATTGATTCCAGCTCCAAGTGAGAGAACAGCCTTCAGATTCTTGAAGGAGGACAGTCCTCGGTTCGGAAGTTTCCAAACCAGCGCGACATCCACTGATTCTGGTTCTTCGCAGACCTCGCCCACCGAATATTTCATATTCGGAAAGTGTTGCGAAAGCGCCGCCCTCCACTCTTCTGGAGAATCAATATTGCTGTTGAAATAGATGTGTGGTTTCATTTTTAGCTCACGTACAAGCGCAAGACATTGCGGCATGGATGCAGTTCAGGCTCCTATTGCCTAGCCTCTAAGCGGCAGGGTTTCGATGTTGTACCCATGCGCGATTGAACGCTCAAGAACGGGGTCATACATCTCGACTTCCAGGCGCCGGGCAAATCGAAGCGACCCGATGACGTTGAAGGTACCGTTGTACATCAAAGTCCCATCGCAAAACGCTTCCTCACATTCAGCCAGCCCGTCGAGAAGTGCGGCAGGGTCGAGCATGGCCGAAACTTGGCCTTCCTGATACAGCGTCCGTTCACCGTTTTCGACAACCCATGCGCGGAGATAAATCTGGTCCCAGTGAGGCGCAACCTCGTCGAACGGCCACGCTTTGGTCGCCACTGGCTTATCGCACATTTGCTTCGCGACCGTTACCCCGTAGGCCTCGACGTCGTTCTCGGTATGGTCGGAGCCGACGGAGACATAGAGCTCGCCGTCGTACTGGAAGAGTACGAATTCGACCTCACCAGAATTCCCGACACCAGGTACGTCGATTACTTCGGCGCGGGTAAGCCTGGCCGCAGAAACGCGGTAAAAGACCGGTGTGGTCTCAGGGGCCTTCACACCACGTTCGGCAAGCTCCTCAATGTGATGACGGACGGCTGCTTGGTCTCGGCCGGTCCATCCGGCGACCACCAGACGATTGATGGGAACATTGATAGTCTCGCTCGCTCCCTGACGAGCTACTTCAAAAGACAAATGTTTCTCTGCGGACATGACATCTCCTTTGGAAATTCGTTTTTGTTTGGTGCGGTGAAAATGAGAACGGCGCTTACTAAAGCGACCCGGCCAAAAATTGTTGAAGACGAGGGCTCGTCGGTCGCTCAAGAATTTCAGTGGGGTCTCCCTCCTCTTCGATTCGACCTTGGTGCAAGAAGATTGTGTGGTTCGAGACGTTCCGTGCGAACGCCATCTCGTGAGTGACGACTATCATCGTGCGGCCTTCGGTCGCAAGCTTTTGCATCACACGCAGCACTTCTCCGACCAATTCTGGGTCCAGTGCAGACGTCGGCTCATCGAAAAGCATGACGTCTGGCTCAACGGCAAGCGCCCTCGCAATCGCTGCACGTTGCTGCTGGCCCCCCGAGAGATGCGCTGGGTAATAGTCTCGACGTTCGTAGAGGCCGACTTGCTGGAGATACTGCTCGGCACGTTCTTTAGCGTCTTCCTTCGACATTCGTTGAACATGCATAGGCGCCAACATAACGTTCTGCAGAACCGTCAGATGAGCCCACAGGTTGAAGCTCTGAAACACCATTGCCAGCTTTGACCGAATGCGTTCGAGTTGTCGAAGGTCCGCTGCAACAAGGTTTCCGCATCTACCGCGGCTCAGCTTGAGTTCTTCGCGGCTAGAGAAGATTCGCCCCTCATTCGGCGCCTCCAACAAGTTCATGCACCGCAAAAGAGTGCTTTTCCCTGAGCCACTCGAGCCTATGATGCTGATGACGTCACTCGTCTTAGCTTCGAGAGAGATTCCCTTCAAGACCTCGTGTGTTCCGAACTTCTTGTGGAGGTTTTCAACCGAGAGTTTGCTCATGGGTATTCTCTCTTACGTTAGTGGGAATCGACGGTACCGCCGCTGCTTGCTGTGTTTCGCGCGGGTGAAGATGGCGCAGGAATCGACGTTCAAGGCTCTTGAAAACGCGTTGCGTGGCCATCGAAAGTACGAGATAAATCGCGCCAATCGTGAGATATGGTTCAAAGGATATGTAGAAAAGCGAACTCACTGCTCGAGCGGCGCCGGTGAGGTCAATGACAGTGATAAGGCTGACGAGCGAGGTCGAGTGGAGGAGCAAGATGATTTCATTCGCGTATTGCGGTAGCGCGCGACGAAACATTGCCGGTATCAGAACATACCGATAAATCTTTATGCGAGGCATACCGAAACTCACAGCCGCCTCAATCTCTCCATGAGGCAGGTCCTGGATGCATCCGGAAAAGATTTCGGTGGTATAGCCGGCCGTGCTGATGCCAAGCGCAATCACTGCACAAAAGGTGGCATTCGCTAGAATGGGGCCCAGGAGGCTTTCTCGCACGAGGTCAAGTTGGCCGAGACCGAAATAGACGAGATAGAGCAACACCACAACAGGTGCTCCTCGTATGACGAAGGTCAGGGATGCGACGGGCCACGACAGCCAGCGACTTTTTGAGACTCGCATCAACGCGAGGGGAATGGCAGCAAGAAGCCCAATCAGCACAGAACCCAACAGTAGAAGAACTGTGGTAGCCAGGCCAGAGGCGAACATCTGCCAATTTTCGGCGACGATTTGCCAGTTCATGGTTGCCTCTCGCTGATTATCGTGCACCGCTGGCAGCGCCAGTGCGGTACCTAGTGGAGACGCTCCTCAACGCAAGGAGTGACACGGCTGATAGCGCCAAGTACACCAGCAGAGAGACGATGTAGAAGGCAAAGTCTTGATGTGTAGCTTGGGCCGCATATTTCGCTCGAAAGATGACATCCTGCAGGCCGATGACTGATACGACTGCTGTCCCTTTAACGAGGGTCAGCCAGTTGTTGGTGAATCCGGGCAACGCGTAGCGAATCATCTGAGGCAGGCGAACCAAAGTCCAAACTTGCGTTGGGGTCATTCCGAATGCGTAGGCTGCCTCAATCTGCCCCACCGGGATGGCGAGCAATGCGCCTCGAAAGGTTTCGGCCATGTAGGCACCGAAGATGAAACCAAGCGTCAATGAACCCGCGACGAAGGGAGGAATGTTCACTTGCCAGTTTTTCCCGACCAGCGAGCCGAGCGTGGTGAAGACGTCTGGTATGCCGTAAAACACAATCAGCATCAGCACCAAGTCTGGGATGCCTCGTACGACCTGTGTGTAACCGTCCGCGACCCGATGCAGAGCGCGAGAGTTAGACACCTTGAATATTGTTGCCACCAGACCGAAAGCAATGGAACAGGCAAGAGCGCTCGCGGCAAGACCTAGTGTCAACCAAGCTCCGTTTAGCACCATCGCAACGTAGTCTGAGAACATAGTTGCCTCGCTTCGTGGTTCGACAGATTGATGCAGTAGGAGGCCCGAATCGGACCTCAACTCCCTGACGCGTGAAGACTTCGATGCGGTCTACTGAGCCGCGGTGATGTCGTGCCCGAAGTACTTCATGCTCACCTTGGTGAAGGTTCCATCGGCCTTGGCTGCGGCTATTGCGCGATTGAAAGCCTCTCTGAGCTCGCTATCGTCCTTGCGGAAGGCGAGCCCAACGCCAGCACCGAGAGCCGGGTCGTTCGAGCCCGTGAAGGAGGGGCCGATGTACTCAAAATTCTTGCTGTTATCACCGAGCTTCAGGAACGCCTCGTCGGTTTGCACCGTGTACCCAAAAGTCAGGTCGGCACGACCGTTTTTCAAATCGAGGAACGGGTCGCCCTGACCGGTGTACCTTTTGATATTTACAGTACTTCCGTAGGTTTTTGTCAGGAAGCTGTCTTGCGCACTGCCACCCTCGATTGCGATTGTCTTGCCTTTCAAGCCTTCCGGACTAATTGTGATGTTCGAGCCCTTCTTTGCAATGAAGCGGTTGTAGACTGTCGCGTAGGTGTCAGAGAATGCCACAACCCGCTCGCGAGGGGGCGTCTTCAACAGCCACCCCGAGATGATGTCAATCTTATGGCTTTGCAAAGAAGGGATAAGCGAGTCAAAACTCTGGTTGACAAAGACGCATTTAATCTTGACGCGTCCACAGAGGTTTCTCACAACATCAACCTCGAAGCCGCCGATAGAACCGTCAGCGTTGACTTGGGCGAACGGCATATACGACCCATCGGTTCCGACTGTGACCGTTTCGGGTAAGGCGGCATACGACGCCGAGCAAAAAAGCGCCGAGGCGGCAATGATGGCTTTGATTTTCATGGTTTTCCCTGTGGCGAGTAGTAGGTTAGCTAACGAGTCTTTTTTGGAAACGTAGGAGTGCGGGCGGCCGTTTGAGTCAGCGACTACTTCCGGTACTTGACTCCCGGCATTACGCACAACATCTCAAAAGCAAGATTGGCCGCCAGGAGCGCAGTGTTGCCTTGCGGGTCATAAGGGGGCGACACCTCGACCATGTCCGCACCGACTAGATTCAACCCGCGCAAGCTGCGAATGACTTCAAGTCCCTGCATTACAGTGAGGCCACCAATTTCTGGCGTTCCGGTGCCTGGAGCAAACGAAGGGTCCAAGCCGTCCACGTCAAAGCTGAGATACAGTGGTGCCGACCCGATGCGCTCGCGAACTTCTTCCATCAACGGGACGAGAGACTTGCCCCAGCACTCCTCCGCCTGCACCACACGAAACCCTTGGTCCGTACACCAGTCAAAATCGTCTGCCGCGTAGCCAGTACCTCGCAGCCCGATTTGAGTGACACGCTTACAATCGAGAAGCCCCTCTTCAACAGCACGTCGGAACGGCGTGCCATGCGCAATTTTTTCACCGAACATCGTGTCGTTGACGTCCGCGTGAGCGTCAACATGCACTACCGCGACCTTTCCATACTTGCGATGCATTGCGCGCAGTATGGGTAGGGCGATAGTATGGTCGCCGCCAAGCGTGACGGGCCGGCAGCCATTCGCGATAATTTGGTCGTAGGCCTTCTCAATGCGGGTAATCGAATCGAAGATGTTGTACGGGTTGGTTGCTACGTCACCAAAGTCCGCGATGCGCAGTGAGTCAAAGGGCGCAGCCCGTGTCGCCATGTTGTAAGGCCGCAGAAGCACGCTTTCGCTTCGAATTTGCCGCGGACCATACCGAGCGCCATTGCGATTCCCGGTTCCCAAATCAAAAGGAACGCCCACGAAGCATGCGTCGAGATTCTCAGTCGACGCGACGTGGGGAAGACGCATCATCGTTGCAATGCCTCCGAACCGGGGCATTTCATTTCCGCTAAGCGGCTGGAAGATAGTCTCGCTGAAGCTGTTCATGAATCTTTCCTTGGTTTGTGTCTCGGAGGACCATCTGAAGCGGCGTTAGAGGTAGTGTCGCCGGACAAAAACACATTCCAATACCTATGTTTGCACGTTTGCATCAGCTCCCAGTTATGTATTGAATTGTCTTGAAAGGCTTACTCCTGTTGACGTCCGCGCTGGGCGCGGCTAATCGCGGCCAAAGACCGGGCGGTGATACATTTGCGTGCTGGTTTACAGTGGGACGCGCTGCTGCACCGGCCTCAACGCGGTTCATCGAGGGCGGTTTTCGTCGGTTGACGTCGTGATAGTGAGATGCTTCGCGGGTTAAAGCACCGCCAATCATGGCAAGGCTGGAGGAGTTCTCGAGAGGGAGTCGCCGAGAAGCGGACGGTTCACCCTCCAAGGTTGGCCCCGAGCAAGCTGTGTCAACCGCGGAGATTGAGACAGCTATTGAACGTTTTGCTAATCGAGGTTGCCTTGGCAGACATATTTGATTGACAGGTAATCGTCGAGGCCATATTTCGACCCTTCGCGCCCGTAACCTGACTCCTTGACTCCACCGAACGGCGCCGCTTCACTCGCAACGCCCCCTTCATTCAGTCCCACAACGCCGGCTTCCAGTCGACGCGAAACGCGTTCTGCGCGACGCATGTCCCGTGTATAGAAATAGGCGGCCAAGCCGAACGGCGTGTCGTTGGCAAGCGTGATTGCTTGCTCCTCCGTTTCGAATCGGTACAGCGGCGCCACGGGGCCGAACGTCTCCTCGCAAGTGATGAGCATATCGTTCGTTGCATTCGTGAGAACGGTGGGGGCATAGTAGTTCTGGCCCAAATCCTCAAGGCGAGTGCCGCCGACGAGAACCGATGCGCCTTTCGAGACGGCGTCGTCCACATGCCGCGCAATTTTCGCTACGGCCTTGGGGTTAATCATCGGTCCGATTTGAGCCTGCGGGTCAGTCGCTGGCGCAACCTTGAGCGCGCTCACGCGCGCGACGAGGAGCTCAGCGAACTTGTCAAACACGCCAGCTTGTACATAAATTCGATTCGGGCAGACGCACGTCTGGCCGCCATTGCGGAATTTCGCAGCCATCAGCCCGACAACGGCCGCATCAAGGTCGGCATCGTCGAAGACAATGAAGGGAGCGTTGCCACCTAACTCCAACGATAGCTTCTTCAGCGTGCCAGCCGACTCACGGGCGAGATATTTCCCGACTGCCGTGGAGCCCGTGAACGTAATCTTGCGCACGCGGTCATCGGCAAGCCAGTCTCCCACCGCTTCGATGCCTTGGTCGCGCGAGGCACTCAGCATGTTGAGAACACCTGCGGGCACGCCGGCTTCTTGCGCAAGCATCGCAAGCGCGAGCGCGGTAAGTGGAGTATCTTCGGCCGGCTTGCTGACGACTGTGCAACCGGCAGCAAGCGCCGGTGCGATTTTGCGAGCAATCATCGCCAAAGGGAAGTTCCATGGTGTGATTGCGGCAACGACTCCCACAGGCTCCTTGATTGCCCACATCTGTTTGCCGCGTTGTTGTTGCGGAATGAGGTCGCCGTAGATGCGTATAGCTTCGTCTGCAAACCATGCGACGTACGACGCACCATAGGCAACTTCGCCACGGCTCTCAGTCATTGGCTTGCCTTGCTCCATCGACATGAGCGTGGCAAGGTCTTCCGTGTTCTCAACGATAAGCGAATGCCAGCGCCGGAGGATTTCAGCGCGCTCCCGAGGCAACCGTTGTCGCCATTCTCTCGCCGCTTCACTTGCGGCGTCAGTAGCGGCACGTGCGTCGGCCTTCCCACTGTTCGCAACTTCCGCGATTACTTTGCCCGTTGCGGGGTTAGTCACAGGATAGCGAGCCATGTCGGCCGCATCGGTCCAAACCCCACCGACAAAGTTCTGTCTACGGAGTAACTCTTCTCTTTGCAGTCTCAGTTCCATGTTGTGTGTCTCTACAATATCTGCCAGACCGGGCGCGCCATAGGGACGGACGCTATGCGGTCGTTTTCTCGCGTGCGATAGGGGTTACAGATGCAGACGGGCAGGTGGCGCGACGTGTCAATTACAACCGCGACGTTCACCGACTGGCCGCACATGGACGTTCCCGCACCGCGAGTAAGAACAGGAACATCGGCCTCGCGGCAGGCTTCCATTACGGCGACGACATCGTCAACCGTGCGCGGAAGCACGACGCCGATAGTTACCTGCCGATAGTTGGACGCTTCGGATGCGTAGGCCGCCCGCGAGCCGGCGTCGAAACGTACGTCTGCGGTCGACGTGTCGGCTAGTTGGCGTGGCAGATGCAGCAGTCGATTGAGGGCGGGACGCGAAGGCGCGGCAGATTTGTTCATCGTCATCTACTGTGGATAGGCAACTGAACTGCACGCTCGACACATTCCGCTTGCATGAACGTGCTTCGGAGTCGTTCCGCATTAGAACGTAACACAAAATCGAAGTCTTCCTACGTTGCGTAGGAAATTCGAGCTCAGTCTTGCTGTAGCCTGTACAGAGTCATTGCCACCTGAACCTGAAACCGAACTTTAGAGTCTTCGAAAGTAACCCCGAGAACTTTTTCGATTTGTTCAAGCCGATATCGCATCGTGCTGATGTGAATGTCGAGTGCGCGAGCTGTGTGGGCGAGCTGAAATCCCCCGTTGGCAAGCACCTCCAAAGTCTCGAGCAGTGCTTCACCGCGAGGGCGAGACATGAGCGGCGTGACAAGACGGTTAATCAGCATCCCGCGCGCGTCAGTATCGCCGAGCAATGCCCTCGGGAAAAGAATCTCGTCAAAATCGTGCAGGCGTCCCGGCCGCAGCGAAGATAAGAGAGCATCGACGTCTTTAGAACCTTGTGCCATCCCATCGATACCGGTGTGTACGCGACTGACCGCCATGGCGCATTTTTTGTCTCCTATTGCGGTCCATAAAACGTCCGCTGACGTGTCGACTGACAGAATGAATTTGATTTGATTGAGCCAGATGGCTATCAGTTCAGGGTTTCCACTGGCGCGGAGATGACGTTTAAGCTTCTCAACCCAGCGCTCTCGGAGCTCCAACCCTTGCGTGGTCAGTGGAATGGGCTCATCGAGCAGAACAAGGCAGACCCTGTAGTTGGTGGTTTCGTTCCAGCCGCGCACCTTGGCTCGCTCGAGTGCACTGGCGCTTGGAGAAAATTCTCCGTCCAGCAGTCCGGCGACAAGTGCATAGCCTAAACGGTCCTCTTGCTGACTGAGCTGTTGTTGATGCATGAGGTGAAGAGCCGCCACAATGCTGGCATGCTCCAAGGCACGCATGTCCAACTCATCGGCCTCATGTCCTTCAAGGTCGAGCCAGAGAATCGCCACTATCTTGTCTTGCAGATAGACGGCGATGCTTAGCTTGGAAAGCACTTCGGAGTGGACCTGAAAAGGCACTAGCACCGGCCGACGAAGCACCGTGATGTCGACTGCTGATTTGGCGAGGGTCTGTATAAACTGTTGTTCGAGCTGCTGGGTCTCAACTTGATGCGTCGAACTTCCGAGAACCCGTCCAGAAGTGTCTGTGAACGTGGCTTGCCTGCCGAGCAGAGTGGTCAGCGTGTGAGCAATGTCGGATAGGCTGCTCGCAGACACTGCCGCATTCGTGAGAGCACGGTGCAACTGCTCAGAGCGCTCAATCATACTTGCTTGAAAATTGATGATTTTGGCGAGGATTTCGTGAGTGACTTGGCTGAAGGGAACAGCCCACGGCAGCTCGAACATCGGAAGCCCCACTCTTTGCGCTTCCTCGACTGCTTCAGGCGGAAAATGGTCTCGGAATTTTGGGATGGCTAAAACTACTCCGGCAAGACCAGCCTTAGCCAGTTCGCAGACGAGATGGCGTGACGCATTCGCGTCAGTTGGCCAGTTGTAGCCGGTTGTGAGGAGAAGCTCTCCCGACTTGACCCACTGGGCGATGTCTGGATGGTCGACCATGTGAACCCATGCTATGTCCCGGTCCAGGTTCTCCTCGCCAGCGACAACTTTGGCCTCGCGTAAAACAGTTTCACGGATTGCTGTATCGAGCTTCATTGCATGGGCGCGTTGCGCATCGATGTCTGACAAGAGGAGAAGGCGACCGGCCGCCGAGACTTCACGGCGACAGAATCCATTAGTTAGTAAGGAATTTACCCAGAAAAACGCTGATTCGTCAAAGTGAACGAAGAGCGTGATGAAAATTCCTACTTCTAGTAGGTATCCGCGAGAGTTCTGGTCCCCTAGTATGCGTTCACACTCTCTCGGAGATGACCGATGAACCAAAATTTAAGCGACAAGCAGAGCGTTGCAGCCATGCGTAGTGCGTTCGTTGCCCGCGGTGTTGCTACTGCGCATCCGGTAATTGCTAGTCGTGCTGCGGGCGCTTACTTGTGGGACGAAACGGGCCGAAAGTATCTCGATTTCGTGGGAGGTATTGGCGTGCTGAACGTCGGCCATAACCACCCGGCCGTAGTCGCCGCAGTGCAAAAGCAGCTTGAATCGTTTTCGCATGTCTGCTTTCAGGTCGTCGGTTACGAACCCTACATCCGGCTGGCTTCGCGTCTGTCGGACCTGGTGGCTCCCGGCCAAGGCTACAAGTCGGTCTTCCTGACCACAGGTGCCGAGGCTGTCGAGAACGCAATTAAAATTGCTCGCGGTTACACGAACCGCCCGGGAGTGATTGCGTTCCGCGGCGGTTTCCATGGCCGCACGCTCCTCGGCATGTCGCTCACGGGCATGAGCAGTCCCTACAAGCAGAACTTCGGGCCGTTCGCTCCTGACGTCTACCATGCACCGTATCCGAATGCGTATCACGGCATCACGTCGGACGATGCGCTGAAGGCGCTCCAGACAATCTTCAGCACGCAGATACAGCCCGACCGCGTGGCTGCAATTATTCTCGAGCCCGTCCAGGGCGATGGCGGCTTCCTCGCGGCGCCGGCAGAGTTCATGCAGGCATTGCGCGAACTCACGAAAAACCATGGAATCGTCTTTATTTGCGACGAAATCCAGACCGGCTTTGGGCGCACCGGCAAGATGTTCGGCTTCCAGCACTCAGGTATCCTGCCCGACCTGGTGACGGTCGCAAAGAGCCTCGCAGGCGGTCTTCCCATCTCGGGCGTGATTGGTCGGCCCGAAATTGTCGATGCTCCTCAACCCGGCGGACTCGGCGGCACGTATGGGGGCAATCCGCTCGCGTGCGCCGCGGCAAATGCTGTGCTCGACATCTTTGAGCAAGAGAACCTGCTCGAGCGCAGCGTGAAAATCGGTGAGCAACTGCGTGCGGGGCTGGAGGACCTGAAGGCAAAGCATTCCGAAATGGGCGAAATTCGCCAGATGGGCGCGATGGTTGCGGTCGAGTTCGTCTCCGATGCACAGGTCAAGACACCGGACAGCGCCCTGGTTCAGCGGGTGCTCGATTCAGCGCGCGAAGAAGGCCTGCTGATTATTAAGTGCGGCGTCGAGCGTAACGTTGTTCGCTTCCTGTCGCCCCTTAATGTCTCAGAGCAGGACGTCTCCGATGCACTCGGCATGTTCGGTCGTGCCCTGGCTGCTGCCAAGGCTGCAGCCTGAGCAAAGTCGGACGCACGGTACGACGCGTCAGAACTAGCGTCGCCGGCTCGATGAGCGGGCGCGAGGGCAACGCCTACGCGTCGTTTCGACGTTTGCAGTCCGCATTGCGTAAGCCTAACGGCCCATTCGTCGTCGTCCAGAGCGTCGGTGCGCGGTTCTGAAGATGCGATGTCAGCACCGGTCAACCGAGCTATCCGAATGCGAACGAGCTCGAGGTCCTCGCGAAGGTAGCGTTCCACGAACGACAGCATCGCTGGCAACGGAGTATCAGAAAAGTCGACGCCTTCTCTCTCCAGTAACGCTGATGCGCCGCGCCATCCGTTTCGGAGGTCGGTCAGCGCGATTTCATCGACAAGAGTCAGCTCGCGACTTGAGAGCTCATCTCTGCACGGGGCCAAGATGTCCGGCCCCAGCGCTCGGCGCCATGTGTCGTCAGTTGCGAGCACTTTGGCGCGATGCCGTCCCAGCAGTCGACTGGCCATTGCGGGGTCAAAGGCACAGCGCCTCGGTGCGCGCGCAGTCCGCTTGCTGGCTGCGTTCGCGGTGCACGGTACCGGAACGGCCGGCTCGCGCGCGGATGTGGCATCGTTACCGTGCGTCAGCGGCCTGAGACCGCGAAGGGTGTCATCTTTATTACGCTCGAAGACGAGACCGGAAACGTCAACGTCATCATCTGGCCCAAGGTGCTGGAGCAGCAGCGCAAGGAAGTCCTTGGCGCATCGTTACTCGGCATACTTGGTGTATGGCAGTGCGAAGGTGAAGTACGGCACCTTGTCGCGCAACACCTCATCGATATGTCGTACCTCCTTGGCGAGCTGCCATCAGTGAGTCGCAATTTCCATTGATGGCGTAATCCTGGGCCGACGGCTGACATCGGGCGCGCGTCGCCGCCCGAATCGATTCGCTTCAACACACGACTACATCCGCAGTTTACCGAATCAAAGTCCATGCATTACTGCGGTCGCCTGCTATTGAGTCGACTACCCGCGAGGTGGACTAGCATGGAGACGGAAACGGGAGATTCGCGCGACACGCATCACTTCGAGGAGACGCAACTCGCCGAGTTCTTGCGCAAGGATTCACGCTACCGTTCGGAGTAACTCGTAATGCCGCAAGACTCGATACGGCTCGCTGACGCGACTTCCGCCCCAGGCTCGCTCCTCGCGCTGCTCAGCGCACGCGTTCTGCTTCTCGCCGCCTTGGTCGGCTCCATGTGGACGGCACCCTCGGCGAGGAAAACGACGCCACGCAGACGGCGAGCCCAGCGGGAAAGGGACCGCTTCGGATGCATCGTCTTGTGTGGTTGCGCGCCTCTTTTGAATCAAAGGCACGTCCTTAGTCGAGAGTATCTCGGCCGACTCAATCGCTCAGATGGCGCTTAGCAGACCAGCTTTTGTATGCAGCAGTGTCCATCTCATCAAGCTGGGGTAACTGACCCAATTGGATGCGCTGGAAAAAATCCAAGCAGTGATTCCACGGCGATTCTTCTGGAGTGGTTTCGACCCAGCACGGATAGCCGAATCGCTTCCAGTCCAACGCTCGATTTTCGTTGCAGTGCCTGAGCAGCTCTCCAGCGACGAACTCTCCCCACTCGTGCGCTTGCTCGGCCGTCTCTGCCTCAATGTAAACGCCCGTCGACGACTCATATTCTTCGATTTCCCCTTGTCCGAACAACCGAAATGGCTCGGGTTCGTGATATTGGAAAATGACGAGGAACTCGAGAGACATGATTTGTGGCGAACAAAAGGGCCTATGACCGGCCTTCAGCGACGTCCCGAACCACCTGCCGAGACGTCGGAGCGGAGCAGGCAATAAGTGAAGACCATCGATTGTGAAATGGAGCGGTCCCGCTATATGTGGCAGAAATTTTCTCGGACGGTTGGCACACCTCGGACGCGTACTCCGTCATAGCATGCTCGTGTTGCCACTCCATGCCGCCTTCCGTAGGCCGGCAATACTAAGTTCTTCGGCAGCAACAGCAGACCCGTCGCACCTCCCTTGATGAAATACAAGGACGCGGTCCGCAATCTCGAGCAACTCTTCTTCTTCACTGGAAACAACCACCACACATCGCCCCTCTGCTGCCATGCGTCGGATAATTGCGTAGATGTCGGCTTTGGCCCCGATGTCGACGCCCTTCGTCGGCTCATCAAGCAGAACAAGTTTGGCATTCTGGCCGATTACTCGCGCTAGCAGAACCTTTTGCTGATTGCCCCCGGAAAGCGATTTTATTGGTCCGTTAAGGTCACCCCGGGTGTTCATTTCCACGAGTATCTGGCTGGAGCTCTGCGCCGCCTTCTTGTGGTCCACAAGCGCGCGCCTCCGAAAGCGACGCAGGATGGGCAAGGAGGCATTTGTGAAACTTGACATCAGGGGTACGATGCCGTCCTTTTTGCGCTCTTCGGTCAGGTAACCCACACCTTGACTGATTGCGTTTGCCGGACTGCTCGCCCGATAAGACTGTCCTGCCAGGCGGACCTCTCCGCCGAGCACTTTTTCCAAGCCGTATAAGGTACGACAGAACCGGGTGCGACCTGCTCCTGCAAGTCCGTATATGCCGACGACTTCTCCCGGCCATGCCTGCAAGGACACGTCACGCAGGCGTTCCGTGCTAAGGCTTCGCACATCGAGACAGGGCATTGATGCCACGTCCGGCTGTTTGCGGATAGCACGCTCGCTTTCATTGAGCGTCGAACCTGCGTCCCCGACGATGGCGTCGATAATGTCCTGTTTCGCGATATTGCTCTTGGCGTGGTAAATCACGTTGCCGCCGCACATGACGGTCGCTTCGTCACACACGCCGAGCACCTCGTCCAGCTTGTGCGACACCAACACAACCCCGATGTTTTTCTCTTTGGCAATTTGCTGCACCGACTGCAGCAGCGCTTCAGCCTGCGCTCCCTCGAGTGCAGTGGTCGGTTCGTCCAGAAACAGATACCGGGCATCTCTGTCCAGATTCGCCACTACCTCGAGCATCTGCTTTTCAGGATGAGAGAGGTCCTTCACCAGGCTGGAAGGCTGCACCTTCAACTTATAGTCTTGGAGAACCTGACAGGTATGCTCTTTCATAGCGACATCGTCGAGCATTCCATTCTTCCTTAGCTCGCGCCCGAGAAAGAGATTTTGCCAAACCGTCATCCCGGGAATGAGCCGAAGTTCCTGATAAACACACGCGATTCCCTGCCGCAAGGCATCTCGCGGTGAAGTGAGGGAGATGGATTCGTCACCAACGAAGAGCTCACCGGAATCCTGCTTGTTGACCCCGGCAAGAATCTTGAGCAATGTCGACTTACCGGCACCGTTGTGACCAAACAGGCCGTGGATTTTCCCAGGCACCACATCGAAGTCGACACCATGTAGCACAGGCACGCCCGCGAAGGACACCTTGATGTCGCGCGCCCGATAGCGTAGGTTGCTGTTACTCATCGCTCATTTCCCTTTCGCGTCGCCTATTTGGGGAGTTGCGTGGCTCGTCACCGTGACGCATGACCCTGCGCACTCAGTAAGCCTGGCTGACCACCTGTTCGGCATTCGCCTTATCCACGAGCAACGGAGGGCTGTTAACCATGACCGACGGCACCTTGCCCACGAACTGTTGGCTGACGCTGTCTACCAGCAACGCTGCGAGTCTCACTGGCTCCTGAATCGCGCCAGCCCGCAGTACGTCACCGGATTGAATCTGCTTTACCCCTTCCTTATCCACGAAAGCGTAGAGCTTCACCTTTTCCTTCAAGCCCAACTGGTTGATTGCGGCGAGCGCACCCAACGCCGAAGGTTCAGTATCGGAATAAACGACAGTCATATTTGGGTTTCCCTGAAGCATTTCGGTGGTCACTTTCAGGGATGTTGTTTCTTCCACCTTTCCATTAACAAGAGCGACAACCTTAAGGTTTGGATTGGACGCAATGGCCTGCTTGAACCCATCATCACGTGCGTTGGCTGCTATAGACGTCGGCTCACCAACAATGCCTATGACAGCATTTGCTTTCTCGCCCAAGTCCTTCACCAGTTGCTGACCGATAAAGACGCCGCCCGCTTTTTGGTCGGTTTGCACACCTTGCACGATGTGAGCGCCTTGCTGCTTCATGCCGTCGGTGTCCGGCAGGATATTGATGGCGAAAACAGGGATATTCGCATGGTTCAATTCAGAAATGACCGACACGCATGGACCCGAACTGACGCAATTAACAGCGACCGCATCTACTTTCTTCTGTATGAAGCTCTGCACTTCTGAAAGCTCGCGAGCGTCATCGTTGTCAGCGATTGATACCTCTACGTGCATGCCCTTGGCTGCACCGCTCTCCTCAAAGCTCTTTTTCATTGCAACGTAATACGGGTTGGTAAGATTCGGAAGAACAACACCAAGGGTTTTTGTTCCGCTCGACGCATGGTCGCCTGAATCCCGATTGCAACCAGAAAGACCCAACGCAAGGACGGAGCTGATGAGGCCAATTGCCACTACGTGATTGTTTCGCATGTGATTTACCTCGTTAAGATGTGCTCTTGAGTGAGTCTTTGTGCTGGGCAAACTTCCGGTCTTTCAGAGACTTGAGCCAAGGAAAGCGGAGCCGCTTGGACGACCGTAACGTATCCAATGTCACGCCAATCAGAATAATCAGACCGATGACCAATGGTTGCCAGTACGCACTCACGTTCAGAACGTTCATCAGGTTCGAGATTGCGGCTATGAGCATTGCTCCAATCATCGCGCCCACGATGCTGCCGCTTCCGCCGAAGAGACTTACCCCGCCGACAACTGCCCCAGCAATTGAGAAGAACAATTCATCGCCTCGACCTGCGGTCGGATATCCCGTCATTAGGCGCGAGCCATAGATGAGACCACCGCACGCGGCACAGAGGCCGGAAACCGAATAGACAAACAAAGTGACGCGCGGCACGCTGATTCCCGATAACCGAGCCGCATCAGCGTTACCGCCGACGGCATAAATATGCGTTCCCGTAACCGTCCTCTTCAGTAGCAATGCCGCGAGAACAATTGCCACAAGCAATGCAAGCACCGGAAACGGAACCCCAAACGGGCGCGATTGGCCAATCAGGCTGTAGCCAATCTGTGTCACCCGGATGGACTCAGCGCCGGTAATGATTTGTGGGATAGATGCCGCGACGCCCATCGTTGCAAACGTCACGATGAAAGGGGGTACGCCAGTGCGTTCGATAATCCAACCGTTGACCATTCCCGCGAAGGCACCAATCACCAAAACGAGGGGCACCGCCAATTGCCATGGCAGGCCGAGACTTTGCATGAGCAACGCAGCCACGACACACGTCATCGCAACGATGGACCCGCAGGAGAGGTCAATCCCGCCAGTTAGAAGGACAAATGACTGGCCAAGACAAAGAAAGCCGATGACAGCGCCATTCAGCAACAGCACCATCATGTTCGAAAGAGTGAGGAAATTCGGCGTTGCGATGAAGCCGCCCAACATGACTACAAGAAATACGATTGCAATTCCTGCTTCGCTCGGCAACCGAAACTGACGCTTTCTCGTCCCGAGTGATTCAAGACTATTCATGTTTGTCTCCTAATTTGGCAAAGCTTCGACAGCCGATGCGCCAACGCTTTGCCAGAAAGTTATGGCGCCACTTTCTCACTCCCGCCGCTGCTGCCATTGTTCAATCAAGCCCTCGCGGGAGGCCGGCCTGTCGGGCCCCGGGACGATGGTCCTCAACCGCCGCAAGCGTCGGGTTCGTCCGACCGCGCTATCGACTGTCTCCTGCATAAGGAAAAAGGAGAGCCGTCCGCCTCAAACAGACACGGCGCATTGTCTCCATTTTTCTCGTCGTCTTGACTCGAACATCGGGACGACGTCGCGAGCGGTTGAGCCTTCCCCACCAAAGACCATATCGGACCAACAAAATGTTCTACATCAATCACATCCTAACCGAATAAAGTTATAGTTTCAACTTAATGGTAGAGATGTGAACATTTTATATGGGTCGGCACCGAGTGGCCACTTCTCACCTATGGGCACGTCGTGGCGGGCTGGTCGATGTAGCCTTGGATAGCCCTGAATGCGGCGACACTGATTGCGGCACTGACCACAGATGCGCTGCAGACTTCGCATTTGAGGCACAGTTTGGTGGCGACCCCGGACAACATAGCCACCCGCCCTTCGCGACATGCGTCCGCATCCTGCCCCGTCCCCAAGCAGCACTGCTCCGGCGGTGCAATGCCCCAGGGCGACCGAGTCGCATACGGAGAGAGGTGTTCGAAGTTGAACTATTCGTCTGGTGGCCGCGTCTGTTATCTTTGTAATTGAGTTAAAATGTTCGATGTTGAACACCACGCGCTCGAGACGACGGCGGCTTGTCACTCTCCACAAAACACGACATTCCTATGGCTAGCAAAGAGCAACGCACCGACCATATCCTCGACATGGTTGATTCCCGACATTTCATGAGCATTGGCGATTTGGCCAAGGCGCTAGACGTTTCTGAAATGACGATTCGACGCGACGTGCGTGACCTGGCTGACGCAGGCAAAGTGCGCACGGTCTATGGCGGTGTAGCGTCGCTGGACAACGGCAGCACAATTGCGACTTACAACGCACAGACTGAACGCTCTCAGCACGCCGAAGAAAAACGCCGCATTGCACTGGCAGCGAGCCAGCTGCTGAGTCCTGGCGACGTGGTTATTCTTGATTCCGGGACCACAGTCCAACAACTCGCCGAGTGCCTTCCAGCCGAGGGCGCGTACACATTCATTTGCTACAGCTTGAACACCATAAATGTTCTCGCGAAACGAGACGACACAACGGTGATTTCGCTTGGCGGTGTCCTTTCCTCGAAGTCGTATACTTTCTCCGGGCCTGATGCAGTCCAGGCGATGCAGAGGTATCGCGCGAATAAAGCGTTCATCGGTGCCACCGGATACGAACTTAAGCACGGACTGACCTGCAGCTACGTCGAAGACTGCTCATGGAAGCAGGCAGCAATGCAATCCAGTGTCCAAAGAATCCTGCTGGTCGACTCATCAAAATTCGGCAAGGTATCTACCTGTAGTTTTGCCGGCGTAGAAAATTTCAACATCGTGATAACCGACGCCGGCATACCCGAGCAATACCGGTACGACCTCGAAGCAAAGGGTCTTAAGGTGCTCGTCGCCGACTGATGGTCGATGCGTTTACACCGCGCCGCTTATACCTCACGAGCCAAGAGCAAACCTGACCGGCGAAGCGCTCACCTCAAGTACCAACGATGCTTGGGATATCAGCTCTCTTCCTCAAACCAGCAAGTACCTTCACGCGCAAGCACGGCGCTTGCGGCCGCAGGTCCCATGTACCTGCGGCGTAGGGTTTCGGTACCGCATCTGAGCGGGACCATTCGTCAAGAATCAGCGCGACCCATCTCGAGACCGCTTCCTGTTCGTCACGCCGGACAAAACGCGCGAGTCGACCCGCACCCACGGCAGATTGCATCGTACTTTGTAGCGGTTGATTGGCTGGTTCGTGGAGCTGTCGTGCGACGGCTCTGGGTCGGGAGGGGCGAACCTGCTTCTCAATCGCGATGGCGAGCTTCTTACTCTGACGAAGCGATGCTGGATGGTACCGCGCAGACCAAGGAACGCCGGAGCTCGATAAGCTCGCCGAGTCCGAAAGCGGGTGCCTCTTTCGAAATGCACATGCTTCCAGCGACGAACATATCGACCGTGGCCGGAGCGAACTTGCTGATGGTCTCCTTCGAGACGCGCCCATCAATCTCGATTGCCGTATCGAGCGCTTGCTGGCGAATCATTTCTCGCAAGGCGAAAATCTTTCGCTCCGCGTACGGAACCTGTGTCTCGCCATGAAGTCCGGCGTAGCCGGGGTTGGTGAGCATGAGCAGCACGGTATCGCATCTCTCCAGTACATACTCCAGGGTACTGAGGGGCGTAGAAGGCTTTAACGCTACACCTGCCCGCACCCCTGCAGCTCTGATACGGTTGAGCATCCGGTCGATATGTGGCTCCGACTCAATCTGAAACGTGAGTTGCTGCACGCCGATATCAAGCAGTGCGTCAATGAAGTAGTCATGTCGTGCTGCCATAACGTGTACGTCGAAAGCAAGGTCCGTCTTACGCCGCAGATGCGCAATGGTCTCAATTCCCAAAGGCATGCTCGGGCTGAAATGTCCGTCGATGACGTCGAGGTGTACGGCGTCCAGTCCGGACTCGGCGATGACCTGTGCCTGACGCTCAAGATTGCTTAGGTCGAAGGTGATAATAGATGGCACAATCAGACAGGATTTTTGCCAGGCAATGTCCACGTTCAATTTGCCTCGAAGTCTTCGTTCGCTATGGTGTCAGTGAAAGCGGCGAACAAATCCTTGTACTGCGCCGCGACGTCTGCACGTGGCTGAGCCGCGCGCGTCTCATCAAGCTCGACGTAACGCTCGCAAACGTCGTATAACGTCACAGAAGCGCCTGTCGCCCGTTGATGCACTGTGAGTGCGAGCAAAGCAGCGGCGAATGCTCCTCCCTCGTCGCACTTGACGCGAATGACGTCGATATCGAAGACGTCGGCAAGTATCTGCCGCCATGCGGCGCTGTTCGCGCCTCCTCCCGTCAGCCGGAACTGCTCTGCATGAGCGAAACTTTGCGAGAGTAGTCCGTAGCCCCATTTCAATCCGAAAGCGACGGACTCGGCCCCTGCTCGCATCAGATTTGCGCGCGTCATGTTGTCTGCCGACAGACCTTTCATGACCCCGCGCGCACGGGGGAGTGCCGGAATACGCTCCCCGCTGAAATACGGGAACATCCGGACGCCGCCAGCACCAGGGCTTGCCGAGGAAATGAGATTTTCAACCTCGCCAATTTCAACTTCGAAGAGCTGCTGCAGCAACGTAGTCGTCGACGTTGCATTCATGGTCGCGATGGTCGGCAACCACCCGCCATCGAGACCACAGAACACGTAGATACTGGGGTCGACGGACTCCGCCAGTTTATCAGCGTGGATGTTCAGAACGCCCGAGGTTCCGAGGCCGAGCGTGGCTCGGCCGGCCGCCACATTTCCAGTTCCCAGGGCACCCATCACGTTGTCGCCCGAACCGCAGGCCACCAGCGTGCCCGGTAAAAAGCCGAACTCTGCAGCGACCTCGGGGCGTACGGTGCCGATTGGCTCGAGAGGCGTAGCGATTCGAGGCAGCGAGCGTTCAAGGCGCCCCGTCGGGTCAATCAGGTCCGCCATCTGCCGTGACCATGTACGGGAAAGGACGTCGAAGTAACCTGTTCCAGATGCCTCGCCAGCATCCGTCGCGTATTCGCCTGTCAGCCAGTAGTTCACGTAGTCATGCGGCAGCAGCACATGCCGCACCCGTTCGTAGGTTTCTGGCTCGTGCTGCCTGACCCATGCGACCTTCGATGCCGTGAAGCCCACTGGAATTGTTGTGCCAATTAGACTACGAATCCGCTTTTCCCCTCCCGCCGCGTTGAAGAGCGTCTCGTTAACTGCTGTCGTCTCTGTATCGTTCCACAGCTTCACGTTTCGTACTACCGTGCCGCTGTCATCCAGCATCACTAACCCGTGCTGTTGTCCCGATACGGCTATCGCCGAAACATCCGCCGGACTGCGCGTGGTCTGCGCAAATAGCCCTTTCAACGCTTGCCGCAGGGCATCAATCCACCATTCGGTCTTCTGTTCGCGACGGCCGTTGGCTTCGGAGATGATTGGATGGCTGGCATGACCACGGGCCACAAGCGAGCCGGTTTCCGGGTCTAGCAAAACCACCTTGGTGCCTTGTGTACCGCAGTCGATGCCAAGATACATTGTGTTCCTCTGTTTACCAGTCTGGTTGGGTTACTGACAGTCGATAACAACCTTGATAACGTCCGGCTGCGCGGACGCCGCAAGCTCGAACGCCTTGATGCTGTCTTCGAACGCGAAGCGACGCGAAATCAGCGGTTTGACGTCGATTTGCCCGGACGCAATCAAGGCAATCGAACGCTCGTAATCGTTCGCGTAGCGGAAAATCGAGACGGTTTCAATTTCCTTAACCTGCATCGCGACGATGTCCATCGGCACCAGGTCTTGCGGCATGCCGACGAACACAATCTTTCCAGCCGGCCGCAGGCAGTGCGGTGCAGCACCAATCGCCGCAGGGCTGCCGCTGCAGTCGACGAACAGGTCCGCGCCATTCCGGAAGTGCTGCAGGACAAACTGCTTGAGGTTACCCTTTGTCACGTTGAAGGTAATGAGACGGTCACCGTAGTGCTTCGCAAGGAAGTCGAGTTTCTCCTGCTTCACGTCGGAAATGATGACACGGCTGCAACCGGACGCCAGCAAGGCGAGCGCCATACACGCGCCAATGGTACCGGCTCCGGAAACTACCGCAGTATCACCTGGAGAAATCCCCACCTTGCGGGCGACGTGCACACCAGAAGTAAGCGGCTCGGCCAGAACCGCTTCCTCCAGGCTGACGTTGTCGGGCAGCTTGAATGTGAGGCTTGCAGGGTGAACGACCGACTCGCGCAGCACGCCGTGAATCGGCGGAGTTGCCCAGAACTTGATGCTCGGGTCGAGGTGGTACATGCCTTGCATGGCTTCTTGTGAGTTCGGGTCGAAGATGCCAGGCTCCATTGCTACCCGGTCGCCAACATTCAGGTGTTTAACCGCGCCGCCAACTTCGGCGATGACGCCGCTCGCTTCATGCCCGAGGACCATCGGCTCGTTGACCACGAAGTCGCCGATGCGACCATGCTTGTAGTAATGAACGTCGCTCCCACACACGCCAACGTTGGCAATCTTGATGCGAACGTCGTTGGGACCAAGCTCCTCTTCGATTGCAATATCGCGAATCTGGAGCGTATCTTTTTCTTCAAGGACCAAGGCTTTCATGTCAATCCCTTTCAGTTGATGAATATACCTGGTTGACGCGAATCCGTTACTAGATGTCGCCAAGCTTCTTGTGAAGCGCGATGCAGCTGTCCACGTTCTGCTTCGTGTACAGCTCCGTCCCTTCGACCTCGTGCAGATTGGTCTGCTTGCCGGTGAGAATGTCGTGCGCCATTGCCATGGACTTCTGGGCTAGCTCGTCCGCGCTTTGCAGCGCAGTCGACGTCATTTTCCCGTCCTTGATTAGCAAGCATGCCTCAGCCGTTCCGTCGGTGCCATATACCAACGGGAAGGGCGTCAATCCCGAACCCTTGAGCGCTTCCACAGCCCCTGCCGCCATGTTGTCGTTCATCGAAATCACAGCATCAATCTTGGGGTTCGCCTGAATCCAGTCTTCCATCAGCTGCATCGCTTCGTCCTTGTTCCAGTTCGCGGTCTGCTCAGCGACGATTTTGACGTCGGGACGCTTGGCAAAGAATTCCTTCTGCCACGCGTCACGACGGCCCGTAGAGTGCGGGTTCCCCGGCGGCCCGAGGAGGACGACAACCTTCGCATTCTTCGGCACCTGCGTCAGCGCGAGTTTTGCGTTGACCTGGCCCAGCAGGTACGGGCTGGAGTCGACGGACGGAATCGAGTTGTCCAGGAACTTCGGGTTGGTCGCGACGAACTTCATGCCATTTTTCATCGCGTTCTTGACCGGGCCCACCTGGACCGCCGGGTCGTACGGCTGGATAATCACCAGGTCGTACTTGTTCGTAACGGCGTTCTCGATGTTCGACTGCATCACTGAATTCTGGCTCTGGCCGTCAAATACCGTCAACGCAATATCCGGATACTTCTTCGCTTCCTTGACCATCGAATTGGCCAGCCATGCAGCGAATGAATCGCTTTGTGCGCGTGCGAGATAAGCGACGCGATACTTTGGGGTCTGCGCGATTGCAGCGCCACTCGTAGCGAACACACCCAGCGCCAACGCGCATACCATCAGTTTTCTCAACTTCATTCTGCTGTCTCCTTAAGGTTACGACGTTACGTGTGCTTCGCGTAATTAGTCGAAGCCAACACTGTCAGGTTTTCTACCCTTTCGAACTGCCCTGCCCAAACCGTCAATTAGCAGCTGCCTTCGCCTGTTCCGGCTTCGCAGTCTTGGCGTTTTTCTTCTTCTTTCCATGTTTTGTAGATATGTCGTACGCGACAGCGAGCACGATGATGCCGCCCTTGATGATTTGCTGCAGGTACGACTGAACACCGAGAAGGTTCATGATGTTGCCGAGGAAGCCCATGATGAATGCGCCTGCCAGCGTTCCAATCGCCGTCCCGATACCGCCTGAAAAGCTGGTGCCGCCGATGATTGCAGCCGTCATCGCATCGAATTCAAAGCCGATGCCCGCATTGGGTAGCCCCGCATTGACCCGCGACATGTAGAGCACACCGGCAAGCCCGACGAGTGCCCCGTTCAACAGGAAGGCCATCATTTTGATGCGGGTGATTCGGATGCCCGACGCTAGAGCGGCTTCCTGGTTTCCCCCGATGGCGTAGATGTAGCGACCGAGCCGCGTATGGTTCAATACATACCAGGTCAGCAACGCAATCAGTACGAGGAAGATGACCGGCGACGGAACACCTAAGACCGACCCCTGGCCCCAGCGGACGTAGTTGTCCAGTTCATAAATATTCTGACCACTCGTCAACATCAGCGCCGCACCTCGCGCCGCTGTCTGCATCGCCAGCGTCGCAATGAAGGCCGGCGTTTTGAAGCGCGTGACAATCCAGCCGTTCACCAGCCCGCACGCTGAGCCAATCGCGATTCCGACCAGCATCGACGGCACGAACGAACCCGTGGCCTTAAAGAACATCACCGATAGCAACCCGGAAAGCGCGAGCACGGAGCCTGCCGAGAGGTCGATAAGGCCGCAGATGATTAACAGCGTCTGCCCGAAGGCCAGAATCGTCGTAATCGAAATCTGCCGAGAAATATTCAGGAAATTGGTTGTGGAAAGGAATACGGGGCTGATAATCGAGCTCACCACAATCATCGCGACCAGAATCAGGTAGATGCTGTACCTGCCGTTCGCCAGCAGCGTCCAGCGACCAGACATATTACGCGTAGTTGTACTCAATTTTCGTCTCCAGCAATTGTCGCGAGGCGCATGACTCCTTCCTGACTAAATTCAGGTTCTTTCAGCTCTCCACTGATTCGTCCGTTGGCCATCACATAAATGCGGTCGCAGATTGCAATCAATTCCGACAGTTCGGACGAGATGACAATGACCGCCCTTCCTTCCTGGGCCAATTCAAAGATAATCTTGTAGATTTCGAATTTCGCGCCGACGTCGATGCCGCGCGTCGGTTCGTCGAGAATGAGGATATCCGGCTCGCAAATTATCCACTTCGCGAGCATCACCTTTTGCTGGTTCCCGCCGCTGAGCAGCCCGATTTGCGTATTGAAACTCGGTGCCTTGACCTTCATCCGCTCGCTGGCTCCATCAATTAACCGCTTCTCGGTTTTCGCGTCCCGATAGCCTCGCTTGAAAAACTTCTCAAGCGAGACGAGGCCGGTGTTCTCGGTGATGCTCCGCATCGGCACAATGCCGTAGCGCTTCCGGTCTTCGGATAGCATCGCGATTTTGAGTCGAATCGCATCCTGAACCGACCGGATGCGAACCTGCTCCCCGTTCACATGAATTTCTCCCGTCGTGTACGGGTCAAGGCCGAATATCGTACGAACCACTTCAGTGCGTCCCGCGCCCATCAAGCCGGCGAGGCCGATGATTTCACCCTTGCGGACATTGAAGCTGACGTTCGAGAACCGTTCGTCGTCACCAAGCCCCTTGACTTCGAGCGCCGTGGCGCCCACCGTGCGCTCCGGCTTTTGTGGATAGACGTTATCGAGCTTCCGGCCGACCATCATCTGAATGATTGTTTCGATGTCAATCTCGCTGGCGCGTCGCGTTGCGACGTGACTGCCATCCCGGATGACGGAGATTTCGTCGGCAATACGATAGAGTTCCTCGAAGCGATGGGAGATATAAACAATCCCCGCGCCCTTTGCTCTCAGTTCATCGATTTTCTTGAAGAGGACATCGACCTCTTTCGACGTGATTGCGGACGTCGGCTCATCGAAAATGATGATGTTCGCCTCGCGCGAAACCGCCTTCATAATCTCGAGCATCTGGAGGTCAGACACGCTCAGGTCCTTGAGCTTCGTGTCGGGACGGTAGTGCAGCCCCTCTCGCTCGAGCAGCGCCTTCGCATCCGCATAGATTTTTTTCCAATCAATCGAACCGAAACGCGTTCTTGGCTCGTCGCCAAGAAACAGCGATTGCGCGACGGTGATTTCGGGGATGTAGTTGAGCTCCTGCGTGACCATCGAAATTTTCAGTCGCCGCGCGGTCGACGGGCTGTCAACCACGACCTTCTCGCCATTGACGAATATCTCCCCACCGTCCGGCTGGTAAATGCCGCTGACGATTTTCATCAGGGTCGACTTGCCGGCTCCGTTTTCGCCGCAAATCACGTGTACCGAACCCCTCCGAACCGCGAAGCTCATGTCTTTCAGCGCGATTACGCCCGGAAATCGCTTCTCGATTCCGCGCAACTCCAGAATTGGTATGTCTCCCATCTTCATCGCCTTATATCTGCGTACAAGGAAAGGTTGAAAAGCCCACTCGGCAAGGAGCATTTGGGCAGAAAGTCGGGCCAGGCGCAGCTGGCATCGCGACTTTGCTCAACCATGAACACACTCTACACTCAGAAAGTTTGATATGCAACATTTATGGTCTATCTTTACCATTTCACGTGAATGTTCCTTTGGGCGTCCACGACTGGGCGAGTGATGTCGCTTTGCGAACGAAACGTCGGACAGAACGGGAGTTTTCGTGCGCATTGATTCGAAAATTTCGCGTCCACCACACTAGGGTATGTCCTAAATGAAATGGTGTAACTTCACCATAAGCTCAGGATGGTGTTATAGTTAGCTCAACAGTTTGACGTTTTCCCGTCCGACAGGTGAAGCGGCAAAACGAGGGGACCAGATTTCCGGCCGCCGGACACCATCAACTTGACGCGAGCGACCATGACCGATTTGACACAGCTGGAGATACCGAGCCTGATGAGCGACATCCTCGGTCAAATCCAAGCCTCCCTGCAGGGGGTGAGTTCCGCTGAGCTTGCTGCACTCGTTGCAGAAATTGAGCGTGCACCGAGGGTGTTCTGCCTGGGCGCCGGCAGGTCAGGAATCCTTCTCCAGGCGTTCTGCATGAGGTTGAATCACTTGGGATTCGAAGCGTACATGGCGGGCGGCTTACCCTGCCCCCCTGTCGGGGCTGACGACCTAATCATCGTGGCTTCCGGCTCAGGAGAAACGCGCAGCGTTTCCGCAGTGCTTGAACAGGGACGCTCCGCGGGAGCTAGAGTCGCGCTTTTCACTGCGCGGCGCTCAGGTGTCCGCTCCATGGCGGCAGACGTAGTTGTGATAGTTCCGGCGCCTACCGGCTTGGTGAATAACGGACATCCGCAGAACCTTCAACCGATGCGAACTCTGTTTGAACAGGCCTTCTTCCTTCTATGTGAGGCAATCATATGTTGGCTGAAAATGAAGAAGGGCATAGGTGAGGAAGAAATGGCTCAGCGGCACGCAAATCTTGAGTGATGCAACGTGCTGAGCGGGCCCGAATCAAGGTTCACGATGGGCTCGCCGATGCTTTCTGTCGAGTTCGCAATGCGGCGAACGTTGACGCGGCGACCCAGCAATTGCGACGCTCAGGTGGTCAGAAATTGATGTTGTTCCTTTGCAATACGAATCCGTAGCTGGACAAGGGTTTCTGGACCGAATACGTCTCATCCACGTCTCCACGATGTGGATTTGCCCCCTGACGGCGGGCTTTTTCTTCTCCAGGCAATGAGCCCTCACGGGCTACTTACCTCGCACCCAGCACACGGTGGACAACGAAAACCATCCCGTGGCAGACCCGACTCGCTGAAGTCGGCGGGCATCAGTAGCAAAACTGGCCGGCCGGGCGGCGCCTCCGATTTCCAGAAGAGCCGCTCATCCGCGAACGCTGTGCCGGTCACGGCACACTCGTTCAATCAGTCGCCGGCCGAGGTAAGGCGCGCCGGGCAACGAGCTTGAGCAGACCATTCGCAATGGCCGCGATAGATTCAGGTGAAAGAAAGCCACGTGCGCAGACCGACCCCATGCACACACTCGACACCTCTCCCGCACCGACATACCCTTAAGTCTTGTTCCCACATGCCGTAATACGAGTTGCCGTTCTGTTCGGCGTGAGCACACGCAGAACCGTCGCGTGATGGAAAGCACGGGCTTGTGTCAGAACTCAAAATCGCCGGCGTGTACGCACCCGGCGCCCCAGTTCAGCTCACCGGCCGTTTGGATAGTATCGACTTTTCGTCGGTTAGTGGCGCGTGGAATCTCGACCTGACGGTGTCGTCCTCGAACGGTCGTAGCCTGAGCGTTGCGGAAAAGTATTCGTACACATCCAGCTACTTCGGTGAGACTGCGTGCAACCAGACTGCCCAGGCGTTGATGCCGGCCGTACAGGACCTGATTGCAAAGGTAGTACATGCACCCGATTTCCCATCGTTGCTGAAGTGACATAGTCCGCGCGTGCGTTGCTCATCGCAGTGCACGCTGAATGCCCGGCTGTATCGCCCGGCACCTTGGGTAGCCAGATTAAATGAAGGCCCGTGTGCCTCACGCATAGAAGCAAAAAAGCCCCTCAGACTTCAGTCGCGAGGGGCTTCCTTTCCAGCCGTCCGGCTTAGAGAGCGGCGTCCTTCAGTTTCTTCAGCGGGCGTACTTTCAGACGCACCGAAGCAGGCTTCGCGGCAAACCACTTGTCTTCACCCGTGAACGGGTCCTTGCCGAAGCGCTTCTTCTTTGCCGGCACGTCCTGAGCAACAACCTTCAGCAGACCTGGCAGCGTGAACTCCTTCGCGCCTTTCTTGTGGACCGACGCGAGCACCGTTTCTTCCAGCGCGGCCATCAAAGCCTTCGCGGCTTTCGGCTCGAGACCTGTGCGCCCGGCAAGGTGGATGGCGAGCGAAGCCTTCGTGAACGAATCCTTGATAGGCTTCAGCGGCGTGGCAGCGACCGCCTTCTTCGTGGCAGGAGTCGCCGCCTTCTTCACTGCCGGCGCCTTCGCCTTTTTCTCGACCGGCGTTACAGCTTTCTTCGGAGCCGGCTTTGCTGCAGCTTTCGTTGCACTCGTGGTTGCCATAGATTCCTCGTTATTGGCCAAAGGTTTGCCCAAGACCTTTGCCTTTGCGTAGTCATCGACAATACGCAAAGGTCCAAATCCTCAGGTTGGCGCTAGCGTAGCAATTCGGATTTAAAACTGCAACGGTCGAGGCCCTGAAACAAGGGGTTTTGCGCCGAGATGACGCAAAAGCGACGACCTGTACCCCTCCGAAGAGGGGCGCGCCCACGCAAACGGCGATGAGAAAGGGTTTGAGGCACGGGCGAGAGGACCAAACCTCTCGCGCGAGTTAAACGTCGGGGGCGCCAAGGCCCTTTGTTGCGAGTCAGTCGAGTAGTGACTCTTGCCCCTCATCTGTGGGCTTCGTCTTCGACGCCCGCGGCGGCAAGGGAAACAGTTCTGCGTACATCTCGTCCGCTGGGTACAGTTGGAGAAATGACCTCGCCTCGTCGGTGCTGCGGCACGACAGCCAGTCCTCATACGCGTCCGGCCGGATAATGACCACAGACCGCTTCTCGTCGCCGGGCTTATGAAAGCGCCGCATGAGCGGGTGTTCGTCCGCGTTCAGCGTGAGCATGGTGAAGGATAGCGAAGCGCCGCCGTCGGGCTCTTCCCACGCACGCCATAACCCAGCTATCGCAGTTGGCTCGTTGCCGGCGAGCCGGATGCGCCAGCGCACAGCCTTCCCTGTTTCGTAATTAGGTTCGAAAAATGTTCGGCATGGGATGAGGCAAAGCTGTAGTCGCTTCCATGCCGCGCTGAAGCTTCGCTTGTCGCCGATTGTCTCGACGCGAGCGTTCATTGTGTCGTAGGGCTTCACGTGCGGCGCGATTCGTTTCCGTGGCACCATGCCGAACGACGCTACGTCGGTCGACCAACCATCTTCACCGCCCCTGAAAATTGGAGCCCCGTAGTCTTTGTATATCTCACCCTTGTAGGCAAAGTTCGGTACGGGGAAAATGCTGAAGGCGTCAAAGCGTTCCGCCGGATTGTTCGACTCGTAGCTTGTGCACATGTGTGTCATCCTCCTCGGAACATGATATTCCAGATTGCCAGCGGTCCCGTCGCCGTACAGGTGAGCATCGGAAGCCTAGATTACAGTGAGGTTTTGCATTCCATTACTCGCCCAGGCGAGGAACAGTAAGGGGTCGGCGGTAAAAGAGTAGTGGCTGCGGTATGCTTTAAGGCGGCACGCCCATTAGTGTCATTCCGAAGGTTAGCGTTCCTTGCGAGGCTGCATCTATTTGGGCGGAAACAACATGTATTGCGCAGGCGGCCTGAAGAGCGGCTAGCGACGGGGGACCGTGTGTCATGAACCAAGCAAGCGATGCAGCATCAACGGCGGGCACCGCTGCGGAACCGGCGCCTGCAGTTACAAACGCAGGCATTTTCGACATCTCTGATGCGGACGGAGTGAATGCCTCCGAACGCGTCTTGATGCGGCTTTGTCGACGGTCATTCCTCAGCCTTTGGTCATTCGCCAATCTGCATACCGACGAGGACATGCGTGACGGCCGTGGCAGCGCGAAGGAATTCGCTGATGTCCTGGTGGTATTCGGCAACGATGTCATTATCTTCTCCGATAAGCATGTCGCATTTCAGGACGACAAGCCTCTCGATGTCGCCTGGAAGCGCTGGTATAGACGTGCGGTGGACGGGTCTGTTCGACAGCTCTATGGTGCAATGAACTGGCTGAAGCGCTATCCACAAAGAATTTTTCTCGACAGCAAGTGTCAACGTCCGCTCCCGGTCTCAATACCCAGCATCGAAAACGCAAGATTCCATCTAATAGCGGTTACCCGTGGTAGCTTCGATGCCTGCAGCCGATATTTCCAGGGAAGTGGCGGTACGCTGCAAATTCGAACGGATGTTCATGGTCAGGGGCACGGCGATAACCCATTCACAGTTGGCTTGGTGGCACCCGGGAAAGCATTCGTTCATGTACTTGACGAGTTCGCGCTCGAGGTCGTACTTCGTGAGATGGATACAGCATCTGATTTCATCTCATACCTCTGCGACCGAGAAAGCTTTCTTACCTCGAATATCAGCGTCGTCGCTGCTGGAGAGGAGCAGCTGGTCGCCTCATATCTGCGAAATGGAAACGAACTCGGGCGGAGCTTTCTACCTCCCTCAGCGAAGGACAAATCGCTGGATATAGCTATCTTCGATGAGTCTCACTTCGACGGGCTCATTCGACTACCTGAGTACATCGCAAAGAAGCGACTCGACCGACCCAGCTACGAATGGGATAGATTAATCGAGCAGTTCATTCAGCTCGGGGACCCGGCGCTTGTCGCGCCGCCGGGATACGCACAGGAAAATCACGAAACGGAAGAAGCCCTTCGTGTCATCGCGAGCGAGTCCCGTTTCCAGAGACGCATCCTCATAGACGTCCTTCGAGGACTACTCCTCAAGGCGCGAGCAGCAGATGGGCGCGCCGCACGTCTTTTCACGACGGAGCAAAACCCCGACCGTGTCTATGTATTTCTGTCGGTGCCCAAGCGAGGCCACGAAACCTACGAGGAGTATCGACGCTACCGCATGGCGGTATTACACGCCTACTGCAGGTGCGCCAAACTGAAGTGCCCTGACGGCAAACTCTTCATCGGCATTGCGTTTGACCATCCGAACAAAGACTATCCCGGTGCATCAGAAGACCTGTTTGTCTACGAGTGCATCGACCTCGATGATGAGACCCGTACGGAGCTAGAGCACTTCCGCGCAGAGCTCGGAATTCTTGCGGATAGCTCAGAATTGAGGCGCATGCGGGCGGCTGAATATCCCTCGTTTGCGACACCGAGTCATGATGACTTACAGGATGCCGGGGCTGGCCACGCTCGGAAGCGTCGAGAACAGACGAAAAGGAATCGCGCCAAGGCGGCTAAAGCGTCCCGAAGCATAAATCGCAAACGAGGCAAGTGAAGCCTACGGCGTGTCGCACGGTGGCGTACCGTCGGCAGTTCAGCCGTAGTCATTTGATGTCGGCGCCACCCGCTGAATTCTTCCCTGCCTGCATCGCGTCCTTCACCCACGGCGGCGAAAGGGCATCCGATATTTCGCCGAAGAAGCTATCGGTTCCGTCGAATTTCGCGTCGGGAAACGCCCAGCCACGGTCAACGGACTTTTCATAGACGAAAACTCCCTCTGGGAGAAGTAGTAGCGAAAAATGGCTGGCAACCCGACAGGACTCTGGTAAGACCGCCTGGAACTGACCACTTGGCTCTAACACGAGGTGCGCGAGTGCGCGCAAATTGCGCCGCAACTTCGTTATCGCATCTGTCACCCTTCCTGGAGTTGATGCGGACGTCACGCCATGGCCGGGCGAGAAATAGGCCTTCCCGTCTATTACCAACGGCGCGTCGATGCCCGATTTTCGAAGTAACTTGCGGTCCGCATCGCCAATCTGGCGCTCGGGAATAAATACGCCTTTTAGTTGGAAGGGCTCTACGACAGAGGGCCAATTTCGCGCCACCACACGAATTAGGTCGTCTCGAACGAAGCGTAAGGGGTCGCCGTGCTTCGGGTCGGTAGAATGAGGTTGTACATCGACGAACAATGCGAAATCTTGGCCAAACATCGCGAACAGTAGAAAATCGCCACGGCCGGAAAAATAGGCCTGTCCACCCTCCTGTTTTTCAGCGATGTGCAGATGGTGAATTCCCCAGTCCGCCCAAAGCAGGTCGGTCCTTTCATTCCGGTTTTTTCCACTGGAATCGGTACGCATCAACCCCTTGCTTTGGAAGGGATTTACGTCGTCGCCGTTCAAGATGGCCCGCTCGATTGTCCGAAGCGCTCGGGCGGTCGACTCGTCAAGCGACTTCGGAAACCGGTCAGAACAGTAGATTTGACGTGGGCGAGGGTCGATTATTCGCAAGCGGTAATCCAGCCACCGCAAGAGCGGCGCGTGTAAGCCCTCCACCGACCGCGTGTGTTTTAGGCCGAATCCAGCGATGAGTTCGGTCGCAATCTGGTCGGCATTCTTAAGAAATTCGCCGCTCAGCTCTTCTAGCGTCTGCACGTTCGTCCCTTCTCGATGTTGTATCGCTTCTAACCGCTAGCAGGTCTTTTCTTAACCGAGAAGCTAGTCCCGATGCCAGTTGGGCACTTCCGCTCCACCGGCATTGACTACATTCCCATCTGGGTCAATTGATGTTTCTGGCGTTTGTTTCGAAGCGTCACCAGCGCGATGCCTTCTCGCTGCGCTTCCGTTGGATGCGCTTTTCACTCTGGTGCCGATGCGTTCCTTGGGCGCATCATTTTTTGCGAACCGAACTCAAGCTGAGACGATGAGCCCCGTGGAGAGCGTTGCTAGCTGCCTCAGCCCTGTTCGCCGCCGTGAGGCGTGGCGCCAACAGTTAGCCGGTCGGCCTGCACTCCAAGATGAGCCCCGACGCCCTCGAGATTTCTGACTTGCCCCACAATGCTCTTATACGGTGCGTAGCCGCTGACGAGGCGAATCGCCTGCGCGACCACGAGGCATGCTGCAAGTGAACTGACGTAAGGGACCGCAACGCTCTTGCCAGCAATTGCAAGCAGACCGCAAGCTTCTTCAGGGCTAGCCGACTCGACTGCCTCCTTGTACGCGGTCGAGGCTTCCACAAATGCATTTGCTCGCTCACTTTCGTCAGCGTCGTCTTGGCCCTCGAAGTGCGCACTGGGCAGAAAGGTCTCGTCAAACGTGTTGATGCGGAAGCGGTCAAAGTCGCCAGCATTAGCTCCGAGGCCTGCGTCGACAATGTACTGAAAACCACAGCCACCAAGAAGCTTGCGCACGCTGATTTTGTCCAACCCTGAAAAGGCGAGACGTGGTTCCTGAGGACCGACGACAGTGCGCTCATCAAGGGCGCGGTCGATACGATTCACCCGGAATTGGCGCTCAAGGCACCACTGTTCCGCGATGAGGGTCTTCAGCGTACCTTCGTCATCGGTGCCGGTCAAAATCGACGTCGCAAAGTTTTCGTCGTCGATGCGGTCAAAGTCTTGAAGCACGAACGAGACTTCCTTTGGATACTGGAAGTTCAAGGATGCAAGCGTCCAAAGATATGCCTGCCCGAGATTCCCAAGCCCGATGAGCCAGATATCTCGCGGGAGCCGCACTGCATTTGGGTTTACGGGTCCTACCTCGGTCGCGCCTGGGCTCCAAAGCGAGATTTGCTGGCCTCGACGCCCCGCGCGAGGGTTGCTAAGGCGTTGCTGGAACACCTCGCCGACGGCGAGCGCGACGGCGGCTACAGCAGCGAGCGAAAACGACCCTTCACAGGGTTCAGCGGCATCGCCGGCAGGAGCCGTAGCCGCAATCCAATGCTTCCAGGTCGCCCTGACGGCCATCGACGCGACATCCGCAGCGGCGCAGTGACCAACCAGAATCGAGTGCGTAGGCGGCGTGTCCGATGAAGTGGCGCCGACGAGCGCCGCGGCTTCATCAAGAGTGTCAGCGTCGAGCGGAAGTGTTGCGCGGTACGGAACGCCGGAGGCGCCAGCGACGGACACGCGGCCGAAGCAACGACATCCGAGCGCGACAGCGGTCAAAAACGCAGTTTGACCGGTCGCAGACTCGGGGTCGGCGACTGACAGATGGACGCGCAGATGTACGTCCTCCAATTGATGTTGCGTCTGGTTGAGGTCGAACTTGCCGGACCCGACGAGCGCCAACTGGATGCGCGACTTTCTCTTCGTGAAACCCATACGTCACCTCGTCAGCTTGAAGAACCGTTTGCCTTCTTGACTATGGTTAATCCAGTTATCACGCCCCTGGAACTCATAGATGCCGAACTCGCCGGGAACAAACTCGCCCTTCGCGAAATTCGGGAGAATCATCGCGATGTGGCCGCTACGTGGGTCCATTGGATTTTCGCGGTCGCTGCTGCTTTGCCCATACCCACCGGGATGCACGTGCACGTCTGCGACTAGGCGCAAACCCAGCTTCCGGCATTCGGTGTGCACCACATGCAGGAGACGGCCGTTAAACTCGACGATGCCGTTGTCGAAGCAATGAGGGTCGATGTCGTCATAGAAGAGGAATTTTCGGATAACGCGAACGTCCTTTTCGATGTTGCCGAGCAGGAATGCCCCGCTCTCCCGCCTTCCATTCGCACGCCGCCTCAGTTCGGCAACACCTTCGCGCCAGACGTGTGCGCCGCACAGGACTTTAGGTGAACTGCCACAAAACCAATCAACCGCCGCCGCGATTAAGGATTTGATAAAGGTCATTGAGTGGATAAGTTAGGTTGCGAGTCGGGTTCCACGCGAGCTTGGAATATGTCGTGTTCCAGTTGTTGTGCGCGCCAGAGCAACGTTCCCACGGACGATAGACCGTATGGTCGCCCCAATCCTTGAACGCCTCGCGCTGCACCTGGTTGTGGTTTGGGCGTAACGGGGTCTCAAGCGGTTGTGCCTTTTCGAGGTCCCAAATCAACGCTTTTGGCCCCACTGCGGGATAACCGTTGAGCTCGAAGCGAAAGAAATATTCCTTGCCCGGTCCGCTGGACGCTTGCTGCGTGACCGCAAAAATGTAGAACGGAAACCTCGCTTCCACGAGACGCCAAAAGCCTCTGGCGACACCAACCTTGAACTCGGTAGAGTCAAGGTCAGTGTCGATGGCGACCATTACCGGGGAGCGGCCATCATCAGCCATTCGGAATCACCCCGCGGATGAGGGTGAGCTCAAGCTTGTGTTCGTGCCCGTGTACGTAGCGACCAATGTGCGCCGCGTCCGAAAGCTCCGTGAGCGAACCAACGAGAGCGAGTTGCATCTCCGCAGCGAACGTCGGGGCGATGTTGAAGCCCTCCGGGCCGACGGCCCATCTCAGCACCGACATAACCGTTGCCGACGGCGGGTACGCGTGCTCAATCGTGTCGCCGCCATAGTCGACCGTGACCGCGATGCGCTTTTGGCGGTGCACATGGTGCACACGCTTGCGGTGGTGGTGCGGCACCGGCTGGGTCGGGTCGCACGGCTCCTCCATATCCTCCACGAACAAGGCGAGCAGCGCCGCATCCCCGCCTTTGCGGGCTGCGACGATTTCCACGATGCGCAACATCGGCGCATCTTCCTCGATTTGGATGAACTCCACGTCCGCGAAGCCCTCTCCGTCGACCAGAATCTCCATAGCCATTATCGATTCTCCTTGCCGGCACCCTGCCAGCGTTGGAGCAATCTTCCCACACTTACGACAACCACGCAAACAATTCAATTGTTTGCTACACAAGCATAAATGTTTGCAATATTGACACCCGCGTCGCGCGGCGCTACACTCGCGCATATGGGAACCGCAGATATCTATCCCCTGATTGGGGAAGCCATAAAGAGCCGCCGGAAGCACTTGTCCCTAACTCAGGACAAGCTGGCCGCTGCATTGCAAATCTCCAGGGCATCTCTGGCCAACATAGAGGCCGGTAGGCAGAAGGTCTTGGTTCACCATCTCTATGACATCGCAGACGCACTCCAACTTGACGTCAAAGACTTGCTTGTCGAGATGCCAAAAGTGTCCGCTCCAACGGAGCAAGACGTGCCTTTACCTCCAGGTTTGGATGACCGACAGAAACTTCAGGTGTTGAGAGTCTTTTCCGATTCAGGCAGTCAGGCCGAAGAGTTGGCCGCTATTGACCAGACGAGATAATTGATGAAAAGGCCAAGTCCTGCCGCAAAAGCAAAAGAACTACTTCGGCAATGTGACATAACCAGTGCGCCCGTCCCAGTAGATTCAATTGCGAAATACTTGGGAGTGGAGATTAGGTACGCACGACTCGATGATGAGCTGTCTGGAATGATATTCGTCAAGGATGGTCGACCAATCATTGGTGTCAACGCTCTGCATCATCCCAACAGGCAGCGATTCACAATCGCTCATGAACTGGGTCACTACATGCTTCACAGAGAGCTGATTACCAACTCTGTGCATGTCGACAAGCAATTCAAGGTTTTGATGCGAGACAGTAACGCAGGCACTGGTACGCAGCGGGTTGAGGTGGAGGCGAATCAGTTCGCTGCCGCGCTCCTGATGCCAGAGCCGCTTGTTCTGAAAGCAATCGCTGACCATACCTTTGATATTGATGACGAGAATCCATTGGGCGAGCTCGCGAAGCAGTTCAAGGTAAGCCGTCAGACGATGGAGTATCGAGTAAGAAACCTGGGATAACTGATTTTTTGCTCTATCTCTCACGACGCCTTCCCGACTATTTGGAAGGCGTTTTGCTTTCTGAGCGTGACTGCTTTCCTCTACTCGGTGTCTATAAAACAGGTATCAGCCCACAGTCGCCTATCGTGGAATACCGGCAGACGTTTCGTAATGCTCACGGCAGAAACAGGCTCATGACGCGACGATGCTTCCGTCAGAACCGTAAATTTCGCAATCGTCGCTTTGCACGCGAGCGCCGAGCTTCTGAGCGATTTGCCACATCTTGCTGAGAATGCTGACATCGGGATTCTTGACGACAACATTGCCGGACCGGAAATCGAACCACGCCATGTTTCCTCCGGCCGTACTGCCGCGATATGCCGTCCAGATGACCAGGCCGTCACTGTCCACACGCAACGCATGTCCATCGGGCAGCTTTGCCTCGGCATAGCCATCGAGCCGCATTTCGTCATCCGTATCTATAAAGGTCTTCCACTCGTAAACACCGATTTCCGGTCCGTCGTCGAACCAGTTCTCTTTGCGCGTGATGTGAACGTCGTATCCCATTTCAGTGGTGACCTGTTAAACCGCGGCGGAGCCAATAACCTCCGCAAATCTTGCAGGGCTCGGCATTGAAAGTCGACGTGTCGCGAGCACCCGCCTTCGCCATTCGCTAGACGTTAGACGTCACAGACCGCATCGCGCCTTGCGGCAGTGCTATCGGATAGCGGTAGGTACGACTGGGCATTACTCAATGCTTTGTTGCCGCGACGGCAGATGCAGTTCCGTCCGAGCGTGTGCGATAAATGCCAAGGGCTGTAGTTGTTGGCTGCCACTCAACCCGTGGACGGCGGTCAGCGACTGGTACGCCGTCGCGGCGTATTGCAGGCCCGCAGTTGTGGCCGCTGAAGCGCTCGCAAAATCTCCTGATTTAATTGCCAGACCAGTCGCAAGCAACGGCACTAATGACCCAAACGCTATCTTCGCCCAGTTCGGCCTCATGGCATCGACTAGCTCGTCTACCTGTTGTCGTGACTCGTCGATTAGCTGCTGAGTCGCAATGAGTCGATGCTCCACATCGTCCAATTCCGCAATTAATGCGCATCGTGCCTCCACGAGTTGACGCAGTGCCGGGAGCAAGTGACCATGACGCTCCTTAAACGCGACCAACTGGTCCAAGGTCACTGATTCGTCGGGAAACGGTAGAAGCGCAGTCAGTACGACCTCCCGAGCCTTCTGCTGGTGCAGCATACGTTCCCCGACTCGTAGTCGACTGCCCCCGCCGAATAAATTCGCAAACGCCAATTTATTTGTCACGGGCGCAGCATCAATTTCGGGGATGCTGCCCAGGCACGATGCGAGGTATGCCATAAAAAGATTGGCGACAGGTTCATCGACGTCGTACCACGCGTAACTCACTCGCGTGGCTAGACCTCGGTCGAGTAGATACTCCGGGATGTTCCCGAGCTTTTCGACATGTATGCGTATGCGTCGCACCTCATGCTTCGTAGGTGACACATGTGTTCTCCCCATCTGCCGGTCTACAAGCTCCACAAAGAGCTTTTCAAACTCGTTGATGTGCTGCAGATACTGTGCCGGAAATAGCTGCTCGACCATGCCTGCCTCCACCAATCGGCGCATGAAGTCGTCCAACGCTTCGGGGCGGTCGATGTACTCCATTGGCACGATAGAAGACAACTTGTCCCAATAGAGTAGGGTCTTGATTGTCCAACGCTCGTTGGGAACCGAGATATATGGAAAATAAAGCGCGTTGTTTCGCATCTTGGGCTTAGAGAATCAGCAGTTCAGGTCGCACATGCTAACAGTCGTTCGCGGAACATGGCTCGCGTCATCCCAGCCATTTTTGACTTATCAGGATAGTATGCAAACTATGAACCTAGGGGCCAGACCTTCCGGGTCTTCAGGAAGCTATCATCAACCATGCACGTATTCAGGTGCTCACCATGTCCCGAAAAAACACCGACGCTGTTTCCTGGACATACCATGTCACAAAGCTCAGAAAAGAGGTATGACAGCCAGCGTACGATGGTCAACGTGTAATACCGCCCGAAGGTTTGGACTAGATGTGTTTGGCCCATTCGAGTTGACGTTGATAGCAGGTCATCCATCGTTTCTTCGTTTTCATTCACGAACCACGAAAAGGTATGGTTGGACAATCTATCACTAAGCATCGTTGCGCGATGATTGACCAGTTTTTCGGGGGGCTTTCCATAATAGTGTTTTCCTAGAATCAGTTCGGCGACCTCCGTCCACCATTTCGAAATCGGCTCAAATTCCTGTCCGAGATTTGGGTCACCAAGAGCTGCAAAATTGGCGTATCGGCCTCGACGAGCATCTGCGAAAGCATCTAGGCAGTCGACGATTTTTGTTGTGATGTCGATTTGCGGTCGTGAATGCTTGAGGACGATGTTATGTCTAACTTGGACTGCATTCGCTGCATCCATTAGGTCAGCGAGTTTATGTCCGAACTTACTGACGACGTTCTGTCGCGGCAGGTTTCCACTGTTCGACAACGCGTAGTCAGCAACTAGCACCAGCTTTGCTAGGCGCTCCAAACCGACAGAGAGGGCGAAGAACGCCGTATAGTATTCGCCTGTCTTGTCTGCGTAGTTCGCCCGTCCTAGCGCCGTTGCACCTGACCCGAGTAGGTGACAGACGAGGGCGGATTCGCGTCGGAGCGCATGCCATTCAGGGAAGTCGGATGGGGATTTAGGTTGGTCCATTATTTGCTCGTTCCTGTGCAGGTGACTGTGCAATAGAGTCTACGGTCGTCTGTGACAGCAAAACCCTAAAAGAACAAGCTGCAAGTTTAGATTCCTCAGCTTCATTCACGGCTTTTGCTGCGGTCCACGAATCATTGATTATCGTTCGCAGGTCATCGCTCAACATTTCCTCTCCATTCGTTTTCCCCAAC
Source organism: Paraburkholderia sp. EB58 (assembly GCF_050436665.1). NCBI lineage: Bacteria > Pseudomonadati > Pseudomonadota > Betaproteobacteria > Burkholderiales > Burkholderiaceae > Paraburkholderia > Paraburkholderia sp. EB58. The sequence continues at coordinate 128,842 of NZ_JBNDMQ010000008.1, read as the reverse complement.
GGTATTTAACACGCTCGGTACACTAACAACCCGATTTCAATCGGTTCCGAAAGCTCCCATCGGCAAATGACGCATACTGCCGATTCTCAAAGGTCGCTCGCAACAGCCACATCGGAGTCTTCTCGTCAATTCGGCTGGAGAGTCCGACTAAACGAGTCGGAGTCCCTTCCTCATACATTGCCCCGACCTTGCTTTATGACCTCGACGAGCAACGCGTCGGACTATCGCTGCGCGGCCGACCAAACAATCGCAGAGGCCGCGGGAAGATTCTCGCGAATGAGTAGCTCGTTTACGACCACGACTCCGTAATCGAACTGCTCTTGGAGCTCCTCTTGCACATTTTCGTCGCTAAGATTGTCGTCCATCAAAGGCGCCGAAATGCAGACGGCAAGCGCAGCACCCTCAGAAACAGTCAACACAATCGGGACGACTACCGCTCGACCGTCCGACAAGTGAATACAGACATCTCTCTCGATTGATTGCCCGTCCGCCGATTGTCGTTCCAAGTCAGATATCAGCAGACCCTGCGCTCTAGTGGCGCGCGTAACGTCAAACGCCGGCAAGATTCCAGTCAGCAAATACTCAATCAGCTCAACGCCCACGTGCCGGTCGAGCAGGTGGTGCTCCACCTTATTCTTAAAGCTACGCAAGCAGCGGTAACACGAAGCATCGCACTGCTCGGGACAGCTTTTCAGTAGCAAAAGAGCCTTCCTGAACAAGGCGTCTCCAAGCCGTGCAGCTTGCGTCGAGAAACCAGCACCTCCTGGCAAGGTGTCGTAAAGGAAGATTTCCGCTTGTAAACCATCTCGACCAGCGGAATCCATGGTCAACGCCGGCCGGAACTCGGCCATGACTTCACCAGGTTCGATGTCCAGTAGCTGGCATGCCGCTTTCGCAAGAGCTTCGCTGACGGTCCTCAGAGCAACTCCGGTTGGGTATGTTCCAGGTTTCAGAATCAGTGGATGGTCCACACGCAGCGAAAATAATGCTACGTCCGAGATGAAATCTGTCCCCAACACTAAATTTCTGTATGCGTAGTCGCCCGGACATGTTGAGTCGTCGTCGGGATACGGCTTCACATGTGGCATGAAAAGCTTGGGTTCGGGTGTTGTTGTCGCTTCAATGCATCCGCAGGCGACGCAATGTGTGTAACCCTGCTTTTCGGGACCAGTATTGGAGACGAGCAGGTGCTGCCGAGAAGCCATCACCCTTATTCGACCGTTCACACGCCCCCAGGCGTCACCATCCGCAGGCGTCACCATCGTGAGCTTCGCTCGCGTGGCGTAGCTTGTCTGCGGCATGTCGTCTGGTGAAGTAACTTCCTGTTCGTAGTTGGGGTGCGCAAAACCAGGAGGTCTCAACCAATATCGCGCTGGCCCAAATGTGTCGTGTCCCCCGCATGCAGGGCAGTCAGCAACTGCTTTTAGCTCTACGCCTGCCCCGATTGGCTTGGTGTCCGCGAAACCACACCGGTTGCACTCACGATAAAGCTTTCGCTTCCGAAACGCATCAAAGCGCTCCGAAATTATCGGAGAGTAAATTGCTCCCGACGTGTAGCACTTTCCCGAAATCCAAACCTGCTTGTCGGGTGCATACTGAGAGAGCGCAATTGGCAGACTCTGAGAGGGTGCAAACTTCATAACATGCCTGAAGCTGGTTGACCTGGAGCGGTCGAACACTGAGAATGTGGCTACGTCGGTAGGAAACGCATACCTTGGAAGAACACCACAGTACAAGAGCCTGTCGAGAAGCTTATCTGAAGCATCGATACGAGGGGGCGAGTCCTCATCCACCTCAGGTGCCACTTCCGGCTCGGTTGCTGGGTCATCCTCCTCGCCACCGACGTCTGCGGCCCGCACGCTCTCGTCCCCATCAGTGCTTAAAGCTTCATCGACCGCGCTGAGGCAGTCGCTAATCATACCGTCCAGCAGACTGTCGGCATCGTCCGGCGCTAACTCGGTCGGCAACCATTTCTTTATCCGCGCTCTCAGAGCATCTTGGTTCGTCACCAACCATGTTTCGAAGTCGGTCCGGTTGAGTCGTCCGTTCTCAGACCTGAACCCAGCCACTGAACCAAGTACCGAAAATAGGTTCGAAGGACTCTGGTCGTCGAACTGAGGGATTCGGTCGCGATGGTACGCTTGCAGCAGATACGCGCGGAGATGACGCCTCGTTAGTTCCGGATTGTCCAGCGTCAATACCGGGTCAATCACCGGACCACGAATCATCTCCTTCGCATTCGAAAAATAATGCTCATCGTGACTGTCGGCACTGCCAAAGGCAATCACAGTCGCTACCGCGTTTCCTCGACGTCCGGCACGGCCGGCGCGCTGTTGATAGTTCGAACGGGCGGGAGGCATATTCCTGAGAGCAACTCCCGATAGAGCACCAATATCGATACCGACCTCCATCGTCGTTGTACTCGAAAGCACGTCAATTGCGGTATTGCTTGTTTCCTGACCGGGAAGCGACAACTGAACATCCTGGAAAAGCAATTCGTTCTCTTCTGCCTTCGAGAAGACGTCCTCGCTTTGTGGCGCGTTAAGCTGTGCCGTGTGCTCTGCCGCAATTAGGGCTGTTGGATAAACGGGCGGCTGAGCGAACGCCGCCTGCACGGGCGAGCGGTAATATCCCTTGCGCGCATTGAATACCAAGTCGCTGTCCGGGAGAAGCGGCAAGACATCGGTACTTCCGCAATCGAGGCAATGGTGAAGCGTCGTCACTGGTCGATGTACAGACTTGCATGCGTTGCAGCGCACCCACGCACCGTCGAGCCGCAAAGTAAGAGTCTTTCCTTCCAGTCTCCTCGCGCCACCCCCCTGGTCAGACGTGAATTCGCTTTGAAGCACAGGCAGCCATTTAGTCTCAAATAATTTGCGGCTTGCCGGTTCTGGCAAGACTTTATCCATTGCCTTGAATTTCGACTTCTGCGAGAGCACACTTGTCCCGCTGGAGCGGGAGCGAAGCCACCACGCCGCTGGCATTGCATTTAGCCAAAACCCACGCCGATGCCAACACCGAAGCCAGGCCTCGATGAGCGTTATCTTGTCTTCAGCGTTCTCGGCGACACCCGGAATCGTAGGCAGCGAATTCGCTACGGTACGTCTGTCCTCTCGAACGGCGATTGAAGCGAGTGCAAGTGCCGCAAGGCCCAAGTGTCTATCAGTGATTGACTTGTAGATGTCGTCAAGCAACGCAACCGGTGGGCTCTCAACTCTGACGTCAATCCAAAGTGATTGCATAGCAACTACGTCGTTTAGGGCATCGTGCTCGCGAATGGCCTTATCGACTTGGCTTTGTACAGCCATCGATTCGCCGGCCGACAACTCGGGCCTGAGCCTGACTCCCATAACATTGGCTGCCAATAGGACCGAAAGGTAGGCGTCTTCGAGGCTCAACTTTGCTCGGACTGCGGGGAACGACTGAAGCTTTCTAAACCCCCAAATCAGTAGTGGGCGCAACGAATCACGCGTTGAGTACATCTGCAGGTTCGGCGCCAGCCTTGCGGCGACTTGACGCGAATCGGAGAAAACCAGCACCTTCCGTCCACGAAGAGGTGCGAAAGAGGTTGCTGGTTTTGTGCTCGGAGGCTGAATCTGAATCTGCTTCGATACGAGCGATTGAAACGGCTGGTCACCCTTTGTTTGATGGTCTTGAACGCTTGTACGAGCGAACGCAGCGCTTGTTCCACATACACCACATGGAACGAAAAGGCCTCGTGCCTCAAGCCGGGCGTCTTGCTCACCTTCCTCATTCGACGCAGGCTGAAGCCTGTCCTTCCTTATAAATACCTGACGCACACGGTCGGACTGCACGTGCGAGTTCAGCCTGCCCGTGTCCAGGTCGTAGGATGCAGGCTCGACCTTGTCGAACTGTTTAGGCTCTTCTAGCAGCAAATCAAGCGGATTTAGCGGCGAGACTTCGCTGCTCTCCATGCGCAGCCGCTTACCCGGGTCATTCCAAAGCGCGTCAGGCTCTTCTACGCTGTCGGAATATGCGCGTCCGTACGCTGAGCCACAATTTCGGCACGTGAAGAGTTCCAATACCTGAGAGCCACATCCGCAACGTTGACGCGGTTGACTATAAATCCGACCACAAACCGCGCTGCGGTGCGTTTCGCTTGTAAGTTCGGTACACGCCGGGTTTATGCAGGCCCACAACCCTGGCAGACCTCGGTAAAAATTATGTATTCGACATGGCAGCAGCGCGTTGCCGTCATGATGCTCACGGGCAACGCTACCCAAACTCATCAATGCCGTTAACGCTGACTCGGTGTGCTGAGTCTGAACGCCAGGGAACAGCAGCTCTCCAAGCTCCGCAACGGCATGCGCCTCACGCATCGTGGTATTGATAAGTCGACCTAGCGGATTGAAATCCTTCAGCGCCCTGTATAAGTCAGAATCCAAGTCCTCCGTTGGCTCGACTTCACGATACGAGAGAAACTCCTTGACCGAATTTATGCGGGTCACACTATCACTTGAATAGTAGTCGGCGAGGCTGACCGTTGCGAGGGCCGCAGCGTCCGCTTTAGTGCCAACCTCTGATGCCTCGGCAAGCTTCAGGTGTCCGGTGATAGGAACAAACGTCTCTTCCGAAACACCGGAAAGCTGCGCACCGAAACTCGGCGCATATTTCTCATCGGAAAAGCTCGCGGTCGCGCAGATTACTTGGAATCGGTCCGCGTCGATATCGAATCGGTCCCGCAAACGCCTAAGGAGAAGGCCAACTTCAGCGCCAGCGGCGCCTCTGTATAAGTGAGCTTCGTCGAGGACAACGAGGAACTTCTCTGTCGGGTTAGCTTTGAGCCAGTCGCTAGTTCTGTCAAAGATGGTCCGCTCAATCGGCCGCATCAACATGTACTCGAGCATCGAGTAGTTTGTTACGAGCAGGTCGGGTGGCGCCGCTTGGACTTCGTGTCGCGTAATTAACTCGGAATCCGCAGGCAACGTGACAGCCCTCTTAAATTCCCCGTCCTTCCCCGCCCAGCGCGAGCCCTTATCTCCGAACCATTCCGTCAGGTCCGGCTTTGCCGGCCACTTACCCTTTGCCTTGAGCTCCGCACGCAGTTGTGCGGCCCTCGCCTGCTCATGCGATGGTTCTTCATTCGCCAGCCGTTCAGTTTCAACGAAGAATGCTTCGAAGGATTTGAACTTGGTTTGGTCTCTCTTTGCGGTGCGTACGCCGGCGTATGGAGTCCTGCTCGTGTAGCGCGCAAACCTTGGGGGGCGTCCACACCATTCGTTAAATCTGCTGACGACTCGAGCATCGCCGAAAATTGACCGTAAGCGTCCCAATTGGTCGTTAACCAGCGCGTTCATCGGATAAAGAATCATCGCGCGCATGGCTGGTTGGCCACCAAAAGAGCCTGGTCGTTCCGTTGCCTCCTTTGCAAACTTACCCAATATTGGCATGAGAAACGACTCTGTCTTTCCCGACCCCGTGCCAGTCATAATCACGAGATTCTTGCCTTCTACCTGTGACAGCCGCAAAGCTTCGCTCTGGTGGATGTACGGGGGATTGTGAAGTACTTGTGGATGACTGCCTTGATTTTCAGATAGCGCTGTCAACACCTCCACCGCGCCCTTCGACAATCCGGGAATTGACTCGAACCGCTTTCCACTTTGATAGCGAGGTGTAGATTCCAAGTACGGAATCTGATGAATGACCCCCGGCCGTTCCAGCAAATCACGTCGCTGAGCGATTAGCGCTGGATGACTGATGTGATATGTCGCCTCGATGTAGTCTCGAAGCGAGGCGTGAAGTTGCTCTATTGTTTGCTGGATGGATTCGGCCACGGTCTCTCTTCCTCGGAATTTTAAGTTGTTAGATTTAGTCCCAATCTACTCGTCAGATACTCGATTTCTGGAGCCACAAGATGTCTAGAAATCAAAAATGCTAGCAAGGCACCGGTAAAGCTCACTTGGTCCCCCACGGTCTCAAGCCGTCGAACCATCCACAGCGGGAGTGGTGAGTCAAAAGTGAGCAAGATGCCGTCTGCGTGCTGGCTAGCTTGAAAGTCTTGGGGATGACCTGAAGCTTGGTCCAACGCCATCTGCAACCGCCATGCTTCGTCACAACCCCTATAAGTGCTTCCCGCGAGCGGGAAGTCCAGCAGCTTTTCTGGTCTTCCAGCAGCTAGTTCGACGTAACCCCAGATGTCGGCACCATAAGCCTGTGCGCGTCGACATACGTAACGACCACTTTGCAGAGTGGGAGCAGTCCATCTCTTTCGGTACGAGAGCGTGTGCTGGTTGGTATCGATGATTCGAAGTTCGTCTATCTCGCCGGAAGGCTGTTTAGTGGCCAGTTGAGCTTCGATTTGTCGCACATATTCAGTCGGAGTCGTTAGTCGAGGCAACCGGAGCCACGTTTCCAACGATTGCTCTTGAAATCCTGCAGCAAGAAGTTGGGACCGAATGTCTTCGTCCACCTCAGCTTGCAGCACACGGCTTGCGCCTTTGAGGCGCACTCGAGATTTCAGCGATTGCGGTAGGGGCAATGAGTCCTCGGCCGCCAATCCGAGGATGTTGAAAATCGTGTCCGTGCGTGCTACGAATGACGGCGGCGCTGCAAAGGCCCACGTTCGGGGCGTGCTATCGTCGGCTACGGTTACCTGAGAGAGTTCAAGTAAATCACCGACGACGTGCATAGCTTCCAGGACGTGCTCGACTCGCCCCTGCAACGCGACGCGGTCTGGAACGAGGCTGTCCAAGCTCTCAAGCAATACCGTCCGCAACGTCGCTGGAGAGCAAGGGCAATGAAATCCAGCTATTCGACGCAAAGATGCAGCGATGAACTCATCATCCAAAGGAAGGTCCGTCGCCGACTTGGGCGCGATGCCTAGGTTTTCTCTCGCTGCGAGCGTAGCCTCCAACGCGGTCAATTGGACAATCATGGTGCCCACTTTTCAATTTTTTCTTTACTCATGCCATCACTTAAGACGACGAGCAATCTTGCCGCCCTGACTAGTTCTGGCATCGTTTGCAGAGCGGTTATCTTCTCTGATGAGGTCGGCCCCAGCAGTTCCGCAATAGTTGCAGGTCGAGCGGCTAGCCCTAAGGCAGTTGATGATAGCTCCGGGTCACCGCACACTTGAAAACGTGCAGCCTGTCGATGAAACCGTTCGCAGCTTTCGACGAACGAATCGGTGACGATTTGATTTTTGTTGTTTGACAGGGCGATGCCAAACGACACGTTTTTATACACGGCTTCTTCTAAGCACCGTTGCAGGTCAGAGCTTACGCCGTCGGCACGCAGTCGCTTTTCGTATGAGGCCCAACGCCGGCCACACATATAGGCAAAAAGATAGGCTTGCAAATCGGCTACGACAATTTCCCTTCGTTGATTGGCAAGCGGCCCGAATGCGCGGGCTCGGGACCAATCTTTGATGGACTCAAGTAGTCGTGCGAGGGCACCATTCTGTCCGAGGTCCATTTGCAATGACGGATGAACAGCCAGCCCATCGAGTCCGGCCTTTATCCATGCGCTGGCTACGATACATGCGCGGAGGCCGCCACATTCGGCAACGTACAACCCACCCTGTCCATCAGGCACCAGCGAATTGCTTTCTGCAGCAAATTCTGCTTTACGAGCGACTCCCGCGCATTCAAATGAACTAAAGCTGACTGTCGCCGGTGTTTCACGGTCACCGTCGTCAATAAGTTGAATTTCAAGCGTCTTACTTCCTCTCGCGTACCATCGGAGAGGAGAGAGTGTGTGTTTTAAGACGACCCTGAAGGTTCCTAACTCGTCTCCGTCAATTACCAAGCGACTGCCGCTTGCGGTCGAATAGTGGTAAGGGTCTTTGAGGTTTTCAAGATGTCGCGTTAGCAATGCCGCGCAAGTTGCACGGTTAGCTGGCAGACGAACGGAACCGATGTGGTCGGACGATAAAACCTTACCGGACCCGTCTAATAGTTCAAGTCTGCAATCGACATTACGCCCAGTGGGACCTGCAACTGATATCGCCACTTGCCCAGCAAGAAGCCCGTCGAGGGTCGGTTCGAGACGCTCGCAAGAAACGATGAAGCCGCGATGAGAGACACTACCCGGGACCCATGCGTGCGGTCGTCTAATGAGTATGCTCAGTTTCGCATGACTTGTAACTATACGGCCGACCGCTCCTTGTTCATCAATCTTGTGTTGCGCGGTCACACTGAGAGAATGGACGCCGATGGGCAATTGTCCGATGCTTGCGAAAACGGGCTGACCATCAGTCCTTGGGGTAATAGGAATCGCTGCCTGTTGACCAACGCGCATCGACAAGGATTGACACGAGCCATCATGTGATACGCCTATGATTGGCGACTCGTGCGACAACCATTCAACTGAACCGTCAACTGCCCATCGTCTAGGAGGCGTACCAACAGGCCAGATTCTCAGGAACCTTTCAATCCCCACGTCGAGGGTGGCCAGAATACGCAGTGCTTCTGGGGGCGTACTAGAGGTAACCTTGATTTCAGTTAGCGAAATTCCTGCGGAGTCTGTCCGCAATGTTCGGAAAAACTCGCCTGTCTCGCTTGCGTTACTGCGCAGAAGAATATATTCGGTATCAAGTTGCACGACCCGGTTCGGCACTTGTACAGCGGTTCCATCGGGTCGTAATCTGAAAAGCCAACTAGGACCAGCGGTTATATGACATTCGCCGTCCAAGATGTACTGTAGGCCGGTGTCGGCTTTGTCAATCTGAATAAGAGATTTTGACGGCTCAGGCCATGACGTCAGGCGTTTTCGGTATGGGCCGTACAGCAGCCACCCCGGCGCGCTCCATGCCCCCGCTGTCCCCAAGACCTTCGCGCGACTCGAGCGTAAAAGGGTCGCCAGGCGCGGGTTTAGTTTAGCTATTGAATCGAAGGATGGAATCTCGACGAAGGGTACCCAATCATCTTGCCTTTCTCGAAACAGCAAGAGCTGAGGTGTCACGCTCTTCACGGCAACGCGGTCGCTCTTCGTCTCTTGGAATCGATTGATAGCCTGCGAATCGACTGGAAATCTGGCTTGGGAAGCAAGCTTCAATTTGACCGAGTCTATCGTCGACCTCGTCTCCTGCAACCACACTTTTGCTTGGCGTTGCTTCTCAAGGTCTGCGAGGATTCTACGGATAGTTCCATCCTGTAGCCAGCGATTCGACGTTTCGCCCGACGGAGCAAGCAGACCCAGAATGATTCTTCCGGCTAGTTCAGGCTGCTCGAGGAAATTCCGAAGGCGGGCTGAGGCGTCGTAGGCGGACGCAGCGATGAGATTCCCGACTTCTTCCGGCGACTCGTTCGCGAACTGCGCTATCGAATAGCGCTCCTCGTACAGAATTTTGGCCAACTGTCCTTGTAGGTCCTTTGGAAGGATTGCATGCGTGATTGGCCACGAAATGATTGAAAACTGGGTGGCCCAAGGACCAGCGGGCCGAGCACCACGATATGACTTATGGAAGCGAAGAAACCACTGCCTAAGCGACTGGCGACGGTCAATTTGTAATCGCCACCGTGGTGTCCGTTGCTCAAAGGAAGGCCAATACTCTTGGCCGTCGTAGTCATAGCCGAGTTCGGTCGCGTAGATGACCCAAAGCAACCAATGGGGTGACAGTCGGTCGTCTCGCACCAAGCTTTGCCTCAGCCGGTCTCCCAGCGCTGAAACCGCCTGAGCATCGAGGCCGTGCTCTATGGCAAAGACTGGTAGTCCTTCTGCGTCACGCTGCGCGGCAACTGACTTAAAGTGAGTCTCAAGCTCGCGCTGATAGTTATCAAGGATTGGGTCCACGAAAGTACCTTTTAACCCACGCGGCTCGTGGTCTCGACTGCCGTTCCCCCTGTCCGGCCCCTATGACCAGTTCCTTGAATCAGTCCCAGCAAGCCCTCTTTATTCCACTGTCTAAAATCCGGCATGCGTTCGGCCCGACCCACCATCCATCGCTCAACGCCCAATCTTCCGACTTCCTCGGCAGTCAGTAGAGACTTTATGTTCGGTCGCTTTTCTTTACCGGCAAGGATACGCAAACTATTTGCCGCTGTTTCGCACAGGAATACTTCCCGCTGTATCCCATGTTTCAACATATCCTGCTTGAAGCCCAGCGAATTGAGTGCAGCTCTCACGGTACGAAGTCTCCAGTTCGGACCTTGACCAAATGCATGCAAATCCGCATAGCCGTGCTGGATACCTCGCAGGTAGTCACGCATTTCTTCGAATAAGTCGTCCGGGATATGGAAATGCCCCCAGCCGCCTGTGTATCCAATTGACCGAAAATACGTCGTCCCGTTGAGCTTCAGCCGGTTATACACCGATGAGCGCCCCATAGATGACGATGTAGTTATCGCCAACAGCCGAGCGTGTTTTTCCTCTCCAGAAATGATGCCCGTCGTTCCGCCGTACGTTCGCGTGAAATCGTTGTAGACGTCCCGCGTCCGAAGAAGAGACGCTACCAACTTTCCACCAAGCAGTGCGTTGTACGGCGGGACCGAACCCAACACATATGCGTCCATTACGCACACGAGCCGGTTGGCTCTGTCCGCTACAGTCCAACCAATCAAGTCATCGCGGACAGCTAGATTGTAGACAGGGTCGCCGATTGCCACTATTCCGATGAGCTTGCCATTGGACTCATCCCACACAAGATATCGGATACGCCGACCAAAGCCTGCCGAAACGGGCACTGACCATGTGAGCGATGCGAGTCGGAAGAGATTCGACTCCCAAGTACCCCCGCTTACTCTCTGAAGAACTGGCTTAATTCTGCCTACATCGACCTCGCCACCTGAAGCAAAGTAATCTTGCATCCGCGGCAAATTCGCGTCAATAAATCCCGTATTCTCAGCGAGTAGGTCAAGCCGCTGCTGTCGATGTAGCGTTCTGACAGTGTCCTTACCAGCGTCTGGAAGCACAAGCGACCCATCCTCGGCTCGATTGAACCCAAGTTTTGATAGGTGCGAACGCAGGCGCCGCTTAATGCGCGCCTCGACTGTAAAGGCCTTACTTGCCGGCTTTAGGCTCATTTATCCGGTCCATTGAAAAAAATACTAAAGTAAAGTTTTAGTGCGGCACGGCGGATTGGAAAAACGCCAGTTTGGAGTACGAGTTGGATATGCGAAGCCGAAACCGCTGGCGGCTTGCTTTCAACAAAGGATTGTGGCGCTTCGTCCACGGTAACCGTCGCAATAAACGCACGCGTCATCGACGGGACTGGCCCGCGAGATTTCGCGCACCGAGTTTGCGTTCTTTCGCCATCCCCGATGGTTTCGCCACACCCCAACAAGTCTGCCCCCGGAATATTGTAATAAACAATTTCACTTCGCTTCTTACGGGCAAAGCGCCATATTGTGCTTGCGGCGCGGTAGAAGACAAAAGTAACTTCGTGCCGTCCGACGCCGGGATTGATTATCCGCCTAACGCGACCGAGTGTAGTAAATAAAGGGATACGCCCCACGTGAAACTTCTAGCACGGCGCGTTTTCCATTCTGGTTTCCCGTTGCACTAAATCCAAGGAAATTTCTAGTACAACGAGAGCCGTACATGGTGCGTCGCTGAGCCCGTCTCGGGATGCCAACTGGCGCAACGCGCGGACCGCCTCAGCGCAACGTCGCCAGATGATTGCTGTCGACCAGCGGTGCGAGTTCGTCCCACCGGGTACCTCGCAATAACGAGGATAGTGACTCGTCGAGCTTCCCCCATTGCCACAGTGTCAAATGCTTGAACCTGCCGAGATACGCCTGATGCAAGTCCCTTTCCGCTTGTACGTCCGCGTGTCGCTTCACGACCCGCCCCGGGTCTAGGCGCGGCATATGAGCGAATATCCACAAGAGCTTGAACTGTCGACGATGGTAGAGCGTCAAATTCGGAGGATACGTGTGTGCGTCCTCTTTGGACCGGCCGCCGATAACCTGCCGGTCACGACGGTTGGCCCCCACAAGACGCGTGTCGAACTCTTCTTCGGTGCAGTAACTCCACGCCACAGCCAAGCACGTAAGTAGCACGTACCGCCAGCGGTACCGCTCGGATTCGGGGGACTGTGCAATCATACGGTCGGTGTCGGCCAAGGCATGCGCCCGCTCCAGCACCTTATCAAGGGAATTGCCCTTAAACCTTCGCCAGTTGGCGTACCCCTCTGCCGGCAGGTTCATAACAGAGATGACCTTCTCGCGCACTTCTTCGATGCTTGTTACTTCGGGTAAGACGCCTCCCCAAAACAGGCGCTGTAAGTGAAGCACGAGCGGCACCATCCCGTCTTTTGCCTGTCTATCGAGACGGGACTGCTCCGACAGCTCCAAGTGACAACGGTTCACCGCCGCGTTGAGCATTAGCCGCGCGAACAGGGAGTCCTTGTTCGACGAAGGAGCGTCCATGACAGTACCTAGCGCTTCGTCCAAAATTCGGCTTACAGACGTGACCTCCTTGCTCCCACCAACCGCAAATGAAAGCATCAAGAAGTCCTGCAGCTTGTAGATTACAGATACCGCCTTGACGTCGGGCATGCAGCCGTCAGATAGAAAACAAGGCGACAGCAGTTCGCCATATACGTCGCTCTCGTGCTTTGGCAGAAGGTTGTAGAGCAGTTCCAGATACTGCAGCCGGTAATCCGCCAATTCCCGAACCTTCTCGGGAGCCTGCGTCCGTTCATAAGCTGCAAGATAGTTGCTCTTTTCCCATGTGCCGTCCCACTCAATCATTAGTTGAGTCGACCACTGAGTGGACCAGCGCGCCATATGAGCGCACACGCCACTGTACTGATTGAATAGTAACCGGCGCTCCAAGCCAGGCAAGCCGCGGGAGTATTGCTTGTAAGCGTCCCAGCCTAAAATACCGCGCAAGGAGGAACGTATTTTTCGAGGCAGCACAGTCCCGCCATACTCGGAAGTCGTCTCGCCGGCCATATCTTTCTCCCCGTTTTTTAGGCCAATTTCATAGGAGTTTTCATGGCAGCTTGCTGCAACTGCACATGGGCCTGTCGACAAATCGTTGCGCCGTTTGCCACATGGCGATGGTATTCCACAATCTCCACCGCGCGTCTCATTGCATCGGTGTATGTCGAGGCCATGCCGGCGTGAAGCACTTGCGCGGCCACCGCCCCAAGCACGTCGGGCTCGGGGAAATCGCGTAGCGCTCTGTCGATGTGATAGCCCTCGTTCCCGGCGGCCCAGACGATGTTGACTGATTTCAGCATGTTTTTGCTCCTGAGTGTGCGAGGCCACAACGACCTTGCTGAACGCATTGTCGGAAATTGTGGCGACTAGAAGGGGACAGTTTTTCGCACTGAACTCAAGTGCCACACGAGTCGGACCAAAATCGATGGTACCGGGCAACTAGAGAAACCGTTCGATAGTCACCCGGTCCGGAGTCAGGAGTTCGCCGACCTCTGTGCCTTCGTCTACCACGAAGCGGTCGAAGACGTTGACACCTCACTGCCTACACCGACGATGAGATTCGCCCTGAAACGCGGCACTCCACTCTGAGCACCTGCGGTTCTTCGCTATACCTGTCCTCGAAGATATACAGATATATGGGGGCATATTTTTGTAGTTATGCGCCTGCATACTTTCGCGGCACTAACGGCTGGTACGAAGGTCGTTTGGGGCGGAGAAAAGGGTAGGCATCGCTCGCGTCGCGACAAGAATTGGTGGTTCGCGAGCGACAGCAATTGATTAACTGCAAAGCGACGCCCGTCGCACCGCTGACGATACCCACCTGGTTGTTGCCACGGAATCAGGCCCCTGACTAACCGAAAGCGCGCCATGCCGAGGTTCTGGGAAGGTTGTGGAGGTTCCAGTCTACCGGTTCGCCGCCCGGCTTTTTCGGGCAAAACAGCTGCAGCAGTTGACGCACGCTTATACCGGGAAGAAGAAGCGTTCCGTGGAGGCTCCAGCCCCACGATTGCTCTCAAAGCCGGAGGTCGAGGGCACAGATTTTTTGCCGATTACACAGAGCACCGCGAAAGCGTTCCGCGCCACATCCAGCAACGGTTTGAGGCGATTTTGACCCTCTCCACGGAACGCATTTATGTGAGGTCACGGAACGCTTTCATTTGGTGCGAACAATTTGACCTTCGCTACCCCACCGTCACAGACTTCGCCAAATACCGCTCGACAAGCACGTTTCAATCGTTGCCACGATGCAGCTAAACAGACTGTTTTTTGAGACTAAACATGGCAGTCTAAGGCCTCGGACCTGGCATGGCAGTTAATTCGGCTTAGGCGCCCACCCCACACGGGTTTTGAGCGCATTCAACCACGTGCACTAAGCCGATATGACGGAGGTGACTAAGCCGATATTTTTACGTCTCACAACAACGGCGCACCGATCCGCGCACTCCAATTCCACCCTCACAGACTTCGCTACATTCCGCGGAATCTCCACGCCCGCCAATACCGCCTTCCTTCCAACCCCAATTTCCGATTAGAAAATCCACGAGGCAAACTCAGGCGGAGTCCACATGGTGAAAAATCCATGACGGACTCTATTCTTTCATGACGGACTTTATTCTCTCGGATCAGTATTTCGATAGCTCATCCAGCCGAGGCTGAGAGCCCCCCCTTAGCGGTGCGATGGTGATTGGACCGTCCGTCGGTTGCAGAGCGATCTACGCTCTCACCACTTCGATATTTCACATTGTGGAGAGACGTAACACTTTTTATTCGCAAGTGACACTTTTTATTTCCAGGATCAGGACGGCGACGGGGCGACGCCGCACACTCCATCATTTACTTGACATCTAAACTATCGAGGGCTAAATTACTTTCAAGATTCCAACCGGAGTGCCAGCATGCGTATCGTCTGTATCGGGGGAGGCCCCGCCGGCCTGTACTTTGGGCTGTTGATGAAGGGCCGCAATCCGGAGAACGAGGTCACGGTCATCGAACGCAACCGGCCTTACGACACCTTCGGCTGGGGCGTGGTGTTCTCGGACCAGACGCTCGGCAACCTGCGCGCGGCCGACGCACCAAGTGCCGACGCGATTCTCGACGCCTTCAACCACTGGGACGACATCGAGATCAATTTCCGTGGCCAGCAGGTCCGCTCGTCGGGTCACGGCTTCTGCGGCATCGGCCGCAAACGCCTCCTGAACATCCTGCAGGCGCGTTGCGAAGATCTCGGCGTCAAGCTGGTCTTCGAAACCCAGGTGACGGACGACGCCGCCTACGAAGCCGACCTGATCATCGCCTGCGACGGTGCCAATAGCGCGATTCGTCAGAAGTATGCGGCGACTTACCAGCCGGATATCGACATGCGCGATTGCCGCTTCGTCTGGCTCGGTACAAAAAAGCTCTTCGACGCATTCACCTTCGCCTTCGAAGAGACCGAATGGGGCTGGTTCCAGGCCCACGCCTACCGGTTCGACGATCAGACCTCCACCTTCATCGTTGAAACGCCGGAGCGCGTGTGGCGCGCGGCCGGTCTCGACGAAATGAGCAAGGAAGACAGCATCGCCTTCTGCGAGAAGCTGTTTGCGAAGTATCTGGACGGCAACCCCTTGCTGTCGAACGCCGCGCATTTACGCGGCTCGTCGCAATGGATTCGCTTTCCGCGCGTGGTCAACCAGGAATGGGTGCACTGGCGCACCAACGCCAACGGCGCGCAGCCCACACCCATCGTGCTGATGGGCGACGCCGCACACACGGCCCACTTCTCGATCGGCTCGGGCACCAAGCTCGCACTTGAAGATTCGATCGAACTCGCCAACAGTATCGGCGAACATCCCGGCGATCTGGCCGCCGCGCTCAAGCATTACACCGAAGTGCGCAGCGTCGGCGTGTTGCGCATTCAAAACGCGGCACGCAATTCGACGGAGTGGTTCGAGCATGTCGACCGCTATACGTCGTTCGAGCCGGAACAGTTCGCCTATTCGCTGCTGACACGCTCGCAGCGCATCTCGCACGAAAACCTGCGTGAGCGCGACGCGCAGTACCTGTCCGGATTCGAAGACTGGCTCGCGACACGCTCCGGCATTGAACGCGCGCCGGCAAAGCATTCCGTGCCGCCGATGTTCACGCCGTTCCGTCTGCGCGGCGTGACGCTCAAGAATCGCGTGGTGGTCTCGCCGATGGCGCAATACTCCGCCGTCGACGGTGTCGCGGGCGACTACCACCTGATGCATCTCGGCGCGCGCGCCATGGGTGGTGCCGGGCTGGTGATGACGGAGATGACCTGCGTGTCGCCGGATGCCCGTATCACGCCGGGCTGCCCCGGCATGTACACGCCGGCACATCTCGCCGCATGGAAGCGCATCGTCCATTTGGTGCACGCGCAATCGGACGCGAAGATCGGCATGCAACTCGGACATGCAGGCGCCAAAGCCTCCACGCGCGTGAGTTGGGAAGGTATCGATCAGCCGTTGCCTGACGGCAACTGGCCGCTCGTATCGGCCTCGCCGCAGCAGTATCTGCATGGCGTCAGCCAATGGTCGCGCGAGGCGAGCCTCGACGATCTGCGTGAAATCGAAGCGCAATTCGTCCGTTCAACCGAGATGGCGGCCGAGGCCGGCTTCGACTGGCTTGAACTGCACTGCGCCCACGGCTATTTCCTCTCCAGCTTCCTCTCGCCGCTCACCAATCAGCGCAGCGACGAATACGGCGGCTCGCTGCAAAACCGGCTGCGCTATCCGCTGCAAGTCTTCGCCGCGATCCGCAAGGTCTGGCCGCAAGATAAGCCCATCTCGGTGCGGATCTCCGCGCACGACTGGGTAGACGGCGGCACCACGCCGGACGACGCAGTGGAAATTGCACGGGCGTTCAAAGCTGCCGGCGCCGACATGATCGACGTCTCGTCGGGCCAGGTCATCAAGGCCGAAAAACCGGTGTATGGCCGCATGTTCCAGACGCCGTTCGCCGATCGCATCCGCAACGAAGCTGGTATCGCGACAATTGCCGTCGGCGCGATTTCCGAAGCCGATCACGTGAACAGCATTATCGCCGCCGGCCGCGCGGATCTCTGCGCGGTGGCGCGGCCACATCTGGCCAATCCTTCATGGACCCTTAACGAAGCCGCGAAGATCGGCTACTTCGACGTGATGTGGCCAAAGCAATACGCCGCGGCGAAATCGCAACTGGAACGCAACCTGGAACGCGAACGCGCACAGGTCGCGGCAAACGCGGGGCTGTCGCCGCAAGAACGCGCGCAACGCGCAGAAGGAACCGTGTGAATACCGAGACCTCCACGCTGGCCGGAAAACATGCCGTCGTCACGGGCGGCGGCAGCGGAATTGGCGCAGCCACCGCCGCAGCGCTGGTGCGTGCCGGCGCACGGGTGACGTTGATGGGTCGCGACGCTGCGCGTCTTGCCGCGCAGCGTGACGCGTTAAACGCCCTGAGCGCGACGGCAGGCACAGCAAGCGAACTCGCCTGCATCGCGGTAGACGTCACACAGGAAGCCGCCGTCGCTGCTGCATTCGAGCAAGCGGGTTCTGTCGACATCCTGATCAATAACGCGGGCCAGGCTCAAGCGGCTCCGTTCACACAGACCGATATGGCGCTCTGGCAACGCATGCTCGACGTCAACCTGACCGGCGTGTTCCTGTGCACGCGCGCCGTGCTGCCCGGCATGCTCGAACGCGGCTATGGCCGCATCGTCAACGTCGCCAGCACCGCAGGGCAGATCGGCTATGCCTACGTCGCCGCGTATTGCGCGGCCAAGCACGGCGTGATCGGCCTGACCCGTTCGCTCGCGCTCGAAGTCGCGACGAAGGGCATCACCGTCAACGCAGTCTGTCCCGGCTATACCGAGACTGAACTGCTACGCGCTTCGCTCGACCAGATCACCAGCAAAACGTCGCGCAGCGAGCAGGAAGCGCGCAGCATCCTGCTGCGCAACAACCCGCAACAGCGCTTTGTCGCGCCGGAAGAAGTCGCCAATGCCGCACTGTGGCTTTGCATGCCAGGCTCCGCGGCTATCACCGGCCAATCCATTTCCGTCTCCGGGGGAGAAGTCACATGACCCGTGCAGCTAGCGCTAAAAAGCCCGCATCCACAGATGCAAAGCCGCCGCGCAAAGGTGTCGCCAAGCCTGCGGAGAATGTGGTCGATATGGAAATGAGCACCGGCGCCGACAGCCATATGGGCCTGCGTCTATGGCTGCGTATGCTCACCACCACCAACCTCGTGCAGGCCGAACTGCGCAAACGGCTGCGCACCGAGTTCGATACGACGCTGCCGCGCTTCGACCTGATGGCTCAGCTCGAACGTCATCCCGAGGGGCTCAAGATGACCGAGCTCTCACGGCGTCTGATGGTAACGGGCGGCAACGTGACCGGCATTACCGATCAGCTCGAAAAGGAAAGCCTCGTTGTTCGCGATGCCGATCCGAACGATCGCCGCTCGATCAGCGTGCGCCTGACACCCGAAGGTCGCGCGCTATTCGACCGGATGGCGATAGCGCATGAACAGTGGGTCGTCGAAATGTTCGGCGGCCTGAGCCTCGACGAGAAGTCACGCACGCATCAGCGTCTGGGCAAGCTCAAGAAACATCTGCTCGACAACCTCAAGGGTTGAGCGGCACCGAACTGGAGGAGATATCCATGACATCATCCCACGTCGACGCACTGCTTGCCGGCAATCGCGTCACGCTGGCGGGCTATGAAGCGAAGCACTTCGGCTGGTCAGTCAGCGCCAAGGTGGCAACGATCACGCTGAACCGCCCCGAACGAAAAAACCCGCTCACGTTCGAATCGTATGCCGAGTTGCGCGACCTGTTTCGCCAGCTCGCGTACGCAACGGATGTGAAAGCCGTGGTGATCCACGGTGCGGGCGGCAACTTCTGCTCGGGCGGCGATGTCCACGACATCATCGCGCCGCTGATCGATCTGCCGATGCCCGAGCTGCTGCTGTTCACTCGCATGACGGGCGATCTGGTGAAAGCGATGCGCCACTGCCCGCAGCCTGTCGTTGCCGCCGTTGATGGCGTCTGTGCAGGCGCAGGCGCCATTCTGGCCATGGCGTCCGACTTACGACTGGGCACCGCGCGCAGCAAGCTCGCGTTCCTGTTTTCGCGTGTTGGCCTCGCAGGCTGCGATATGGGCGCGTGCTCGATCTTGCCGCGCATCATCGGTCAAGGACGTGCGTCCGAACTGCTCTTCACCGGTCGCTCGGCAAGCGGCGACGAAGGTCATGCCTGGGGCTTCTATAACCGCTTGTGCGAACCCGATGCCTTGCTCGACGAAGCCGCGAAACTGGCCGCTGAACTCGTTGCTGGACCGACCTTCGCGCACGGCATCACCAAGAAGATGCTGCACCAGGAATGGAGCATGAGCATCGACGAAGCGATCGAATCCGAGGCGCAAGCCCAGGCCATCTGCATGAGCACGCACGACTTCGAACGCGCGTATCGCGCGTTTGCGGCGAAAACGCGTCCAGTATTCGAAGGAGACTGACTTGAGCACTTCCGGCAAGATCGATCTGCACAGCGCGCTGGCGTGGCCGTTCTTCGAAGACCGCCACCGCGAACTCGCCGCAGGCGTCGAAGCATGGTGCGGCAAGCATCTCGCTGACGCCAGCCACGGCGAGGACGTCGACGCAACCTGCCGCCATCTGGTGCGCGAACTCGGTGCAGCGGGCTGGCTTAAATACGGCGTCGGCGGCACTGCGTACGGCGGCCACGGCGACACCATCGATACGCGTGCCGTCTGCCTGCTGCGTGAAACGCTCGCGAAACATTCAGGACTCGCAGACTTCGCGCTCGCCATGCAAGGGCTCGGGTCAGGCGCCATCTCGCTTGGCGGTACGCACGAACAGAAGCAACGTTACCTGCCGCGTGTGGCGAATGGCACTGCCATCGCTGCATTCGCGCTGTCCGAACCGGAAGCAGGATCGGACGTCGCGGCCATGGCGTTGTCAGCCCGAGCCGACGGCGACGCCTATTTCCTCGACGGCGACAAAACGTGGATCTCCAACGGCGGCATCGCCGATTTCTACGTGGTATTCGCCAGAACCGGCGAAGCGCCCGGCGCGCGCGGCATCAGCGCTTTCATTGTCGACGCCGATACACCGGGCCTCGAAATCGCCGAGCGCATCGACGTGATCGCGCCGCATCCGCTAGCACGCCTGCACTTTGTGGGCGCACGCGTGCCGCGCAGCCAGATGCTGGGTGCGCCTGGCGAAGGCTTCAAACTGGCGATGCGCACGCTCGATATTTTCCGCACCTCGGTGGCGGCGGCATCGCTAGGTTTTGCGCGGCATGCGATGGCCGAAGGCATCAAACGCGCCGCCTCCCGCAAAATGTTCGGCCAGACACTGGGCGATTTTCAGTTGACCCAGGCAAAGCTCGCGCAGATGGCGCTGACCATCGACAGCAGTGCCCTGCTCGTCTATCGAGCCGCCTGGCTGCGCGATCAAGGCGAAAACGTCACGCGCGAAGCCGCGATGGCGAAGTGGCATGCCAGCGAAGGCGCGCAACAGGTGATCGACGCAGCTGTTCAGCTTTGGGGCGGCATGGGCGTGCAAAGCGGCACCGCCGTCGAAATGCTCTATCGCGAGATTCGCGCGCTGCGCATCTACGAAGGCGCGACGGAAGTGCAGCAACTGATCGTAGGCCGGGATCTGTTGAAGGCCTACGCTGCCGCGCAACAGGACAGCAAGTCATGAGCGCGACATTCGACATGCCGGTGCGCATCCGCTTTTCTCATTGCGACCCGGCGGGCATCGTGTTCTTTCCGCAGTACCTGGTACTGACCAATGCGCTGGTCGAAGACTGGTTCACCGAATGTCTACACGTCGATTACGCGCACATGATCGGCGAGCGCCGGATAGGCTTGCCGATCGTCAAGCTCGACTGCGAGTTTTCGCGGCCAAGCCGCATGGGCGAGACCATCACGCTCGCGCTGACCGTGAGTTCAATTGGTCAACGTTCGATTCGTATCGGCATTGTGGGCCATTGCCAGAACGAAGTGCGCTTTCGCGCGCATCAGGTGCTGGTGACGACTTCGCTCGAAACCGGCCAGTCCATCGATATTCCCGACGACATCGCGAGTGCACTCGCGACCTTCGCCCCACCGCCTGCCCTCACCGACGAGCCACGCTCATGAAAAAACCTCTCCTCCCTGCCGGCTGGATCAAACCGCGCGGCTATGCGAATGGTGTCGCTGCCGTCGGCACCCAGGTGTTTATCGCCGGTCAGATCGGCTGGGATGCCGAGGCGCGCTTCCAGTCGACCGACTTTGCCGCCCAGGCGATTCAAGCCCTGAAGAACGTCGTCGCCGTGCTGCACGAAGCGGGCGGCCAACCGGCCCACCTCGTGCGCATGACCTGGTATGTGACGGACAAGCGCGAATACCTCGCCGCGCTTAAAGACATCGGCCGCGCGTTTCGTGAGCTGATCGGCGACTACGACATTGCGATGAGCGCGGTTCAGGTGGTCGCCCTGATCGAAGACGAAGCCAAGGTCGAAATCGAAGCCACCGCAGTGATCCCCCACGAAGCCCACTAACCGTTCGGGAGAGCGTCATGGAACCGTCTGCGCACGTCGACACCTTCGCCCGCGATCATCTGCCGCCGCAAGATCAATGGCCGGTCTTTCTGCTCGACAATCCCGACATCGCGTATCCGGCGCGCTTTAATTGCGCGACCGAGTTGCTGGACCGGACCATCGAGGCCGGGCACCGCGACCGGCCTGCCATCTGGTCCGAGGTGAATGGCGAAGCCCGTGCCACCACGTACGGCGAGCTGCTCGCGTTAGTGAACCGCAGCGCACATGTGCTCGTCGATGAGTTGGCTCTAAAGCCCGGTAACCGCGTGTTGCTGCGCGGGCCCAATACCTTGCAAATGGCGGTGGCGGCGCTGGCCGCGCTGAAGGCGGGGCTCGTACTGGTGCCTACCATGCCCCTGCTGCGCGCCAAGGAACTCAAGCAGATCATCGATAAAGCGCAGATCAGCGCCGCCCTATGCGATGCACGTATCACCGAAGAACTCGCCCGCTGCAGCGATCCGCAAGACGAATTCTTCTGCGCCACGCTGCTGCAGACGTGCCTCTTTCATCACGACACAGCGGACTCTCTCGAAACACTCGCCGCAAGCAAACCCGACCACTTCACCGCCTGCGATACCGCCAGCGACGACGTCTGCCTGATCGCTTTCACGAGCGGTACGACCGGTTTGCCGAAAGGCTGCATGCATTTTCATCGCGACGTATTGATGATGTGCGACCTGTTTCCGCGGCACGTGCTCAAACCCACGGCCACGGACGTGTTCTGCGGCACGCCGCCGCTCGCCTTCACTTTTGGGCTTGGCGGCCTGTTGTGTTTCCCGCTGCGAGTGGGCGCCTCCACCGTGCTGATAGAGCGGCTTACGCCGGAGACCTTGCTGCAGACGGTGGAACGCTTTCACGCCACCATCATGTTCACCGCGCCCACCTTCTACCGGCAGATGGCGCCGCTCGTGCCGCGCTTCGATACATCGAGCCTGAAGAAGACTGTCTCCGCAGGCGAAGCGCTGCCCGATTCGACGCGGCATCTTTGGCGTGAGGCGAGCGGCATCGAGATGATCGACGGCATTGGCGGCACCGAGCTGATCCACATTTTCATTTCGGCAGCGGGCGCAGAGATTCGGCCACACGCCATCGGCCGCGCCGTGCCGGGTTATATCGTGCAGGCCGTCGACGATGCCATGCAGCCAGTGGCGCCCGGCACCATCGGTAAGCTCGCCGTGCGCGGGCCGACCGGTTGCCGCTATCTGGCCGATGACCGGCAAACGAAGTTCGTGCGCGACGGCTGGAACCTGCCCGGTGACTCCGTCTATCTGGACGAGGACGGCTACGTGTTCTATCAGGCACGCGCCGACGACATGATCGTTTCCGCGGGCTACAACATCTCTGGTCCGGAAGTGGAAAGCGTGCTGCTGCAGCACGATGCGGTGGCGGAGTGCGGCGTGATCGGCGCACCCGACGAAACCCGCGGCCAGGTCGTCAAAGCGTTTATCGTCCTCAATCCCGGCTTCAAGCCGGACGACAAAATGGTCGCGCAGTTGCAGGATTTCGTGAAGAATAGCGTGGCGCCGTACAAGTATCCGCGTCTCATCACGTTCGTCGACTCACTGCCACGCACCGAAACCGGCAAGCTCAAGCGGTTTGCGCTGCGCAGCCTGTAACGTCATGTAGCGCGTCCCGTCATTCCTACTGGAGCCCGGCATGCCCGCGTCTTTCATTGAAGTCGTCGCCGACGATGGTGGCCGTTTCAACGCTTACATCGCACGGCCGGCGCAAGGGTCGGGTCCAGGACTCGTGCTGCTGCAGGAAATCTTCGGCATCAACGACTACATGAAGTCGATGGCCGACCGGTTCGCGGAAGAAGGCTATGTGGTGCTGGTGCCGGATCTGTTCTGGCGTTTGAAACCAGGTGTCGTGCTTGGCTACGGCGAAGCCGACATGAAAGAGGCGCTCGGCTATCTGCAGCGCTTCGATATCGACCGCGCGGTGGACGATATTGCGGCCACCATCGGCGCGTTGCGTGCGCTGCCGGAGCAGGCGGGCAAGGTTGGTACGGTCGGCTACTGTCTGGGCGGTAAGCTCGCCTTGCTGAGCGCAGCGCGCACCGATGTGGACTGCGCCGTCAGCTACTACGGCGTGGGGCTCGAAGCCTACCTGGACGAAGTGCCTGCCATCCGCTGTCCGATGGTGTTCCACTTCCCCGAGCAGGACTCACACTGCCCGCCCGAGGTACGCGAACGCATCAGCACGGCACTCAAAACGCGGCCGCAGATCGAGCAATATGTCTACGCGGGATGCGACCACGCGTTCGCCACGCCATCACGCAAGAGCTACGACAAGCCGGCCACGATGATGGCGTATTCGCGCACGCTCACGCTGCTGCGCAAGGTGCTCGGGCCCGTGTATGACCTGAATGCGCTGTGGGAGCAGCACTGCTATTACGAGTTCGCCACGCGCGATGTAGACGCGGTAATGCCCACCATGGTCGCGCAGCCATACGTCAATCACGTGCCGACGATGACGGGTGGCGTGGGCCACGACAACCTCAAGCGCTTCTACACGCATCACTTCGTGCATTCGAATCCCGAGGATACGAAGCTGATTCCGATTTCGCGCACGATCGGTGCGGATCGCATTGTCGATGAATTCATTTTCAGTTGTACTCATACCTGCGAGATCGACTGGCTGCTGCCGGGCGTCGCGCCCACGGGCAAGTATTTCGAAGTGCCAATGCTGGCCGTCGTGTGCTTTCGCGGCGACAAGCTGTACAACGAGCATATCTACTGGGATCAGGCTTCGGTGCTGGTCCAGGTTGGGTCGCTCAATCCGCAGGGGCTGCCGGTGGCGGGAATCGAGAGCGCACGCAAGCTCCTCGATGAGAGCCTGCCGTCGAATCAATTGATGGGTGCGAAGGCCGGAGTTTAGGCGTCACGAAAAGGGACCCGTCAGTGGATGGATTTGATGTCGAAATTCTGTTTGTCGACAACCCAACCGCGTCCCTTCTTGCACTGAATTTCAGTGTGCAGATATGACTTCATGACAACATCGCGCACTGCCGTGCAAGTATCGCCTACTGCTAGCGTGAATATGATTCTCTCCTCAGAGTCGCTCTCCGACGCAT
Organism: Paraburkholderia sp. EB58; assembly: GCF_050436665.1. Classification (NCBI taxonomy): domain Bacteria; kingdom Pseudomonadati; phylum Pseudomonadota; class Betaproteobacteria; order Burkholderiales; family Burkholderiaceae; genus Paraburkholderia; species Paraburkholderia sp. EB58. The sequence continues at coordinate 104,334 of NZ_JBNDMQ010000008.1, read as the reverse complement.
ATACAGGCGTGTCCTTTGTTGCCATCCACACTTCGTGTGCTTTGTTTGTACAAGCAGACATGAGAACGATGAGCGCAAGGATTAGGGTTCTCATGAGCCTTCTTTGGGATAAAACCGCTTTTCTTTGACACGTTTGGAATGCGATAGGCCAACAGCGATGTCCTCGGGACTAACCATGCCGAAGGCAGACCACCGCGGATCATAGGCAACGATCCCAACCAGGTTCAGTACGTCAGCCACGTTCGATGAGCAACTATCATCCAGGAGACTGTAACCGTGTCGCGTTGGATCGCCGTTGGTTACAGTCACACGGCGCTTCAACTCAGCCTCGATCTTCTTCTTTTCCCCTGGAGATACGCGGAGCACATAACCAACAGAATCGCGGAAGCTCTCCTGCACGGTAACGTACTGGGCGTATGTCTTCTTTGAATCGTACCCGTCATATGCTCGCGAGTACGCTATTTCATCGACGATTATAGCCACGTGACCAAATTGCGATCCGCGGCTAATTACCCGTGAATCGCTAACGATCACCTCGATGCTGTCGGTCTCGACGCGAATTTCCTTCGCTTCGGAATCTGTCGTTGGCGTAGTCGTTCGAGTCGCGATCAATCGATACTTCACCCCGTCCGGGGAAACGTGAGTCTGCTCTGGCATGGCTATCCTGCGAAGTAAACATTGATGCTTTCGGCGGAAGCGACGGAAGCGAGCAAATGCGTATATCCATGGCTATCAGTTTTGCCGTATTCGAACGTACCGGTTTCCCGGCGAAGCGCGTAACCCGTGTATGAAAGCGCGCGGCCATTCGCATCTCGTAAAACGAACCTTTCGTCATATGTGGTGGCCATCGCCGCGGCTCTGGCTGGCGGAGCCGCACTGGTCAGGCTCCTCGCACTGGCGCTGTCGCCCCTGATCTTGCACTTGCGGCCATAGACCGAAACGATGCGCGGATGGCGCTCACACTTGCACAGCACCAGATCCCCACCCAACGCCTGCTGCCTGCCACGCTGCCGGTCATAGAACCGTTTCTTGTCTGGAGAACCTGGAGCCGCAACGATGATTCCGGCAGTTTTGCACTTGTCACACCATGCTTGCTGACCGAGGAACGTGAGCTTCCGATGTTTTCCGTCTTCGCCCTTCACGGTTCCACATGAGGCACCTTCAATAACCCGACCGCCGCTATCAAGCGGATCATCTTCGACTGCCGCGTAAAAAATGTTCAATGTCTTGCCTCCTAGCAGAGTCAACCAGCGGAAGAGATTCGAATAGAATCAGCGTTCTTCACTGATGACATTACGTGTGTGTGACCTGCTGCGTCGGTCGCACAATGAGGTAGATCGTTTCGTTGGTAGCTTCGTGCTTCATGTGCCGGTCTCCTGCGGGATTGAATACTTATTCCCGTGAGCCTAGCTTCTTCGGACTGGAGGCGATATTAGAAAAGTCCGAAATGGAAAAAGAGTTCACGCGCATTCCAGGGCGATCACATGAAGTTCAAAGGCCGAATATGCTTGCACGATCTCGATCGTTGATAGAGGCGTTGAGGTGTTGAGGTGTTGAGGCGATACTATGATGCGATTGCGCGGAGCATCGAGCGCTCGGCGCGTCAACACGGGCCGCCCAATCGGGCGATCGGTTGCGCTGAACTGCTTTCGAGCCAGCAGCGTTTCCTGAGAAAGATGGGGCAATCGCCCGGGAGTCTGTGAATATAACGACCCTCGTCACCGGCGCCACCAGCGGGCTGGGCCGCAACGCGGCCGAATTTCTCGCACGGCAGGGCTGCACCGTGCGCACCACTGGCCGTAATCGCGCGGCCGGCGAGGCGCTGAAGGCGATCGGCACGGAGTTCGCACCGCTCGACCTCGCCAGCGCCTCGAGCGCTGATCTCGAACGCCTGCTGCAAGGCGTCGACGCCGTGTGGCATTGCGCTGCGCTTTCATCACCATGGGGTGCCTGGTCCGACTTCCACACGGCCAATGTGCTCGCCACGTCACACCTCGCCCATGCCGCCGTCGCGAAGGGAGTGCGCCGCTTCGTTCATATCTCGACCCCCTCGCTCTATTTCGACTTCAACCATCGGCTGGATATCGAAGAAACGTTTCGCCCCGCCCGCTACGTCAACCACTACGCGAGCACCAAGGCGCAGGCCGAGGACGTCATCCGTACGGTCGCCGCGGCCAATCCGGATATCACCTTCGTAACGCTACGCCCGCGCGGAATTTTCGGTCCCCACGACCGCGTGCTGCTACCGCGCATTTTGCGGCTCCTGCGCGAGCGCGGCGGTCGATTGCCGCTGCCACGCGCGGGCACGGCCCAGATTGATCTGACCTACGTGGGCAACGTAGTCCACGCCATGCGGCTGGCAACCACCTGCCGCGACGTGCGTTCCGGCGAAGCCTTTAACATTACCAATAACGAATCCACCTGCCTGCGCGACGTGCTCGACGCCCTGCTCACGCGGCTTGGTATGGTCTATCGGATCAAGGACGTGCCGTACCCCGTCCTCGACCTTGCGGCACGCGCGATGCAGCGTTGGGCCGCGGTCAGCGGACGTGAACCGCTGCTGACTCGCTACAGTGTCGGCGCATTGAACTACGACATGACGCTCAGCACGCGCAAAGCCCAGCAGGTACTCGGCTATCAACCTCGCTGGACGCTTCAGCAAAGCATCGAAGAGACCGTCAACTGGATCAAGGCACATGGCGACGATTACGGTCTTTGAAGCCGGCTATTGCACGCACATGGCCTGCATGGCGCTAAAAGGCGCGGGCTTCGCAACCTGCCGGTTTCCCGCACGCGCGTACCTGATCGAAACGGCGCGCGGACGCTGGCTGTGGGATACCGGCTATGCGCAGCACTTCCTCGACCATACGAGAAGCGGGCTCTTCTCCCTGTACCGGCGCGTGACACCGGTTTATTTCGACTCGAAGGAGGCGGTGGTCAGTCAGTTGAAAGAGCGCGGTATGCAGCCGCGCGATCTGACCGCGGTGATCCTGTCTCACTTCCATGGCGATCATGTTGCGGGTTTGCGCGATCTGCAGGGCGTGCCGGCCTACCTGTCGGGCGCAGGTTGGGAAGCCACGCGCGGGTTGCGTGGCATTAGCGCATTGCGCAAGGGTTTCGTGCCGGGCCTGATTCCGCCCGACTTCGAGTCGTCCGCTGTGTTTGTCGAGAACTTCGAGCGGGTTGCCCTCGCGCCGGAACTTGAACCGTTCCAGCAAGGTTTCGGGCTGCCAGGCGCAGCCGATGAAGTGATTCTGGTCGAATTGCCCGGACACGCTGCCGGTCATCTCGGCGCCTTCGTCAGTACCGCTGACGGCTGGGTGCTGCTTGCATCCGATGCCGCATGGTCGCCCAAGAGCTATCAGCAGATGGTGGGGCCCTCCGTAATCGCACACGCCATCATGGATAGTCCCACCGAATACCATCAAACCCTGCGCGACCTGAATGCACTTCATACGCGTGGCCAGGTGAAGATCTGCCTCACGCACGAAGGGGTCCTGTAATGCGCCTCCCAGAGACACTCTGGTCGTACTGGCAAACACGCCGCTTGCACTTCGCGAGCCGCGAGGCGCTCGAGCGATATCAGCAACGCAAGCTGAAGCAGTTTATCCATCAGCATCTCACGCGCAGCCCGTGGTTTGCGCCGTATCTGTCGCAACCGTTGCGCACGTGGCCGCTGATGAACAAGGCGGTCATGATGGAACATTTCGACCGCATCAATACGGCTGGACTCACGCTCGACGAGGTGCTTGCCTGCGCGATGCAAGCCGAGCAGTCGCGTGACTTCGACGCGACCGTGAACGGCTATAGCGTTGGCCTGTCGTCCGGCACCTCGGGTTCACGCGGCGTCTTCGTCGTGAGTCCCGCGGAGCAAGCAAAGTGGGCAGGCGTCCTGCTCGCCAAACTCCTGCCGCGCGGGCTATTTCATGGCGAGCGGGTCGCGCTGTTTCTACGAGCCAACAACAATCTGTATGCGTCGGTGCGCAACCCGTGGCTTTCGTTTGAGTTCTTCGACCTGTTCGATCCCTTCGACGCTCATTTCGAGCGGCTGAACCGGTACGACCCGACCATCGTCGTGGGTCCCGCACAAGTGTTGAGAAGCCTCGCTTTGGCCAGAATGGCGGGACGCCTGACAATAAAGCCGCACAAGGTAATATCCGGCGCCGAAGTGCTGGATCCGATCGATAAGACGCTGATCGGCGCCTCGCTTGGGACGGTCGGCGAGGTCTATCAGGCCACCGAAGGCTTTCTCGCGGCCACCTGCCAACACGACACGCTGCACCTGAACGAAGCGCACATCCACGTCGAACCTCAATGGCTCGACGGCGAGCGCTTCGTTCCGGTCATCACCGATTTCACTCGCGTGACACAGCCCATTGTGCGTTACCGGTTGGACGACATTCTGGTGCGCCGCTCGACGCCCTGTCCCTGCGAAAGCCATGAAATGGCACTGGAGCGAATCGAAGGACGTTGCGACGACCTGCTTCGCCTGCCTGGGGCAAACGGCACCCCAGTGGAAGTGTTCGCCGACGGTCTTTCCAGAGCCCTTGCGCAAACGCTGCCGCGTACAGCGGACTATCGGCTTGTTCAAACCGGGCCTGCGTCCCTCGCGCTTTATGTTGATGCGCCGGGCGCACCGCTCACGCAGTATCAGGCGCATCTGAGCGCCTGCCTGCAACGGCTAGGCGTGACGGCGGCAAACCTGCAATGGGAGCTTCACGCCTCCTTGCCGGCCACAGATTTCAGTGCCAAACGCCGGCGCATCACCCGACATCGCGAGATGCACTGATGCTTCACTCTAGAATTGGCACCCTCCAACACGGCTATGATGTGACACCCCACTGGCCAGGATCCCATACCGATGCTCACCGTCCATCATCTGAACAACTCCCGCTCGCAGCGCGTCCTGTGGTTGCTTGAAGAACTCGGTGTGCCGTACGAGATCAAGCGCTATGAGCGCGACCCCAAAACGATGCTGGCGCCGCCGGAATTGCGTGCCATCCACCCGCTCGGCAAATCGCCGGTGATCACGGACGACGGTCTGACCATCGCCGAATCGGGCGCTATCATCGAATATCTGGTGGAGCGCTACGGACAAGGACGCTTTGCGCCGGCTGCCGGGACGCCCGAGCGTCTGCGCTATACGTACTGGCTGCACTACGCAGAGGGATCGGTGATGCCGCCGTTGCTGCTCAAGCTGGTGGCGCTGCGGATCGGCAGCGCGCCGATGCCGTTCTTCGCCAAGCCGATTGCGCGCAAGATCGCGTCGACGCTGCAATCGAGCTTCGTGGATCCGCAGATCAAGCTGCACCTTGGCTATATCAACGACGCGCTGACGCCCACCGGCTGGTTCGTCGGCAACGAATTCAGCGCAGCGGACGTGCAGATGAGTTTCCCGCTCGAAGCCGCCACGGCGCGTGGCGGACTCGACGCCAATATCGCAGCCATCAAAGGCTATCTCGAGCGCATCCACGCACGCCCCGCGTATCAACGTGCGCTGGAACGCGGCGGCAAGTATGAATTGTTGAGCTAAGTATCGCTGAAGCGGGGCGCGGGGCGACGGCCACCCGCGCCGGGCGGATCATCCATGTGCGCCTCACGTCCGACAGGCGTAACATTTCAGTTTTGGACTCCATAGCCGGCCGACCCTACAGCGCCACAAACTTCGCCACGAGCGCCAACGGCCATGCTAGCCAATACGGGAGACTCGCCGCATGACCCATAACATCGACCAGCGCAAACGCTGGCTCGCCCTGATCGTCCTGTGCCTGGGCGTGCTGATGATCGTCCTCGACTCGACGATTGTGAACGTTGCGCTTCCGTCAATCGCCGCGGATCTAGGCTTCTCCGAAACCGCTCTGGTATGGGTCGTGAACGCTTATATGCTGACTTTCGGCGGCTGCCTGCTGCTCGGCGGCAGGCTGGGCGACCTCTATGGCCATCGCAAGCTGTTTCTGGGCGGCATTACCCTCTTCACGCTTGCCTCGTTCGCCTGTGGCATGGCGAATTCCCAGATGTTGCTCGTTTGCGCGCGTGCCGTGCAGGGCTTTGGCGGCGCGGTCGTGTCGGCCGTCTCACTGTCGCTGATCATGAACCTCTTTACCGAGCCGGCCGAGCGAGCGAAGGCCATGGGTGTGTATGGCTTCGTATGCGCGGGCGGCGGCAGTATTGGCGTGCTGCTGGGCGGTCTGCTCACCAACCTGTTGAGCTGGCACTGGATCTTTCTCGTCAACCTGCCTATCGGCATCGCGGTCTACGCAATGTGCGTCGCGCTGTTGCCCAATGGCCGCGGCCACGCACACGGCGAACGGCTAGACGTCGCCGGTGCTGCAACGGTCACCACCTCGCTGATGCTCGCTGTCTATGCCATCGTGAACGGCAACGAGGCGGGCTGGACTTCGCTGCAAACCATCGGCATGCTCGTCGCTGCGCTGGCGCTGCTCGTGCTCTTCCTGCGCATCGAAGCGCGCGTGCAGCACCCGCTCATGCCGCTTGCCCTGTTCAGACTGCGCAACGTTGCCGTTGCGAATGTTGTCGGCGTCCTGTGGGCAGCTGCGATGTTCGCGTGGTTCTTTATCTCCGCACTGTATCTGCAGCGCGTACTGGGCTATCGGCCCGTGCAGGTCGGGCTCGCGTTCCTGCCGGCCAACCTGATCATGGCGCTGTTCTCGCTTGGTCTGTCCGCACGCCTCGTGATGCGTTTCGGTCTGCGCTTACCGCTCGGTGTCGGCCTGCTGCTGGCCGCCGCAGGGCTCGCGTTGTTCGCGCGGGCGCCGGTTGACGGCAGCTTCGTCGTGGATGTGCTGCCCGGCATGACCTTGCTCGGACTCGGCGCAGGTATTGCGTTCAATCCTGTTTTGCTGGCTGCGATGAGCGACGTCGAAGCGAGCGAGTCCGGCCTCGCATCGGGAATCGTCAATACGGCGTTCATGATGGGCGGCGCCGTGGGTCTCGCGGTGCTCGCGAGCCTTGCCGCGGCGCGCACCACCGCGCTGCAAGCGGCCGAGTCGCCGGCCGCAGCACTGAACAGCGGGTACCACGTTGCGTTTCTGACCGGGGCGATCTTTGCCGCGGCCGCAGCGTTGTTCGGCGCGTTGCTGCTACGCCCGCGCGCACAGACTTCCGTCCAGGCGGACGTTACCGCCGACGACAGCCGCGTCACTCACAGGCCGCATGCCAGCACCAACACCACCACCGAGAACGGCTAAATCATGCATAGGAGCACTCACCGTGGACCCCGCCTCTTCCGTTTCGAATCTGATCCGCCGCTGCTTTGCGGCATTTGAAACTCGCGACCGGCACACGCTGGAATCGCTGCTGAGCGACGACTTTATCTTCAGCAGTCCGCAGGACGATCGCATCGACAAAGCGACATACTTCGAGCGATGCTGGCCTTATGGCGAGAACGTCGACTTCTTTCGCATCGAAAAGCTGTTCGATCAAGGTAACGAGGCGTTTGTCTGCTACATCTGCAAGCCGAAAGACCGGCCGGCATTTCGCAACACCGAGTTCTTCCGTGTCGAACACGGGCAGGTCGTGGAGGTACAGGTCTACTTCGGCGCCACTGCGGAAGATGTATCTCGGGGTTGACTCAAATGCGCAAGCCCGATCAAATCAGCCGCCGCGCCGTCCGCTATGCTGGCTTCATGCTGACACGAGAGCTGGTATGAACCCGGTCCAAAAAGCACTCTGGTTTATCGAAAGCTACTATTCGCACGAACTGGCGCTCGACGATATCGCGAGTTCCGGCTGCGTATCGCGCTACCACCTGTCGCGCGCCTTCGAAGCGGCAACAGGCCGCCCGGTGATGCGCTACGTTCGGGCACGGCGCTTGACCGAAGCGGCGCGGCGTCTGGCAAGCGGTGCACCCGATATTCTGGCGGTCGCGTTCGAAGCGGGGTACGGCTCTCATGAGGCATTCACGCGCGCGTTTCGCGAGCAGTTCGGGCTCACGCCCGAGGCGCTGCGCGCGCGGGGACATCTCGACAACATTCCCCTCGTGGAGCCGATCAAAATGGATGAAACCATTCTTGCCAACCTTGCGCCGCCTCGCTTCGAGGACGGCAAGCCGCTGCTCATCGCAGGCCTCGCCGAGCGCTACAACTGCGACACCAGTGTGGCCATTCCGGCCCATTGGCAGCGCTTTAACGAATACTTCGGAAAGGTACCCGGTCAGATCGGCAACGTCGCCTACGGCATCTGCTATAACACCGACGATAGCGGCAATTTCGACTATCTGTGCGGTGTCGAAGTGAGTGACTTTTCGAGCCTGCCTGCGGAGTTGAGCCATGTGCGGGTACCCGAGCAGCGCTATGCAGTCTTCACGCACCGCGAGCATATCGCCGTGATTCGGCGGACCTGGAACACCATCTGGAACAAATGGCTGCCGGAGTCGGGACATACGCCCGCCGATGCGCCGAACTTCGAGCGCTACAGCGAGCAGTTCGACCCTGTCACGGGCATGGGTGGCTTCGAGATCTGGTTGCCGCTCAAGACGTGATGGTCCTCGGATCAAGCATGTGATTGGGTTGCTGGCCGGCATAGAGGACGTAACGCCGTCCAGCAGGTGTCACGCTGCCGCCTTCCCCACTCCGGTCAACACTAGCTAGCTGGAGCAAGCCCCGCGATCCGCAAACGCTCAACCCCCTCAGCAAGCGCAAGCACAACCTGTTGCCCATCCCGTTCGCGGATACTGATCGTCCGTTCGCGTTCATCGCGCGGCCCGACCGCGACGAGCATCGGCACCTGCTTCTCGCGAGCGTCGAATATCTTCTTCTCCAGCCGCTCCGGGCGATCGTCGAGTAGAACCCTGACACCAGCCTCTTCAAGCGCCTGCACGACCTGCACCGCATATGCCGCGCTGGCGTCGTTAATCGTCGCCACCGCCACCTGCTCCGGCGCGAGCCACAACGGCAGCCAGCCTTCGTGATGCTCAAGCAGCATCGCGATGAAACGCTCCATGCTTCCCAGCACGGCGTGATGAATCATCACCGGCCGTTCGCGTTCGTTGCGGTCGTTGACGTAGAGCGCGTCAAGGCGCTCGGGCAACAGGAAATCGAGTTGAATCGTGCCGCACTGCCAACTACGTCCGCGGCTATCTTGCAGATGAAACTCCAGCTTGGGACCGTAAAACGCGCCCTCGCCTTCGCGCATTTCGAACTGCAGTCCGGCCGCAAGCGCGGCTTTGGCCAAGGCCGCTTCGGCACGATCCCACACTTCGTCGGCACCTGCGCGCAGCGCAGGGCGCGTCGCTAGCGCCACCGAGAAAGCGGGAAATCCGAGGTCAGCGTAGACATTGCGCAGCAAATCGCAAAAGCGTCCGACTTCGACCTCGATCTGCGCTTCCGTGCAAAAGACATGCGCGTCGTCCTGCACGAATGCGCGCGTGCGCTTGAGCCCCTCCAGCGAGCCCGAAGGCTCATCGCGATGACAGGCGCCGAACTCGCTGTAGCGCACCGGCAAATCGCGGTAGGAACGCATGCGCTGATTGAACACCTGCACGTGGCACGGACAACTCATCGGTTTGAGGCACAGCGCACGTGCTTCGGACGCGTCATCCGCATCGTGCTCTTCGTTTGCGCTGCCCGAACCCTGTCCTTCGGACAACGAATACATGTGGGCGCCAAATTTTTCCCAATGGCCGCTGCGCTCCCAGATCGAGCGGGCGAGCAGTTGCGGCGTGCGAATCTCGCGGAAGCCCGCACGCCGCATTCGCCGGCGAATGTAGTCCTCCAGCACGCGATACAGCTCCCAGCCTCGCGGATGCCAGAAGACCATGCCGGGGCCTTCCTCCTGTTGATGGAAAAGGTCCAGCTTGTTGCCCAATACGCGATGATCGATGTCGTCCACAGTACGCTCCGTTTAAGATGAGCCATCGACGGAGGGCCATAAACGCCAAGGGCCCCGTCCGTTTCCGGCGGGGCCCTTGGGGGTTTGCAGCAGCTTCTTGCCTTAGCGCGCACAACCTCCAGACGACCCGCCCATGAGGGTGGTCGTCGTGGTGGTGACAGCCGCGAAGGAAAGCGAATACAGGTCCATGGATCGACAGTAAACGATTTGACGGCGATACGTCAATCGATGCCTGCGGAAATTTCCTGTGCACCAGGCGCTACCGGCTTAACCTCAAACGCCTCACCGGTGGCAAAAAACGTCCCACCGGCCACGTAATGACATGTGTGCAAATCCGGATCGTCGCCGAAGTGCCAACGGTTGTTCGAATACACACGGCTATCCGCGTATGCGGCCACCACTTCGCCGATGATCAAATCGTGGCGCTGGCTGTCGTCCGGAATCACCTTGCATTCGAGCCACGTGATGCAGCCGGCCAGCATCGGCACGTCGATGCGCTCGCCCGCAAACGTCTCCAGACCGAACGCGGCGAACTTGTCGAGTTCGGCACCTGGCGTCGTGCCGACCGCGAGCGTTTGTCGCGCGAACGCGCGGCTCGGCAGTTGCAGGCCGAACACGCCGCTCGCTTCGATCAGTTGCCGCGTGAGCGTGCGGCTGTCGACCACCACTACGACCTTGGGCGGATTGAAATCCAGCGGCATCGCCCACGACGCCGCCATGACGTTCGTGCGCCCCGCATGGGCGCTGGTGATGACGGTGACCGGTCCGTGGTTCAGTAACTGGGTCGCCCGCGACAATTCCACTGCTTCTCTGGTGCCTTTCATACGTGCCTTCGTCGTGCAAACGGTGTATCGATTCGTGCGGTGTGCCGAGGCATCTGAGCCGCGTCACATGGCATTCTAGCCAGGCTGCGGATCGGGCGAGTGCGAGCCGCGCAAAGCGCGCCGGACAACCGCACATTCCGCGCAGCACGAGCCCATTCGAGAAGCCAGTACATTTCGACGTGCATCGAAACATGCATACAGCGTGACCGCCTATCATGGGATCATCGCGGCAACCAGCTTGCATGGAAGCGGACAACCGATCATGTGCCCTCACCCGAATATCGCCTCTACCGCCTTCCTGATCTCCGATCCGGCCCGCGCCAGCATGCTGATGGCGCTAGTCGACGGGCACGCGCTGCCCGCTGGCGAACTCGCTTACGCGGCCGGCGTGACAGCCCAGACCGCCAGTACGCATCTGGCGAAGCTGCTGGCCGGGGGACTCGTCGAAGTCGAAGCGCAGGGCCGGCACCGCTATTACCGGCTAGCTGGTTCCCACGTGGCGTTGCTGCTGGAAAACCTCGCCTCGATCACCCCGTTGAGCCGCCCACGTACGAGGCCGCTCAGCGGGGACGCGCAGAAACTGCGCTTTGCGCGCTGTTGCTACGATCATCTGGCCGGACAACTCGGCGTAGCGATGACGCAGGCGCTGGAGCGGCGCGGGGTGATCGTCGCGACGGCGGACAAGCAGTTCGAAGTCACGCCCGCCGGCACCGAATGGTTTAGCCGGATGGGCCTGAACGTGCCGGAGCTGCAGCCCACCCGGCGTGGCCTCGCGCGTCAGTGTCTGGACTGGTCGGAACGGCAGCATCATCTGGCGGGACCGCTCGGTGCGCAATGGATGAACCTGCTGTGTACGAACGGTTGGCTGCGCCGGGTCAGGGCGACGCGCGCAGTGCAGGTGACGCCACAAGGCTGGGTGTGGCTGAAGGAGCAATTGGGCATCGAAGGCAGATTGGGAGAACTCGCCCACGATGCCTGAGGCGCGCAGTCGTCCGGCTCGACACGGCTCGCCCACCATGTTCACCCAATACGTCGTCCAATGGGACCTGATACCTGACGGCAACCCGATCGTCACGCACAGCAGCCGCCTCTTGCCGGTACGTCAACGCGGTGTCCCGGCCATGCTCAAGATTGCGCAGGAGGACGAAGAACGCGCCGGTGGCCGGCTGATGGTCTGGTGGAACGGTATCGGCGCTGCCCGCGTGCTTGCGCATGACGGCGATGCGCTACTGCTGGCGCGGGCTGATGGCCCGCGTTCGCTGGTGGAGATGGCCCACGACGGACAAGACGACGAGGCCACCCGGATTCTCTGCTCAGCAGCCGCGCGGCTGCATCAGCCGCGTGACCCGCTGCTGACAGGACCAGAACTCCCCGAACTGGTGCCGCTCGACCGGTGGTTCCGCAGTCTGTGGCCCGCAGCGCAGCAGCACGGCGGACTGCTCGCGCAGTGCGCCGAGGCGGCACGTGGCCTGCTCGCCACGCCACAGGACGTGGTGGTACTGCACGGCGACATCCATCATGGCAATGTGCTGGACTTCGGCGCGCGTGGCTGGCTCGCGATTGACCCCAAGGGGCTCCACGGCGAGCGCGGTTTCGATTACGCGAATATCTTCTGCAACCCGGATCGTGACACGGCGCTCGTGCCCGGCCGCTTCGAGCAGCGCGTCAACCGCGTGGTGCAGGAAGCCGGGCTGGGGAGGCGGCGTTTGCTGCAATGGATTCTCGCCTGGTCAGGACTATCCGCTGCGTGGATTCTGGAAACCGGCGAAACGCCCGACGTGGACTACGATATCGCGCGGCTTGCGATGGCGGCCTTGCTGTGTGAGTAGCGCGCGACGGCCATCGCAAGCGCGCCCGCGCTAGCTCTTCTCGCCGTGCGTCACGTCCAGCGGTTTGTGCTGCTCCTCACCGAGCCCCGGAAAAAACGCATTCCACGCCGCGCGAACGCCTTCGGCAGCGGTAGCCTCGGCGCCGAATGTCTCACTCTCGCCGGAGCGGGCCGGATCGGCAGAGAGTCCTCGCCAATGCGTGAACACCAGCAGCGGCTTTTCGCTCCACTCGTTCGCGCCGAACTTCGCAAACGCTGTGTCGCCGCTCACTAGCTGAACCTCATACCAGCCGTCACGGACAGGCGTGTAACGGTCCAACGGAAACCACGCGGTCGGTCGAATGTCCATCATGTCCTCTCTCGTCGAAAAATCGTCACGAATAAACACAAGGCATTCTTCATGCCCGATGCTGAGATCGAGGTCGGGCACGGTGAACATGTTGTGGAGGCCGACGTGGACTCGGCGCAGGGCGGAGCGGGTCGCGGGTGGATACGGCATTGAAGCGCGCGATGGCCGTTTTGGACGAGGTAAGGAGGAGGCCCCGCCTGTTCCCGCGAGCGTAAGACTTACACGGTGATGGATGCGGCGAACAGTACGATGTTGAGTGCTGCGATGCAGCGCCTACCTCGACCGCATTGAAGCATTCAAGCGTTCAAGCCCTCACGCCAGCACCACGCCGACCGCTGCGCGCAGCACCCGCCACTTCGCTCACACACCGCGCCAGCGCACCGACAGCAGGCGCAATCGCCTCCGCCGGCGTATTGCCATAGCCAATAACCAGCCCATTGTCCTCATCGCACGGCTGCAGCGCGAATCCGGATAACGCACGCGGATTGAGACGCTGCTGCTGCGCCAGCTCGACGACGGCGCGGTCCGAAATACGCGGCGGCAACCGGAGCGTCAGATGCATGCCGCAGTTACCGCCGAGAATCTGCGCCACTTCGAAGCACCCGGCCAGCGCCTCGCGCAATGCCTGCTGCCGCTCACGATAAAGCCGCCGCATGCGGCCAAGGTGACGGCCAAATTCGCCCGCCTCGATAAAGTTTGCCAACCCCAACTGTTCAAGTCGATGCCCGCCGCGCAGCATTTCCTGAAGCGCCGTGCCCGTCTGCGCCACCATGCTGCGCGGCAGCACAACAAAGCCGATGCGCAGCGCTGGGAACATCGTCTTGCTGAACGACCCCACATACAGAACCGGCGCATCCGGCACGAGACCCTGCATGCTGGCGATCGGCTCGCCGGTATGACGAAACTCGCCGTCGTAGTCATCCTCGATCAACCAGGCGCCGGTGCGTCTCGCCTGCGCAATGAGGTCGAGCCGTCGCGCCACGGAGAGCACCGCGCCGGTCGGATACTGGTGCGCGGGCGACGTGTAAATCAGCTTGGGCGGATTCGCCCGCCATGCATCCGGCGGCACGGCCATGCCTTCTTGATCTACGCGCATCGGCACGGTTTTCAAATCGCCCAGATTGAAGGCGGCTTTGGCGCCCCGATATCCCGGATCTTCGACCCACGCGGTGTCGCCAGGATTGGTGAGCAGACTCACACACAGGTTCAGCGCTTCCTGCGCACCCTCGGTGATCACCACCTGCGAGCCGTCGCAGCGCACGCCGCGCGCCATCCGCAGATGCGCGGCAATGGCGTCACGCAAAGCGGGCTCCCCCACCGGCTCTCCGTAGCCAAGCAACTGAGGCAAGCCTCGCTCCATGGCCCGTTCCAGCGAGCGGCGCCAGGCGCCCAACGGAAAGCGATCCAGCGCCGGACTACCCGGCGTCATCACCGAGGTCATATCGGACTGACTACGAGTGGCAGCGAACCGTTTGAGCCTTGTCGCGTAGGCGATCTCGGCCGCGACCACATCCTGATGCGTATCGACATGAGACGCCGCGCTCGATAGCGGGCTCACGCGAGTCCCCCGGCGGTCGGCCAGCACATATCCTTCGGCAACCAGATGGTCGTACGCGATGATCACCGTGTTGCGCGAGACGCCGAGTTCCGCCGCAAGCAGCCGCGACGACGGCAACAACGCGCCCGCGGGCAGGCGTCCGGCCAGAATCGCCTGCTGGAGACGCTCGATCAACTGCTTCTGCAACGGCACGGGCTTCCCGGCCCGCGTGAGCGCGCCGTGAGTCAACGGCCCTATGATCTCGATCATCGTCGCTGGACCTATCAAATGGTGGTTCGCTGGATCTTTTTAACATACCACGTTTGTCGTATCGTCTCTGCTGAATACAGCTCAGGCAACGTTTGCTTAACGCCGTTGCGCGGCCCTCCAGCGGGTCACCGGCCAACAGAAAAGGTAAGGAGAGGAAAGTGGCACAACGACTCAACGAATACATGCAGCCGATCGGCGTGCCGGTCCCGGAGTGGAAGGGCGCACAACCGCCGGGACGCGAGCCTCTCGTCGGACGCTATTGCCGGATCGAACCCGTGGACGTCGAGCGGCATGTCAAAGATCTCTACGAGGCCTATAGCTCTGCCGAGGACGGCCGCGACTGGACCTATCTGGCAGTGGGGCCGTTCCAGAGCCTCGAGGCGTATCGGGAGCATCTGACCAAAGCGGCTGCGCTGACCGATCCGATGCACCATGCAGTGATCGATCTGGCGACAGGAAAGGCCATCGGCACGCTGGCCCTGATGCGTATCGACCCGCCCAATGGCGTGATCGAAGTTGGCCATGTCACCTATTCGCCGCGCCTGAAAAGGACCCGCATCGCGAGTGACGCAATGTCGCTGTTGATGAAATATGTGTTCGAGGATCTGGGCTACCGGCGCTTCGAATGGAAGTGCGACTCCCTCAATGCGCCGTCACGAGCGGCCGCGCTGCGGTACGGCTTCAAGTTCGAGGGGATCTTCCGCCAGGCGATCGTCACGCGTGGACGCAACCGGGATACCGCGTGGTTCTCGGTCATCGACAGCGAATATCCGGCAGTGCGCGACGGCTTCGCGCAGTGGCTCGACGAGCGCAATTTCGACGCGGAAGGTAACCAGCGTGAGCGACTGGCCGATGTGATCGCGCAGCGGCAAACGCTGTCGGCAGAAGCTGGCGGCTGAAGTCGACGGCGGCATCCGTTTCACTCTTGCCTGAACTGAACGCCGCTGCCCGCTGACCAGCGCGGCTGCCCGCCACTCGTGCCGAGACCGCCGTGCCTCGCTGCCTCGCGCTCGCCTTAGGCGGGGCCGGCGGCTCGGCGAAGGTGGATAGTCGGCTTGCCCTTGTACGACCCGCGTGCCCATTCCACATAACCGCACTTTTGCGCCACCCGCAGGGACGGCATGTTCTCCGGTGCGATGATGCAGGCGGTGTCGGCACCGGGCCATTGTGCACCGGCCCAGCGCAATGCCGCACTGACCGCCTCGGTTGCGTAGCCGCGCCCGTGGAATGCGGGCACGAGCGCCCAGCCGACCTCGGGCATGTCATCGAGCGGCGGCTCGATCTGACGCCGGAAATTGGCAAAGCCCACTTCACCGACAAAGCGGCCGCTTGCCTTTTCGCGCACCACCCAATAGCCGAACCCCAGCAGCGTCCAATGCCCCACGTAGCGCAGGAGACGCGCCCAAACCTCTTCACGGGTGAACGGCTGGCCGCCGATAAAGCGAATCACCTCGGGATTCGACCACATCGTAAAGCTATCGTCGTAATCCTCGAGGACGTGAGGACGCATGGTCAAGCGGTCAGTTTCGAGGAAGGTGCTGAGCTGGGCCATGTTGCGGAAAGTGGGTTGAGGGTGGTTGGGATGATGGCAGAATCGAGACGTTGATGCACGTCCACTCGGCAAGCTAGGATATGCACATCACGGCGCCGCGCTCGCTCTTCCGGCACGCAGCATGGGCGCCCACTCGGAGCACCACGCATGCAGCTTCGATTCAGATACCTGTCCGCCTTATTCATCAACCTGTTGCTGCCATGGCTTGCGTACCGCCTCACGTATCCGCATTGGGGGCAGCCGGGTGGCCTGCTGGTGTCGACGTTGCCGCTCTTCGCGTGGATGGCGTGGGATCTGGTGCGCCACCGGCATTTCGACGCCTTGAGCGCCATGGTTCTGATCGGCATCGTGCTCTCGCTCGCCGCGATGATACTCACCGGCGCCCGGCAAAATCTGGCACTGGACGAGCCGATGGTTTCCGGCATGATCGGCGTTGCCTTTCTGGTTTCGCTCGCGCTGCCGCGTCCGATGGTGTTTTATCTGGCGCGTTCGACACTCGCCCGCCAAAGCATGCAACGCGCAAGCGAATTTGAGCAGGACTGGTGCGAGCGTCCCAAGCTCGCCTACCGGATCCGCGTCATGACGGTGGTTTGGGGTGTCGGCCTTATTACGGAGAACGCTTTACGCACGCTGATCGTCTGGCGCGCGGAGGGCGACCCGCATGCCGTAGTCGAGTCGAATGTCGTGCGGTATGGGTTTTATGCCGGCCTCATGCTTTGGACGATCTGGTATCGCAGGCGGATTAAGCAGGATGCCGAAGGGTATGCGACCTAAGCCAGCTCCAAAAACCGCTCAAGACAGGGATTACGATTCACCGGCGACCACACCAGCACCTGCTCGATCAGCGGCGCATCGGCGAGCGGCCGGAACACCACGCCTGCAAGTTGCGCCTTGCGCATCGACGCCGGCACGAGCGCAATCCCAACGCCCTCATCGACGAGACTGAGCACAGTCTGCTGCAACTGCACTTCGAAGCGGATATTCGGCTCGAAGCCGCCTGAGCGGCAATGCTCGAGAATGGTGGCACGCAAAGTCGGCGCCACTTCCTCCGACGCCAGCACGAACGACTCGCCCGCCAGTTGCGCAATCTTCAGTTGTCGCGCCCGTGCCCGCGGATGAGTCCGCGACAGCGCCACACACAGCGGCTCGCTGACAATCGTGCGCATGGCGAGGCCCTTGTTCGGCACGCTCGGGAACATGATCGCGGCATCGATCTGGCCGGCCAGCACCTGCGCGGCAAGATCGTTCGACACTACCTCGCGCAAACTGAGCGCCACCTCCGGATATGCCGAACCGAAAGTTCGCGCATAGCCGGGCACCACGCTGTACGCGGCGCACATCGTAAAACCGATCGCCAGCGTCCCCGTATCGCCATGCGCGGCAGCCTGCGCGTTGCGCGCGGCCTGCTCGATCGCGCTGAGAATCGCTTTGGCGTCCGCGTAGAAACGCTCGCCGGCCGCCGTCAGCGTGACGCTGCGGGGACTGCGCTCGATCAGCGTGACGCCGAGATTCGCTTCCAGCGCCGCCAGTTGGCGGCTCAACGGCGGTTGCGACAGATTGAGCCGCGCCGCGGCCCGGCCGAAATGGCGGGTCTCGGCGAGCGTCACGAAGTAGCGTAGCGGCTTGACGTCGATCACGATGCAAAAAAGGTATTGTTGAACACCTGAAACAGTATTTGATTGTATCAACGCGAACCACTACTCTGGCGGATCATCTCTTTCTCAGCCTGCCTGCCGGTTTCACCGATGTTATCGACCCTCGAGATTCTGCTCCCCGTCTTCGGCCTGATTTTTGCGGGTTTCGTATGCCGCAGGCGCGGCCTGCTGGGTCCCACGGCCGCGTCGGAACTGAACCGCTTCGTGGTCTGGCTCGCACTTCCCGCGCTGCTCTTTGACATCATGGCTCACGCCACCTGGCATCAGCTGTATCAGCCAGCGTTTGTCGCCACCTTCGCGATCTCTTGCGCCGGGGTATTCGTGCTGATTCTCGCCGTGCGTCTGCTCAGCGGCCGGCACCTGGCTGACGCCAGCGTCGATGCCATTGCGGGCTCGTATCCGAACACTGGCTATATCGGCTTCCCGCTGTGCATGATCGCGTTCGGACCGGTCAGCCAGACCCCGACTACGATCGCCACGATACTCGTCGCCTGCGTGCTGTTTGCGATCGCGATCGTCCTGATCGAAGTGGGTCTGCAGACAGAGCGCGCGCCGCATCGGCTGGCGCTGAAGGTCGTGGGTTCGCTGGCGCGTAATCCGCTGATCGTTTCGCCGATTGTCGGCGTGCTGGTCGCCAGTGCGCACGTCACGTTGCCGCAAAGTGCGGAGACGTTTCTGAAACTCCTGGGCGGCGCCGCCAGCCCATGCGCGCTGGTCAGCCTTGGCCTGTTCCTCGCAGAAAAGCGCGAAGGTCCGGCCGAGGCGGGCAAACCAGGCGCTTCACTGCTGCTCACCGGCACCAAGTTGCTGCTGCAACCGGCCTTGACCTGGTGGCTCGCCGCACGCGTCTTTGCGCTGTCGCCACTGCTCGTCGAAATGGCCGTCGTGCTGGCCGCGCTCCCCACTGGCACCGGCCCGTTCATGCTCGCGGAGTTCTATCGGCGCGAAGCGCACATCACCTCGCGGACCATTCTTCTGTCTACGTTAGGCTCGCTTGTGACGCTCTCGCTGCTGTTGCTGTTTATGCGGCACGGCGCCTGAAGAGGGTGGGCGGTGCGGCGTGCTCGCACCGTGACATGTCGCGACATAACTCGCACATATCTTTTAACAGTGCCCGTCCCTAGACTTGTTTCATGGGACGCGACGGCAATGAGTGCCGTACACGATTCGTCCCCTCACGAGTCGGAACAGGCACACAATGATCTTCATAGGAAAAATTTCGCTCTTTGCTACAGCGATTGTCGTTAGCGCGTCGATGATCGAAGCATGGGTGTTGAGCCGCAAAAAAACCGCGCATTTCGATTGGCATGAAGTGATGTTGTCGCTGGCCGATCTGGTCGGTCGCAAACTGTTCGCGCTGTTGCCGTTATCGCTGGCGACGCCGATCTTCGCGTTCGCATGGGATCACCGCATTTACACGGCCACGATCAACAGTGCGTTGATGGTGTTGCTGCTGTTCGTCGGACAGGAGTTTTTCTATTACTGGTATCACCGTGCGTCGCACCGCATCCGCTTTTTCTGGGCGACGCACGCGGTTCATCATTCACCGAATCAACTGACGCTCTCCTCGGCGTACCGGCTCGGCTGGACAGGAAAACTGACCGGCACGGCGATGTTCTTCACGCCGCTCGTGTGGCTCGGCGTCCGCCCCGAAGTGGTGCTGGCGACGTTGATGATCAATCTCCTGTATCAGTTCTGGCTGCACAACACGTGGATGCCGAAGCTGGGCTGGCTGGAATATGTGTTCAACACACCGTCTGCCCATCGCGTGCATCACGCCTCGAACACGGAGTATCTGGATGCGAACTACGGTGGCGTGCTGATTATCTTCGATCGCCTGTTCGGCACCTACGTCGCAGAGCGCGAAGATCTGCCCTGCCGCTATGGCCTCACGACGCCGACGCGCTCGCACAATCCCTTCGTTGTGCAGTTCGAACACTGGGTGAGCCTCGCTCGCGACATTGCATCGTCGAAGCATCCGTGGACCGCGATCGAATACGTGCTGCGCCCACCCGGTTGGAGGCCGGACGGTGCGGGGGAGACGACGGAGGATTTGCGGCGGGGGGTAACGCATTGAGGCTTGCTCGTTCGCTACTGCCTCAGCATAAAATCAAGGTTGCGAACGCGTCGTACAGCCTATGGCCTGTATTTGGCAAATACAGGCCATAGGCTGTTATTTGAATTCATCGTCTTTGGCCTGTATCGCATTGACACCTCTGAGCAAAGCTTAGTAACCCGGCGCCCAGTGACCGTGCACCCATTCCCAATGGTTGCCTTCCCAGCGGTAGTGTCCTTTCACCCAGTGATAGCCAGGTGCGGGGGCCGCCGGCACCACTTCGACCCGCGGCTCCGGCTCGGGCGGCCGCGCCGGTTCGACAACGCATGCGCTGAGCAAGGCAGCACACACGCAAGAAAGCAAAGCAGCAGTGAAGGTGGATGGTTTTTTCATGTAAAGCTCCTGTTCCCTGGTATTGCGACGACAACGACAAAGCCGTGGCCATACTGCGCGCTAGCTACGGATCAAACCTGTCAGCGGCTGCGTCGAGCCCGCTTGCGCAAACAGCGCGGCCGCTGTTCGATGCGGGTCGAGTCCGAGGCTCTCGCTCGCGGCACCCGCAATCAAAGCGTCGAGCGCCGTGGTGGGCCGCAGGTCACGCGCCTGGTAGAGATCGTTGGGCTTCAGTCCCGGCCAGTCGCCGACTACGCGTCCGCCGTCCACGGCGCCGCCCACCAGCATCGCTACCGATCCGGTCCCGTGGTCCGTGCCGCCCGTGCCGTTGGCAGCGGCCGTGCGGCCGAACTCAGTGGCCACCAGCACGGTCGTCTTGCCCCATAGCGGCCCGAGGCCGTCGCGCAACGAAGCGAGCATTGTGTCGAGCGCTTTCAATTGATTCGCGAGGCGCGGGTTTTGCGCGCTATGCGTGTCCCAGCCGCCGGTTTCGATCATCGCGATGCGTGGACCGTCCTCGCGTGACAGAAAACCCGCGGCAAGCTTGCCGAGGCTCGCCGGGTCCTGACGCGCACCGGCGTCGCCAGCAAGACCGCGCGCTGTCATCGCGGATTCCCACAGCGGTCTGAGTTGCGCGTCCTGTTCGTAAAGCTGCGAGACGCGCAAGAGCAGATCGTCGGGCGCTTGCGGTAATCCAGACGGCGCGTACGACGTGACATCCGCTTTGCCGCGCAGTGCCATGGGTACCGTTGGTGCAAACGCAATCGCGTTCTCGTGCGTGGTAGGCATCATCGCGACCAGCCGGTTCAGCCAGCCATCCTTCACCTGATACGGCGACGTTCCGCCAGTTTCCAACACATTCTGGCCGTCGAAATGCGAGCGGTCACGATACGGCGAAGCCACTGCATGCACGAACAGCGCCTCACCCGACGCGTACATCTTCGCGGTCTCGGCAAGCGAGGGATGCAGCGCAAAGGTGCCGTTCAGTTTGGTCGCCGTCGACGTATCGATTGCGAGCGCACCGCGCAAGCTCTGATAGGACGGTTCGGCATACGGCACCACGATGTTCAGACCATCGGCCGCGCCGCGCTGGATCACGAAAACGAAGCGGCGGTCGGTCTCGACGCTCGCGAAGGCCATGTGCGGCGACACGAGAATCGCGCCTGCACCGGCTGCGGCGAAGCTAAGAAATTGGCGACGGGAAATCATGGCGTTCATCTCCGTTGAAAGTCGGGCGACACGAGCAGCAGCGCAATCGCGGTCGAGGCGCTCTCGGCGCGTGACACCGCCGTCTGGGTCGGCACACTGATCGAGCCGACCAGCAGCGTCTGGCCCAAGGTACGCGGATCGATCCGGTCGCCGACGCGCGCCGCAAAGCGCTGCGCGACTTCCACACGACGCACCAGCGCATCGGGGGCGGCCCAGCTCGCGGCAATATCGTCGTAGCCGGCGGGCGAGCCCGGCCGCCATACAGGTTCACCGAGCTGCGTGAGCAGCGGCGCGCCCTGCAGATTGCCAAGGTCTTGCCAGCCGAGGCCGCGCATCGACGAGATAGTCCACTCCCACGGCGTTTTGAATTTCACTGCCACGGGCGACCATGCTTCCGGGGAATCGATCAGCGCGCGATAGACCGTCGGCAAATCGCCGTCGCTACGCTCGAACGCGTTTGCGAGCCGTTCGGTGACCGCAGGTGGTGGGTTGTCCGAAACAAAGTGACGCGCCAGCTTACCGGCAATGTGTTGCGCAGTGGCCGGCGACGCCGCAAAGTCGTGCAGGATCGCCAGTGCCTGATCTTCGCCCTGCTGATCGTAGCGGCGTCCCATGATGGTCCGCGAACCCGGCTCGTGAACTTGCGGGCGAAACACAAAGCTGCCAGGCGCAGCGCCGTTCGGCTGCGGCCCCTTCACGCCGGCTACGCTCCATCCTGTGAGTGCGCGGGCAAACTCGGTGACGTCGGCCTGCGTGTAGCCGCTGCGCACGCCAAGCGTATGCAGCTCCATGATTTCGCGTGCGAGGTTCTCGTTGAGCCCGCGCTTGTTGTCGGGATTGCGTTGCTCCGCCCGCACCGCGGCCATGCTGTCGGGGCCTACGGAGCGCGTCTGATCGAGGAAGATCTGCATCGCAGGATGACGCTCCACCGCGACCAGCATGTCATCGAAACGGCCCAGCACATGTGGGCGAATCGCTTCCATTTCGAACGCGCCGGCCAGCGCTGCGACCTGCGGCTTTTCTATGGATACTGCGAAGTGGTTCGCCCAGAAATGCACCAGCCGGTCGATGAACGGCGTCGAGCTCGTCAATGCGCTGTTGACGCGCGCATCGACCGCCGTGCGATAGATATCGCGGATTTCGCCGCGGATTGCCTTGTTGGCGGCCAGCTTTGCCGCCTGACTCGCGGCCTGACTGGCCGCTGGATCGGCATTCGCGTTGGCATTGCCATTCGCATTGGCGTTGGCGTTGACATTCGTGTTAGCGCCCGCGTTCTGCTGGCGTTGCTCGCCTAGTTGAGTTGCGAGCGCCACAGCCGTGGGCTGCCCCGCCCATGCCGCAGGCAGCGGCTGATACTGCTCGAACTGCGCGAGCAACCATCCCTTGGGGTCGGGGGGCGGCGTGTCGTCCGGGCGAGCGCCGAGACCGAAACGGTTCAGCGCAATTGCCGCGGCGTTGTCGCTGGGTGAGGTAACCATGCGCGTTCCTTCGAGCGTTGCGTACCTTCTTTAAACGCTCGTGGCCGCCGTTTCCGTCGCTGCTCACAAAAGTTTTTATGCGCACGGTCTGGGATCGCCCAACCCAGTTGCCCAAGTGCCTAGGTGCTCAGTTGCTTGGTTGCCCACTCACTCGCTCGCCGGCCCCTCGCTAGCCGTCTCATTCGCTCCCGCGTTTGCGGGCCGCTTGCCCTTCGCCCCTGACGCAGGCGGCGACTCACGCCACTGCCCTGCCTGCTTCAGTCCTTCGGCAAATTTGACGCGCTCCTCGGGCGTGAGCGTCGTCGCGAAATTAGCGACGCTGCTCTCGACCTCCGTGCGCAGCGCGATATCCGCGTCACGCGTGTGCTGCAGCGCTGCATCCAGCGCGACGCGATCGAACTGCGGCGCGGCCAGCAAGGCCAGCACTTCGTGACGTCCTTCGCGACCTTCGCGCGCATAGTCCCTACCGTCCCGGCGCGCTTCCTTGAGCACCGCAAGGAACTGCTTCTGACGCTCCGGGGAGAGTCCGTCCGTGGCGAATCGCAGCGCAGTACGTGCCTGCGGCGCCTTGGCAACGTTGTCATGCGTGGCAAACCATTGATACGCACCACCGGCAATCCCACCCAGCAAAAACACGTTGAGTACAAACGAACCCGCTAGCAGAACCTTCCATGTACGGTCGCTCATTCGCCGCTCCAGTCAGCGCTTGAACCGTCGAAGCTCGACGTCATGTACGACGACGAGTCATGCCCCTGCGGCGTGCCCGTCAGGACAAAAAACGACACGGCAAAAGCACCTGCCAGACCGCCCGCGAGCCCGATGCCCGCAAACGCGGCGCCCTGCCACCAGAACCGCGCACGATGTTTCACCGGACGCCGCGCCGGCGCCGCGGCAACGATCCGATCGACGAACGCACGCTCCGGCGGCGCGACCGTATGGCTCGTGAGCCACGCGTCGAGGCCAGCCGAGTCGGCCAGCAGGGCGTCGACCTCGACCCGGTGAAGATCGGCCCAGGCCTCGGCCGCCGCGCGCTCCTCGTCCGGCCAGCGGCGCGGATCGGCGCCATAGGCGTCGACGATGGTACGAAATCTCTCAGGTGTCATGGCATGTCCTTGCTAAAGCCACTGCCGGCCAGTTGTGCGCGCAGATTGCGGCGGGCGCGCGCGAGCAAGCTTTCGAGGGCGTCGACCGTGACGCCCATCAACGCGGCAGCTTCGATATTCGAGAGCTCCTGGTAGTAGTTGAGTACCAGAGCTTCGCGTTGCCGAACCGGCAGCGCGGCAAGCGCCGTGCGCACGCGTTCGTCGCGCACACGGGCTTCAAGTTGCATGTCGGGCAAAGCCTGCGGATCGGCCTCGTCCGGCAGTTCGGCCACCGGGTCTTCGCGCCGCCCGCGCAAGCGGTCGTAGCAGAGGTTCAGCGCCACGCGGTGGATCCACGTGTCGAAGCGCGCCTCACCCTCTTTCCAATGGGGCGCCTGTTTCCAGATACGCACAAAGGCCTCCTGTGCGACGTCTTCCGCTTCCATACGGTCTCCCAACATGCGCGTCGCGAGCGCGAGCAAACGCGGCAGCTTGCGCGACACCAGGGTGCGCACCGCCGCCGGATCCTGCTCGCCGACCCGCGCGACGAGTTCCGCATCGGGATCGCGCTCGCTCAAGGGGCGCAATTCCGTGACATCCGCAGCGTGCGCGGCTGCCGCCGCTGCGCCCGGACATATCGTGTCGCGACACGAGCGTTTCTCACTTGCCGTTGCTCCGAGAGGGGCGCTTTGCGCCTGTTTCTACGCTTGTTATCAATCCGGGCCTTCAATATACGCGTCGGCAGAATGGTAATACGCCGGCCGCACTGGCTTCTCAGGGGGCTGCCGGCAACCGGCGCGAACGGCCGTTTCGTCTTAAACGCAGGCGCCGCGAAAATCCGTCGCTGATTTTTTGTGGTTTCGTGAATAATTTCGGGGCCTGCCTTGCGGGTCCGGGTAGCTCACACCTCCCATCCCGCCGCGGGTCGCGCTATCCTGTGACCCTGATCGCGTGACGCCCTGCAACTCTCGCTGACTGGAAGCCACCGTGCCGCTAGCCCGCCCTCCCGAACTACCCGAAGACGACGACGCCCACTCGCTCGCGCGGCGTTATCCCCGTGGAATGCACATCGAGCCCCACTCGCACACCTGGGCGCAGGTCCTGTACGCCGTGGCGGGCGTCATGTGGGTCGAGGTCGACCGCGAGGCGCTGGTGGTACCTCCGCAGCGCGCCGTGTGGCTGCCGCCCGGGGCGGTGCACTCGATCCACATGATGAGCGAAGTGGAGATGCGCAATGTCTATTTCCACACGCGCAACGTCGAGCACCTCAGCAAGCAGAGCGACGTCTTCGAAATCAACGGCTTGCTGCGCGAGCTGATCACCTCGATCGCCGAATACGAACATACCCACGCCCGCGACCGCGCCTATCTGGAGGCGGCGTACAAGCTCGCGATGCTGGAACTGGTGCACGCGCCCCGCTCCTCATTGCGCATTCCGCTGCCGGATGCCTCCGACCGCCGGCTCGACGCGTTATGCCGGGCGGTGATCGACAATCCATCGATTGCCATCAGTTTCGAGCAGCACGCTGCTTCGGTGGGCGCGAGCGTACGCACGCTCGCGCGCCTCTTCACGCGCGAACTCGGCATTGGCTTTTCCGAGTGGCGACGCCAGGTGCAACTGGCTGTGGCCGTTTCTGGATTGGCGGAAGGCCGTTCGGTCAGCAGCATCGCGCGCGATCTCGGCTATCTGCCGAGCAGTTTCAGCGACATGTTCCGGCGTGAACTCGGCGCCCCGCCCACCGAATTCGATCCGCAAGAAACCCTCAGCACAGCGCGCGAAGAAACCAGCTCCCACGCCGGCAAATAGCCGTTCGGGCGACGCCTGGCGGCGCTGCACGCCGCTGTCCGAAATTCGAAAGTTGTTGTCTCAACAGGGACGACTCGGACATCTAGAATGGGTTCATCGCTGCACCGCGCAGCACACACCCCGCTTAGGAGCGTTGTCATGAAAGCCATTCAGTTCAAGTCTTTTGGCAGCCCGGAAGTACTCGAATATCTCGACCTGCCCACCCCGTCGGCCGACGCGGAAAGCGCCGTCGTCCAGGTCAAAAGCGCCTCGGTGAATCCGAGCGACGTGAAAAACGTCTCCGGCCACTTTGAGCACACGGTTTTGCCACGCACGCCGGGCCGCGATTTCAGCGGCGTCGTCGTGGAGGGTCCCGCTGAATGGATCGGCGCCGAAGTCTGGGGCACCGGCGGCGACATCGGCTTTACGCGCGACGGCACCCACGCCCAGTTCATCAAGATTCCGGTCGCCGCGTTGTCGCGCAAGCCGAAAACGCTCAGCCACGAACAGGCCGCGGCAATTGGCGTGAACTTCGTGGTGGCATGGCTCGGCACGGTGGATTACGCACAACTGAAGACCGGCGAGACCATTGCCGTGATCGGCGCTGGCGGCGGCGTGGGCGGGGCGGTGGTGCAGATTGCCAAAGCGCGCGGCTGCCGCGTGATCGGCGTGGACCGTCATGCGCCGCTGGCCGATTCACCGGCCGGCCGCCTGATCGACGAGTACGTGCCGTTCGACGAGCACACCACCGAGCGCGTCAAGGCCCTGACCGGCGGCGGCGTCGACGTGGTGTACGACGCAGTGGGCGGTGTCGCCTTCGAAACCGCGTTGAGTCTGGTCAAACGCCGTGGCCGCGTGGCCGAGATCAGCGCAACCGGCAAACGCCGCGTCGAATTCGACATGATCGACTTCTACCATAACGAGACTCAACTGTTCGGCGTCGATAGCGCCAAGCTTGGAGTCGCCGAGTCGGCCCGGCTGATGACGGCGCTGGTCGAAGGCTTCGAGAGCGGTGCGTTGCAGCCGCCTGCCATCGCCGAGCGCTTCGAACTCGAGCGCACCCGTGAGGCTTACGAGGCCGTTACCGCCGGCACGCGCGGGCGTGTCGTCATCACGATGTGAGATCCGGTTCGCGCGGCGGTGTGAACGTGCCGCTGCTCGGTTCCAGCGTCAACTAGTCGCGCTGAAGCGGTGCTGGAAGCGCGCCGCGACAAGGAGCCGCCGGTCTCCTCGACTTCCTTCGGACGGACTATACTCATGCCGTTTTGACGAACAAATCGTCATCCGCGCACCTCACTCCGTCCACCATGTAATGAATACCAAACGGCAATTCGACGACCTGCTGCTCGGCAGCATTGAGCTGTTTTGCCTCGCCGCGGAACTGGCTAGCTTCACCTCGGCAGCCACTGCGGCCGGAGTCACGCCCGCCGCTGTGAGCCGGTCAGTATCGCGCCTGGAAGAACGGTTGGGCGTGCGGCTGTTCGTACGAACCACGCGGCAGATTCGCCTGACGGATGCAGGCCGAACCTATTTCGAGCAATGCAGCGGCGCGCTTGCGCAACTGGTGAACGCAGAGCGCCAAGCCACCGGACAGCAGGCGTCACCCGCCGGCTTGCTGCGCATCAGCATGCCGACGCCTTACGCACACTATCGGGTACTGCCGCTCCTGCCGCTCTTCCGTGAGCGCTTTCCGGACGTCCGGGTCGATGCGCACGTCAGCAATCGCAACATCGATTTCGCAGAGGAAAGCTACGATCTCGCCATTCGCGGCAAGGCGCCGGAAGACTCCAACCTGATCGCGCGCAAGCTGGAAGATGCCGAACTGGTGGTCGTAGCCACCCCGGGCTATTTGAAACGGGCGGGCACACCGCGCACGATCGACGATCTGCAGCATCACGAATGCATCCAGTTCGACCTGCCCAGGACGGGCCGGCGCATTCCATGGACGCTGCGCGACAACGCCGGCTTCGTTGACCTGAACACGGACGGTGGCTATTCGTCCGGCGGCGACGTGCTCAGCGGCGTGACGCTCGCCCGTCACGGCGCGGGGCTGTTTCAGACGTATCGTTTTGTGGTCGAGCAGGATCTGCGCGACGGCAACCTGGTCGAGGTCATGGCGGACCTCGGCGGCGCGTCGCGCCCCTTCGTGCTGCTCTATCCGCATGTGCGGCATCTGTCGGTCCGCGTGCGCTGCTTCGTGGATTTTCTCGTTGAGCAACTCGCGACTCGCGCTGCGCGATCCTGAACACAACCCGCTAAGATTGAGCCCCGCGTAGCGGGCGCCATCGTCGCCGTCTAAGTCTGCCGCGTGAACTTCAATACATAAGTGTGTTCCGGAGTGTTGCATGTCTGATGAATATGAAGTGCATGGTCCGCATGACCATGCTGTCGAGCACGTGGGCGAGGGGCATCACGCTCACGCGGATGCCGATCCGTTTGCGAGCCGCATGGCGGTGATGACGGCAATCCTTGCCACGATCGGCGCGATCTACGCCTACCAGAGCGGCACCAGCGAAAACCTCGCGCTTTACTACAAGAACGAAGCGGCCATAAAGAAGACTGAGGCGGCCAATCAATGGTCGTACTACCAGGCAAAGGGCGAGAAAGAAAACCTCGCTGAACTGGGGGCCGCGTTGTCGACTCCGGGCAGCGACGCGCACGCGAAATTCCTCGCGGATGTCGAAAAGTACAAGCAGCAGAAAGAGCCGATTCGCGCCAACGCCGAAGCAATCGAAAAGGATGTGACCAACAATGACGCGCAAAGCGAGAAGCTGCTGCATGGTCACCACCGCTGGGCCCAGGCCACCACGCTGATTCAGATCTCCATTGCGCTGACGGCCATCACCTTGCTCACGCGCAAGAAGTGGCTGCGCAATCTGTCCTTAGGTGTGGCCGCAGCGGGCATCCTGTTCGGTGCAGCAGCGTTTTTGTCCGTTTAAACACGGCGTCTGGTAACGGATGCGCTAACCCGCTAACGCTCGAACGGGTTGATCAGATTCAGAGGCACGCGGGCCTTCGCTCAGCCCGCCCCGCCCCGCGCACGCTCCAACAACAGTTCACGTTCGCGCGCGTTGCGTGTCATTGCGGCGGCACGCTCGAATTCCGCGCGTGCCTCGTCCATACGCCCGAGTTTCGCGAGCAAGTCGCCACGCACGCTGGGCAGCCAATGGTAGTTCGCGAGTGCGGCGTCAGCGGCCAGCACGTCGACAATCTCGAGCGCCGCCGCCGGGCCGAACGCCATGCCGACGGCCACCGCCCGGTTCAACTCCACCACCGGCGACGGCCTGACCTGAGCAAGCACGTCATATAGCGCGACAATCTGTGCCCAGTCGGTCTGCTCGGCGGTATGGGCGCGCGCATGACAGGCGGCCAACGCCGCTTGCAACGCATAGGGCCCACTGGCGCCGCCAAGTGCCTGAGCACGCTCGAGCGCCGCAAACCCGCGCCGGATCAGCAGTAGATCCCATCGGCTGCGGTCCTGATCGGGCAATAGCACCGGACGGCCTTGTGCGTCGATCCGTGCGTGGAGGCGTGAGGCCTGGATTTCCATCAGCGCGACGAGCCCATGCACCTCGCTTTCGTCCGGCACAAGGCCAGCCAGTACACGGCCGAGCCGCAGCGCCTCCTCGCACAAAGCCGGGCGCATCCAGTCATCGCCCGCCGTGGCCGAATAGCCTTCGTTGAAGATCAGGTAGATCACCTCGAGCACCGACGCGAGCCGCACCGCACGGGCATCGGCACGCGGCACCTCGAACGGCACCTTGGCGGCCGTCAGCGTGCGTTTGGCGCGCACGATCCGTTGTGCGATGGTCGGCTCGGGCACGAGAAAGGCGCGCGCGATCTCGTCGGTCGTGAGGCCGCCGAGCAGGCGCAGCGTGAGCGCGACACGCGCGTCGGTGGATAGCACCGGATGACACGCCGTGAACACGAGGCGCAGCAGATCGTCACCGATGTCATCCTCGCGCGCGGTATCGAGCGCATCGACAAAGTCCGGCACGAGGTGAGCCTCCTGTGCATCCAGGTCGCGGCCGAGTTCCTCGCGCTTACGTGCATGCAGCACGTCCTGGCGCAAGCGGTCGAGCGCGCGGTTTTTGGCGGTCGTCATCAACCAGGCGCCGGGGTTGTCGGGCACGCCGTGCTCGGGCCAATGTTCGAGCGCCGCGACGAGCGCATCCTGCGCCAGTTCTTCGGCCACGCCCACGTCGCGCACCATGCGCGCGACGCAGGCGACGACCTTGGCCGATTCGATGCGCCAGACCGCTTCTATCGCACGATGGGTAGCTGCTGAATTCACCGCCACTTAGCGACGCGCCGCATCCAGCTCGCGAAAGCGATCGACGGATGGCCCCGGCTCGAAGTCTTCCA
Organism: Paraburkholderia sp. EB58; assembly: GCF_050436665.1. Classification (NCBI taxonomy): domain Bacteria; kingdom Pseudomonadati; phylum Pseudomonadota; class Betaproteobacteria; order Burkholderiales; family Burkholderiaceae; genus Paraburkholderia; species Paraburkholderia sp. EB58. The sequence goes on along the minus strand of NZ_JBNDMQ010000008.1, from coordinate 74,102 downwards.
GTTCGAACAGTTGCCGCACCTCGATCTCACCATCGGCGTGTTCGCCGAACGGCGCCGGAAAGCGCCGCGCCCACTCCATGGCTTCCTCGCGCGAGCGCACCTGAATCAGCGTATAGCCCGCCAGCAATTCCTTCGTCTCGGCGAACGGTCCGTCGATCACGCGGCGCTGACCCTGCGAATACTGGATGCGCCAGCCCTTCGAACTCGGCTGCAAGCCAGTCGCGTCGAGTAACACGCCGGCCTTCGCCAGCTCCTCGTGATAGGCGCCCATGACCGCCATCAGGGATTCGTCCGGCATGGAACCGGATTCGCTCGTTGCGGTTGCCTTGACCATGATCATGAATCGCATCGTATTGCTCCTTGGAGTTGTGGATATCGAGCCGCCTCGTGGGCTCTTCACTGACACGACGCGCGACACAGGGGCGGATCGACACAGAATCCGCACTTTCGGGAAAACCCTGATGTTGAAGAAGACGGCCGCGACAGCAGTCGCTACTGGCCTATTACGCCACCAACATCATTCGTAGCACGGCCCAACTTCGCGGACCTCGACCGTGGCCCAATTGACCGCCGGGCAGGCGGTGGCGATCGCAACCGCTTCCTCACGTGTGTCGCAATTCAGCAGCAGGAAGCCGCCGACCATTTCCTTGGCTTCCGCGAACGGGCCGTCGAGCAGTCTTGACTGGCCGTCGCGCATCTGCACGCGGACCGCGTCGCGGGTGGACTTCAAGGACTCGCACGCGAGCAGCAGGCCACGCTTGCGGAGGTCTTCGGCGTAGTTTCCCATGCGCTCGTAGAGCGCACGTCCCTCCTCCTCGCTGCGTTCGTTGCGCTGGTCGGCGGGTTCGACGATAAACAGCATATAAGCCATACGGAACTCCAGTCGGTGGTCCTGTGTGCGTCTTTGTGGAATGACTCGGGCGTGCGCCGACGGGTAGGAAACTGGCACATGCCTACGCCTTCAAAGGCGATGCAATTTGCGCAGGCAGTCTAGCAAGCGCAGACGGATCGACGCAAACGCCGTCGGGCGAGCTCAGCCCTTGCTTAACCCTGCTCCGCTCCGGCACAGAACTTGCTGGTAAAGAGTATCAACACGAAAAAGAGAGGTTGAAAATGAGCACTCGATTCAGGTGGACCGGTATCGTCACGCTCGTGGTTCTGGCGTCGCTTGCGAGTGGCTGCACGCTAGGCGGCGCGGCAGCGGGCGGCGTGGTCGGCAATGAAGCCACCAACCACAGCACTGCAGGTACGGTGGGTGGCGCCGTCGTGGGCGGCGCCATCGGTTATGAGCTGGGGAAATAGATCGCTGAGTGGCGCAAACGCGGCACGCAATCAGCAGGTCAATACGTAGGCCAACTGAGCAGATCGCCTGGCGGCCAAGCTGCCAGGCCGCCCGATTTGCAAGGCAGGCAAATTTGACACGCGAGGCAGAACCCGCTGCCTCGCCCGCCCGAACATCCGCAAACTGCCTTATCCTGACGGTCTTCCCGAACTCACACTCATCACATGACCTCTCCAGATGTATCGGCAGTTCAGAACTGGCATGCCCATGTGTACTTCGATGCTGCGCATCGCGATGCGGCATGGGCGCTGCGCGGGCAGATCGAAGCCCGCTTCGCAGGCAAGCTGCAACTGGGCCGCTTTCACGAGCGTCCGGTTGGCCCGCACCCGCTGTGGTCGTATCAGCTCGAGTTCGACCGGCCTCACTTCGCCGAGATCGTGGAGTGGCTCACGCTCAATCACGGCGCGCTTGACGTATTTCTGCACCCCAATACCGGCGACGGCTTACGCGATCACCGCGACGCCGCGGTCTGGATCGGCCACTCGCACACGCTGAAGCTGGAAGTGTTCGGCAAGTGATCTCGTGGATGCGTCCCGTCACGCTGCGCATCCACTACATGTTGCTGTAAGAGCTGCACCAGCCGGTCGCAGCCACCTGCTGGCTGCCGAACAACGTGCAGCCACCCCATGCATCTGATGACTTGCCTTGAAACAGCGAGCAATTGCCGCAGTTCTGACCTGCGACGTAGGTGGGAAACTTGCTCTTGTCCACGGTTGCGGCCACCTCTTTGTAGCCTACCGCTTGCGCCTTCGGATCCGCTTCGCTGAGCTTGGCCGCGTCGGCCAATGCGACGCGGGTAAGCGCGAGGGACGACCCCGCGCCGATGCTGAACAGAAGAAAACTACGACGTGAGTTTTTCATAGCGGGGATTGGGGGTTTAGTAGCCGGTCTTCAAGAATTGCGGCGCGAGGCCGTTATTCATTGTATGCCCCAATAATGGGTGATCTCACCGGCCGCGATTTGCGACGATGTTCCCATTGCGCCTGACCGGTACGGCGCCCTCGATTGACCGTCTACGCTCGCCTTATTGCCTTTGCTCACATGGGATTTTTCGACGCGCTGTTCGTACGTAAACCAACGCCGGACGCGTTCGCCTCCCTGTTCATCGAGGCCGCCAAACGCCACGGGTTCGACACTTCACTGAACTACAACGCCGACGAGTTCCGGCTTGAATACGGGGACAACGCCGTCTTCAATCTGCATCACGCATACCGCGCTTATTGCAGCAGCGACAAGGCGTCGCGTGAGAACGCACTGCAGGGATTCGTGGCAACGCTATGCTCGAGCCAGCAAGCGGCGCCCGAACGTCTGTGCAACGCGCGAGCGATGCTGCGTCCGTTGATCCGCGGCCGTGGCGTGCTCGAAGACGTGCGTCTGCATCAACTTCGCACGGCTGGCAGAAAGGCGACGTTCGCGCCCGCGTGGCAAGCGTTCGGTGACGACTGCGCAGTGCTGCTGGCGCTCGATTATCCTGAGTCCACCTCAACATTGATGAGTGGGCCACCCGAGTCGTGGCACATTCCGCTCGACGAAGCGCTTTCGATTGCGTGCGACAACCTGCGCGATATCACAACCGACGCATTCGTCGAAGTGGCGCGCGGCGTCTATCGCGGCGACTGGGGCGACGGCTACGACGCGAGCCGAGCGCTGCTGCCGGACCTGCTGCACCGCGCGCCGGTGCATGGCTTTCCCGTCTTCATGATTCCCACTCGCGATGTGTTGCTCGTCACCAGCGACAAGGACGACGGCGCGCTCGCGCGCATGGTCGAATTGAGCCACGAAGCCGCACAGACTGGTCGCCCCGTGTCACCGTTCATGTACTGCTACCACGAAGGCTTGCGCCGCTTTACGCCGCGGCAGGCCGAGGTGGCGCAGCGCCTCGCACAACTCGCGTTGCGTTATCGCAAGGACGACTACGATACGCAAAAGGCCGCGCTTGATCGCCTCCACAAGCAGGAAGGACGCGATGTGTTCGTTGCCAACTACCTGCTCTACGGCGCCAAGGATGATGCCGGCGAGATGTTCTCCGCTGCAACGTGGACCGCAGACGTGGAGTCGTTGTTGCCCGAAGCCGACCGCATCGTGCTGGTGCGTCCCGAGTCGGGCGAGACACGCATCGTGCCGTGGCAACAGATCGCACCTCTCGTGGGTGGCCTGCTCGAAGAAGAATCGATGTACCCGGTGCGATATCGGACGTGCGGTTTTCCAGACGCAGGCCAATTCGCCTCCTTCGCACGCAGCGACACGTAGACGGCCGCCGTCGTCCATTGTTGCCATCTGCTGCAGGCCGCCAAATATTAACGAAGGCCGGTTTGCTCTTTCGTCGCCTTACAAACCATCAAACTCTGAACCCATCCCTCCGATAACCCGTTCGATCAGGTTCGTGCCATCGAAGTGAATTCGCCTTTCGATTGCGTGCGTACCCCCACCATCCAACGTGCTTATCTGGAGAAAATGGACCATGTCAGTCGATTCGTTTGGTATGGCGATGGCGTCGCTGCCAGCGCCCACCGCACCGTCTGCGGCGGCGTCGCTAGACTCGGTGCCTGCGAAGAAACAAGCCACTTCGGACAACTCGTCCACGACGTCGGCCTCATCAAATACCGACCCGCTGATGGCCGCGCTTCAGCAGACGCTATCGCAGCTTGGCTATAGCATGCCGGCGGGCTCGCTCACGACCGGCGCCACCAGCGGCACAGAAAGCGCGGACGGCAGCAGCGCGAGCGCCGTGAGCGGGTCCAACTCGGACGCAACCAGCACCGGCGCGCAATTCCTCGCCGCGCTGTATCAGGCGCTGTCCCTTCAGCAGTCGATCTCGGCGGACAACAGCGGCACCTCATCCGGCGATAGTTCGGCCAAAGCGATTGCCAGCTTTAACGACCCGGCGACCTCGGGCGGCGGCGTCGGCGCGTATCGCGATCTTGGTTCACGCATTGCGGAGTTATCGAATGCCGCCAACGCGGTAGACAACGATGTGGATGACGACGCCGGGGAATGGGACGTCGAAGTCGATGACGTGGAAGAAGTATCCGAGCCGGATGAAGCGGAAGACGGTGAAGATCCGATGGACGCCGCCATGTCGAATCTGAGCAATGCGTTGCAAGCCCACGTCGCCGCGCTCGATTCGGACCCGGCCGCGACGGTCACGTTGTCCGATGTGCTCGATGGCCTGTCGGACAGCGCGAGCAGTCTGAACTGGCAGCCGGTGGGCGTGCTGGTCGACGTGTCCGCCTGAGGCATTGGCCAGGTGGGCTGAGCAGCTCTGGCTCGACGCTCAGCTCACTTATGCATCGCGACGACTGACGCACCTACAGAACCCCGGACTTCCAGATCATCTGCGCCGCAGCCGCGAGCACAAATAGCAGCACAAGCTTGCGGAAAGCCGCAGGATGCAGTTTGTCGCGCAGCGGGCGCACGATCAGCATGCCGGCAATCACCGGAATGCTCGCGGCGGCCGAGATGGCGAGATCGATCCAGCTCGCGTGCGCGCCGCCACTGAACGCGGCAATCAGCGTAATGATCGAGACCACAAGAATGATGGCGATCTGCTTGGTGAACGCCTTGCCGGTCGCCCCGGTCGCGATCAGATACATGGCCAGCAGCGGGCCGGGAACGGAGGCGATGCTCTCCATCACGGCCGCCCCAAAGCCGAGTATCAGGCCCACCGGCTTGGCGAGCCCCGGCGACAGCGTCAGCCGCGGCGAAAGGAACAGCAGAAGCGCTGCGATCACCAGCACTATGCCGGCGGCGGCTTGCGCGCGGTGTGGCGCAAGCGAGATCAGCATTGTCACCCCGACGATGTTGCCGAGCACCGTGCCGACCAGCGGCGCCGCGATCCGGCGCACCGTAGCGAGCATCTCGCCGCCTTCGAGCGCCTGCGGGATATTGCCGAGGATGATCGGCATGGAGAGCAGCAACACCGCCTCCTTGATCGGCAGGAAGTGGCTAAGAATCGGCATCGCGATCAGCGGCACGCCGATGCTGACTACTCCCTTGACCATGCCACCCCATATCAACGCGGCCAGGATGCCCAGTAGCGCGTACAGATCGAGTGCCTGCAGGGCGGGACCTAAAACGCCGGCGGAGAGATTGATGTGAACCATGGATGGCATCTGCGCGCTATGACTGCTGATTGACGAGCTCGCGTATCGCGCAGTGCAATTCGTGTCTCTGTGAGCCCATCACGCGGGCCAAGTCGTTGGTGGGTGGCTGGGGCCGCCGGAGCCGCATGATACCCCGGCGCGCGCAGGCCCGTGGCTTGGCCTTACGGCGCCTTACCAACGCTAAAGATACGTTTCTGCGAGGTCGACAAAACAGGCGAGGCGGCATCGAACGACTGGGGGGCCGTCGTAGGGTTCGCTTTGCGGCTGCGGCTCTGCACGCAACGTCTGTGGATGCGCAGCCCTGCCGCCTGGATATAAGAATGAGGAAAGCTTGCCATGCAAATCAGCAACGCCGCGTCGTCGCCCACGTCGACGCAAACGGCGGTCAGCGAAAACGCAGCGTCGGACCCGGCATCGGTGTCTGCGAATAACGCTGACCCGACGACACCCGTTACCTCGACGACAAGCAACCCAAGTCAGGATTCGGCCGTCACCATTTCTCCGGAGGGCGCGGCGATCGCGGCGAATAGCGCGACTGACGCGAGCGACGCAGGCACCGCAGGCACCGCAGGCACCGCAGGCACCGCAGGCACCGCAGGCACCGCAGGCACCGCAGGCACCGCAGGCACCGCAGGCACCGCAGGCACGTTAGACGATCCAGGCAACACCGCCAACGTCTCGCCGCTGAAGTCGCTCGCCTACGGCACGCTGGGACTCGAGCGCCCCGATCAGTCGCAAGAAAATCGCAACCCTTTCTACACCGCAGGCCGGTGGATTGCAGCCGGGCTCACCATCGGAGGCATCATTTCGTTGCTGGTTTGAAGGCATGCGCGGATGCGCGACGCCCGAGCTCAACGTGCAACCGCAAGGCAAGGCGCGTTGAACAGTTGGCCGTGCATGAATTCACGCACTGTCTTCGACACCACCAGGACCCAAAGAGCGCCGAGCGCGGCAGCCAGTACCACGCCGATCGCAGCGAAACCACTGAAACCGGTCAAGCGGTAAAGGTTCAGCGTAGCGAGTGCGTAGACCCCGATCGGGAACGTGAAGCCCCACCAGCCGAGGTTGAACGGCAAGCCTTCGCGGCGATAGCGCCACATGAAGAGCACCGCGACGGCGAGCCACCAGAGCCCGACACCCCACAGCAGCAAGCCGCCGACGATACCGAAGTCTCTCGCAATGACCGCTACGCTGGCGAGCGAGGTGCCAGCGAACGCGCCTAAGGCCGCTTGTCCGAGTGTGAGCAGTCCCAGCGCGCCTGTGCCGATCGGACCAAGTGTGAGCCAGCTCGAAGGACCGAGATCGCGGTGCGGCAGCTTGTGAATGACGAGCCGGAAAAAGACCAGCGTGAGTACCGAGAACGCCAGCGGCACCGAGATGGCCCACAGCACATAACCTGCACCGATGACGACCCGCGCCGTTTCGACCGGCAGATGCGGCGCCAGCACAGCGGCGCTCGATGCCGCCACTTCCGGTGCGACGATAGGCAACAGCAGAACGGCCGTGAGGCGCTCGAATGCGTGGCTTTGCTCGGTGAACATCAGATACGGCACGACTACCGCGACCGTCACGGCGAGCAGCGCGTCGAAGCACCACAGCGCAGAGGCGAGCGTGTACGCACTTGCGCCGAAACTCGGACCGGCGAACAGCACGATGCCGTTGATGATCGGTGCGAGCCCCATGGGGATGGCGCCGAGGAACATCGACTGCAGCGGATGATGCAGCAGCGGCTTGACGGTCTCGGGGTTAAAGATCCAGCGCGCTGCGAACATCGCCGCAAACACGGCATACAGCGCGATGTCGACGCACCACAGCGACTCGGCCAATGCCCGCTGACCGCTAAAGTGCAGCGGCAGCGCCGTGAGCACGAGAAACACGATGCCGTTACCCATCGTCACCGCAAACCAGTTCGGCGTGAACTGGCGGACCTTCTCGGAAAGGAGCTGTGCGCTGGCGGACGGGGCGCGCGCAATTCTGGTGTTGTTCATCATCATCTCCGGTGGGGAAGTCATGAATGAACTTTAGGCTTGCGCTTGCCATATAAAAAATACATCTTTCGTATCTTGTGAATGCCTTTTTGATATACATCCGGGGATACTCGGCGCGGACCCCGTGCACTCAATTCAAAGCGCCTGGACCTGTACGGGCGCGCCGGGTTTTCCGGCCACTTGCGGAGCAATCACAAGATAACGCCGAGTGTCGGCCGTCGGATTCATGCCCGGCGTGACCACCTGGCGAATCTGGCCGATGGTATTGACAATGGCCGAACCCGCGGGATTGGTCATGAAACTCGCCAGCACGTCCATCGTGCCGCTGCCGTCAGGCTGGTTCGCGAGTCCCAGCACGTAGGGCTGCTTTGGCTGAAGCCCAGTGACGGCGGCCTGCAATACCTGCACCAGACCTTGATCGAACAACGCGACACTGGTTGGCGCAACGGCGGAATCCGCCGGCTTGCCCATGCCCACCGCCACCATCGCCAGATGATCGGTTTGGCCCGCCACCCCGAGCAGGACCGTGTTCTGCGTGCCGTCTCCTTGCGGCACCGCGTTCGGTACGTAGGTCACCGCCTGCGGCGCCTGCCCGATCGGCACGGTCGCGATCACACGGTTGGTCAATGTATCGATAGCAGTCATCGCATCGGCATTCTCAAGGCCTACATAGACGCGGCTGCCGTCGCCCGACGGCCAGATGCCATGCGGCAGACTGCCGATCGGTATGGTTGCGACCTGCGAGAAGTCGTCGGTGCGGAACACCTTGACCTGATTCAGGCCGCCTATGGTCACATAAGCAAACATGCCATTGGCGTTATGCACGATGTTCACGTGATTCGTGATCGGCCCCGTGTCGAGAGTCTTCAGGAGAGCGAAAGGTGGGTTGGCGTCGAAAACCTGGGTCTTGCCCACATCCTTGAGTGTGAACCAGACCTGCTTGCCATCCGGCGTCGCCGCGAGGTCAGGACAAAACGGACTGGCTTGCTTAACCGTACCGACGATCTTGTGGTCCGCCACAGAGATCACTTCGACCTCCGGATTGAACGACGAACATACATAGCCGTACTTGCCGTCCGGCGAGAAGATCTGCATCCCCGGGCCGGCCGGCACGATAATGCGGGTTTTCTCTTCGAAGCTGCTTCCGTCGAGCACCGCCACGTAGTTTTCGCCGCGCACGGTTACCCACACTTCCTTGCCATCAGGTGTGAAGAATGCCTCATGCGGTGAGCGGCCCACGTAGGTGACATGCTTGACCGCGTTAGTCTGCGTGTCGATGAACGAAACCGAATTCGAGCCGATGGAGACCACCGCAATCGTGTGATGGTCGGGCGCGTATCCCATGCCGTGCACCAGCACCTGGCCGTGATAGAGCGGGCTGAAATTGGCCGGCGACGGGTCGCCGAGACGAATAACGCCAACCAACCGATTGTCGGCCGGATCGATCACCGACACGGTGTTCGAGAATTGCTCGGCAGCATAGACACGGTCATGATGACTCACCGGAATGTCCGGCTCCGATAACGAGCCCGGTGCCTGGCCAGCCCACACAAGGTGGGCCGCGAACATAGCGATAGACGTCAGCGCGGTGGAGAGAATCGGCGAGTGTTTCATCACGGCTCCTTGTGCATGTTCATTTGCATGCCGTTAGGGGGTGTGGGGCTTGCCTGTGAGGGTGGGACGTTCGGGCCATGTTGCTGATCGGGCGCAGGCGCGGAGGGCGGAAGAGTCTGTCCCAACGCCAACCGCATTGCGACGATCTCCTGCTGCTGCTCGACGACGATCTCCTGCGCGATACGTCGCAGCTGTTCGTTGTGGCCGTAGCGCAGTTCGGCCTGGGCCATGTCGATTGCGCCCTGGTGGTGCGGAACCATCATCGCAACGAAGTCCTGATCGACGTCGCCCGAGGGCTTGATGGTCATGTCGCCCATCATCCTGGTCATGGCTGTGTCGTTTTCCGCCAGGAACGGGGCTTCTGCGGTGTTGGGGGCGGCCGGGCCACCGGCCCATACGGCGCAGGGCACACCCAACATAGCCAAGGCCGCAGCGGCGAACGTGGAGCGTGCAATTGAACGAGCAATGCAAGGCATGGAACGCCCCCCTATCAGCAGATCGGATGAGCAATACAAGGCAAACACAGGCGGGTGGAAATCTATTCCGTGGAATCTACACCCGTACACGTCGAATGAAGTGCATCCACTATTGAACCCGTTGGCATCACGTATTAAACGACGTTAAAGTAATGCGCTCAAATCGACCTGGCCGCTATATACACAGCGCATAAACAGCAGGCTCGCTTCAGTCATGATACGAGCCCGGAAACAAAAGAATGCGCCCATTCCATCGTAGTCAATAGAACGGAGGTTTTCTTGGACGACCAGCTTCAGCAGTCAGCAAAAGCCATCAACGACGAAACACCCCCAGCGCGACGCAAGGGGCGGGTGTGCTGGATATTCGTCGGCAATTACGGACTCCGGTGGGGCTGGAGAATCGTGCTGTTCATCGCGATTTTTCTGGCTGTCGCATTCGGCCTGGCCAAGTTGCAGCACTATGTCTTTGGACCGATCCCTCACAGCGCGACACACTTGACGCTCTTCCCTTTCTATCTCGGGGAGTCCATCCAGATCGCCAGCCTAACGGTGGCACTGGCCGTGATGTCGGCTATCGAGCGGCGTCCCTTGCTGTCGTTTGGCTTGCAAGGATCCGCCGCATGGGCGCGCTTTGGAAGCGGCGTGATCTGCGGATTCGCCGCGGTCAGTCTGACGGTGTTCCTCCTGATGCAAATGCATGTACTCACGCTCGACACACCATCGGAATACGGCGCGATTGTGTGGTTGCGCGCGTTGGCCTGGGGTGGACTCTTCCTGCTGGTCGGCCTTTTTGAAGAATCAGCTTTGCGCGGATATCTTCAGCACACGCTGGGGCGCGGCATTGGTTTCTGGTGGAGCGCGATCCTGCTGTCGGTCCTGTTCGGCGGCCTGCATGGCTCCAATCCCGGCGAGACGCCAGTGGGTCTCATTACCGCCGGGGGCTTCGGCATCGTGTTGTGTCTGAGCCTTTGGTATACGGGGTCGCTGTTCTGGGCGATCGGCTTCCATGCCGCGTGGGACTGGGGTGAATCGTTCTTCTACGGCACGTCCGACAGCGGCACGGTGGTGGACCATCGCTTCTTCACCGCGCATCCGCTCGGCAACGTTCTGCTGAGCGGCGGCAAAACCGGTCCAGAAGGCAGCGTACTGGTGCTCGTGCTGCTCGTCGTGATGGCCGTGTTGATGCGCTTGTGGTGGGGGCACCGCACCACGTCGCCGTTCGCCGGTCACGGTTGGAAACCGGCGCGCGGCAGCAATTACTCTATCCGATGAAAATCGAAGCAATCCAGACCACCGATGAGTCCAGCCTCGAAGCCATGATGCTGCGAACCATCAAGACCAGCGTGCGGGTTGATGAGGCGGAAATGAACGTGATCGTCGCCAATGTCCTGGCGAACATGCGCTGGGCATTCGACCATCCGCAGCAATGCGTCCACCTGAAATGCGTCGACGACGGACGCATCGTCGGCGCCGTGCTGGTGAAAAATTTCTGGAACCTGTGCAGTCTGTTTGTCGAGCCCAGCTACCACCGGCTTGGCGTGGGTCGCAGTCTGATTCAGGAAGCGGTCACACGATGCGCGGCGCGCAACGAGCGGCCTTATCTGCGAGTCAACGCAGCGCCGAACGCCGTGGAGTTTTACAGCGCGATAGGGTTCACGCCAGTGGAAGATGTGCGTCGATTCGGCACGAGTACGCCGATGGCGTTGCCGATGCCCGCCCCGCTGACGTCGTCCGCCGAATAAGGCGCAGGTACAGCAGCGACGACGAGCACGATGAGCGGAGAGCGCTGCCGCGTTGCGAGACGCCGTCGTGACGACGGCGCCGCTTCGTTAAGCTACGTTGCCCTGTTGGGCCGGGGTGTCTTGCTGGGACGCACCGTCGTCGTGCTGCGCGACGACGTCTTGCTCAGCAGTGCTGTTTTGCTGAGCGGCCACGTCCTGCTGAACCGCACGCTCTTCTTGCGCTGTGCCGTCTTGCTGAGCCGCGCTGCCGTCTTGCGAGACCACAGCGTCCTGCTGCACGGCGCTACCTTGCTGATCAGCACCGGCCTGTTGAGCAGCGCCACCTTGTGCGGCGGCGTTCTTCGTCTTTTGCCGCTTGGCCTGCAAGCCGCGCGCACGCGCCGCTTCCGCCGGCAGCACCTGACCTGCGTCCTGACCGTTGAGGTCGACGCGCATTGCGTTTTCGGCGACACATGCCCAATAGCGGCTGCCCCAGCACCACACCTTGATGGCGTCGCGCAGTGCCGCTTCATTCAGGCCGAGTTCTTCCGAGTGTTCGAGCAGATCCTTGAAAATGCCCACCTTAAGTGGCACTTTCGGGGCCGGATTCTTGGGGAACGCTTTCGGGAACCGCTTCTGCAGCTTGCCGATAGACAGCACCACGGGGTCGACCGGCTTCGACTTCTGCGCAGGCGCCTTTTGCGCCTGAGCGTGGCGAGCAGCCGTGGGCGCAGCGCGGCCAGGCTTGGCTTGCTTCGGTGCCTCGGCCTGCTTCGCTGGCTTGGCATTCTGCGCCGGCTTGGCGTGCTGCGCACGCTTCGCCATGCGTTTCTCTTCAGCCTGTTTCGCCAGTTGGTCTTTCAGTGCAGCGAGTTGTTCAAAGCCCATGATGCAGTCTACGACGAGGAAAATGCGTGGATTGTAGCAGTTCGACCGGAAAGCGATATTTACGCTCCCGGCGCATCCCTAGGCGCGGTGCGGGTTGTGGCCACAAACTACGCCCCCGCCTCACGCTGGGCCGAACCCAGGTAGAGGTGCACGAGCTGCCGGATTTCCGCCTGCAGCAAGCGCTCGTCGCTGACGGAGGATACCCTCGCATATTAGCCATGCCTGTCCGGTTTCGACCGGACTGTCAGCATGTTTTCGTCAGCGGCATGAAAGCAACCTTCACGGCACGCTGATTCACGCCACCCTTTCCTCAAGTCATCTCATGCACTACGTCGCCGCTTTCTTTGCCGGGGCTTTTCTTTGCAATAGCGTCCCGCATCTCGTTGCAGGGCTGCAGGGCGCTCCCTTTCCGACACCCTTCGCCAAACCGCACGGTGTCGGCGACTCCTCCGCGCTCGTGAACTTCGTGTGGGGCTTTTTGAATCTGCTGGTCGGCCTTTATCTGTTTTCGCGTCACCCTGTGACTCTAGAATTCACGCCTGACCTGATCGTGCCGCTCGCCGGTGCGCTGGCAATTGGACTTTTTATGTCGGTGCACTTCGGGAAAGTCTGGCGGGACAAGCACGCACGGTGAGAACCTCATTCGCCCCAATGACAAGGAGCGCTTGTCAGTTGACGGATGTTCCATTCGTCGATATTGTTCACCCCATGGCCGATTCAGATTTCATCCATCCGGGCATCACCATCCGGCAGAACTGCCTTGAGCGGTTCAATTTGACCGTCACCGAGGGTGCGCTGGTTCTGGGCGTCAGTCGTCAGGCGCTCACCAATCTGTTGAGCGGCAAGGCAGGCATCTCACCCGAGATGGCGCTGCGCCTCGACAAGGCGTTCGGCGGCGGCGCGGAAACATGGTTACAAAGGCAAGTGCTTCACGATCTCGCCAAGGCGCGCCTGAGGCTCGACGAACTGAACGTCGTGCCAATGGTATCTGCGCAGCAGCCGGCACTGTTCTAGACGCCGGCATTTCGACGGCGAGCAAGATCCGCATTACCCGTACTACTCGTACTACCCGTTAGCAAGCAGCATCGAACCCTTAAGTCACCAAGGGTTCGCATCGTCTCGCCCTGATTTTTTAGCATTCCTTAGTTAACCATTCGAAAGACTTCGAAGGTCTCGTTGCGTCTTGCTGTTTTTAGTTAGGCCGCAGGACTCCAATAAATCCAATATGCACTGAGAGTGAATATGTCCGGGAATCGCCGCTTTTATTCGTTTCTAACCGGCAGCTTCTTTGCCAGCTTCGGTGGGTGGATCAACTTTCTCGCGATTCTGAACATCGCGACCTATCGATTCGACGCCACCCCGTTTGACCTGGTCATCTTGAGCGCGGCATTGCTGGTGCCGCCCATTCTGCTGACGCGAACCATCAGCCAGGTTTGTAGCCGTTATGCCAGTACACGAGTTCTCGTCGTCGCATTGACACTCACATTGGGCACGACGGCCGCGCTCCTTTGGGTCGGCAATTTCGTTGCATTTCTGCTGATTGTCGCGCTGAAATCGGCGGCCCTCGGCTTCACCGATCCATCCGAGACGCTCTACGTCACCACCTGCGTCGACGAGGCGCAGCAAAGCCGCGCCTTCCGGCTTCTGAGTCTGGCCCAAAGCGTGGCGAAGATCTGTGCGCCCGCGGCCGGCGGTATCGTCGGCGCGTGGGCCGGCGACAATCACACGATGCTCGCGTCGATTGTGTTGATCGCCGCCGCGATCATCCTGATGCTGGCCTCGGCGTCGAACGGTAAAGCGGCGTCCTCGGTACTAGCAGCCCCTGACGAGCAAGCTGTGCAGCGAGCCCCCTTCAGCGGGCCCATCGTGCCGCTATTGCTCTGTGTCGGCATCTACTTCGCGCTGGCCGCGGCCGTCAACAATCAGTTTCCGTTGATGCTGAAGAACCACGGCTTCGACAAGTCCGTACTGGGTATCGTGGTCTCCTGTTCTGCGCTGGGCGGGGTGCTCGGCAGCTTGCTGCCGATGGGACGCAACGCACAGCAAGCAGGCCTCGGCGCGCTCCTTGCACCTGCGTTCGTGACGTGCGCCGTGTTCATCGCCATTGGTGGGATCTTCCGGATGCCGTTGCATCCGGCCGGGTTGATGCTGGCGATCGCTTTCTTTGCAACCGGACTCGTGGGCGCACGTTTCAGGGTCGAGAGCAGGTTGTTCATCGCCCGCCGCCTCGCGGATCAGGTGGCGGGCGCCAGCGCGGCGCTCCAATCTGCGGGAATGTTCATGCAGTTCATCGCGCCGTGTTTCGGCGCGGTGCTGACGAGCTTGCTCTCTACGAGCGATGTGTTCGTCACGCTCGGCGCCGTTGCGATGGCATGCCTCGCTGGCGTAGGCGTGTGTTTTGGCAAGCCGCAGGACACTTGCCGTCCCGCCGACGCCAATCGTGGATAAGCGCTATGCTTTTCGCTTCACGCAATCGGCAGTCTGTTCCTCTCGTGGAGTCCACCATGCAATATCGTAAGTTCGGCCGCACCGGCCTAAGCGTTTCACGTTTGTGTCTTGGCACGATGACGTTCGGCTTACAGACCGAAGAGTCGGTCTCGCACAGCATCCTCGATCGGGCAGCGGAAGCCGGAGTCAACTTCATTGATACGGCGGATGTCTACCCGCTCGGCGGCGGAGAAAATATCGCGGGGCGCACCGAAGAGATCGTCGGCCGCTGGTTGAAGGGTAAGCGCGATCGCTTTATCGTCGCGACCAAGGCAGTGGGGAAGGTCGGGCCGTCGCCGTGGGATCAGGGCGCCTCGCGCAAACACCTGCTCGATGCCATCGACACGTCGCTGCGCCGCCTCGGCACCGACTATGTGGACCTGTACCAGTTGCACTCCGACGACCATGAGACGCCGCTTGACGAGACACTCGAAGCGCTTGACGTGATCGTGCGTTCGGGCAAAGCACGCTATATCGGCGTATCGAACTTCCTGGCTTACCGGCTGGCGCGTGCGTTGGGGCGCGCGGATGTGCTGCGCGTCGCGCGCTTCGTCTCCGTGCAGCCTCGCTATAACCTGCTGTTCCGGCAGATCGAGCGCGAGTTGCTACCGCTCGCCGGCGAGGAACAGCTCGCGGTCATGCCATATAACCCGCTGGCAGGAGGCCTGCTGACCGGCAAGCACCGTCACGACGCGCAGCCCGCGGCGGGACGCTTCACCGCAACCGTTGGGAAAGCCGGCGCGATGTATCAGGAACGCTACTGGCACAAGCGCGAATTCGAAACGATCGACAAACTGCGGGCCATTGCGGTGGAATCCGGCGCCTCGCTGACGAAGACGTCGCTGGCCTGGGTGCTCGCCAATCCGCTGATCACCTCGGCGATCATCGGCGCGAGCAGTCCCGATCAACTGACGGACACGCTCAGTGCAGTCGATCTCACGCTCGATGCGGAACTGAAAGCGCAACTCGACGATGTGACGCACGAGTACCGCTGGGGCGACGCGGCGCGCTAAATGACGAAGCGCGGCACTTCGCTCGAAGTACCGCGCCTCTTGCACAGCTAAAGGTTGCGCGCGCAACGACGCACGCGCATTACAGTTGCATCACTCGAACGCGCCCGTGCGCTGGGTCGCTTCGGGCAATTGCCGCGTGTCGCGCAATGAGAGCGGATGCCAGAGTCGCGCGCCGCCTTCGATACCGGCGTCGTTCGACACCACCGCTACATTCGCCGGCAGCTTGAACGTGAGGCGCGCAGCGTTGCCGCCGCCAATCCACAGCTTGTCGTAGTTCACCAGCGACGCAAGAATGCCGATGACCTTCTCGACGCGGTTATTCCAGCGCTTGTTACCCGCCTTCATGCGCGCGGCGTCGCCGATGTATTCGTCGTACGCGCGATTCTTGCTGACCGGATGATGGGCCAGTTCGAGGTGAGGCATCAATTCGCCATCGCGGAACAGCGCCGTGCCCGCGCCCGTGCCAAGCGTCAGCACGAACTCAATGCCGTGGCCTTCGATGACTGCGAAGCCCTGCACCTCGGCGTCGTTGATCATGCGCACCGGCAAGCCGCCAAGCCGCGTGGCTAGCGACTCCGCAAGCGGAATGTCGTGCCAGCCCACGTCGCCGAAATGCGGCGCCGTCAGTATGCGGTTGTTGCGCACCACACCCGGAAAGCCGATTGAGATGCACGTCGGTGGATGCTCCGCAACCAGCGGCTCGACCAGCTTGACCAGCGTATCGACCAGTTGCTCGGGCGTGCAAGGATGCGGCGTCGCCACGCGCAGGCGCTCGGTGAGCATCTTGCCTTGCGCATCGATGATCGCGGCCTTCAGTCCCGTACCGCCTACGTCGATCGCAAGGATCTGCTCCACACCACGCCTGGCGCTGCTTTTAGCCGCAGGTCTAGCTGCGGCTTTAGGCGCAGCTTTCGTTGCGGTTTTCGCTACGCGTTTGGCAGCGGTGGTTTTACCGGTGCCGCTAGTACGGCTCTTGACGTTACCTTTGACGTTGGTTTGACGTGTCGCCACAGTGGTCCCCTGGTGATGTGTAGTGAGCCTTACTTCTTTGCGTCCGCGTCCTTGCTCAAAGGCCGCCAAGTATGGCCGTTTTGTGCGAGCAACGCATCGGCCTCGGCCGGGCCCTCGCTGCCAGCTGGGTAGCCGCGCACCGGCAGCGGACTGCCCTTCGGATGCAGCACGTCGTCTACCGCGGCCCAGCTTGTCTCGATGCTGTCGGCGCGCTGAAACAGCGTCGCGTCGCCCAGCATGCAGTCGTACAACAACGTTTCGTAGCCGACGTTCGGCTGTTCCGGGAAAAAATCGCTATAGTTGAAGGACGACTGCACCGCGCCCATCTGCATGATGGGCCCCGGTGCCTTCACGTTGAAGTCGAAACTCGTGCCGTGCGTCGGATCGATCCGCAAGGTCAGCACATTCGGCGTCAGTGCGTCCACGGGGGTGTCGCGAAACAGGCGGAAAGGCACCGCCTTCAGTTGCACGGAGATCTCCGTGCGGCGCGCTGCAAGACGCTTGCCGGTACGCAGATAGAACGGCACGCCGGCCCAACGCCAGTTCTCGACGAACACGCGCGCCGCGGCGTAGGTTTCCGTCTGGCTGTCGGACGCCACGTCCGGTTCTTCACGATAGCCCGGCCCCGCTGGTCCCTTCTCGTACTGTCCGAACACCACGTCATCCGGTTTCAACGGCTGGATCGCGTCAGAGATATCGGCCTTCTTGTCGCGCACGGCTTCGGCGTCGAAGGAATTGGGCGGTTCCATGGCCACCATGCCCAGCAGTTGGAACAGGTGGTTGGGCACCATGTCGCGAAACGCGCCGGTCTGCTCGTAAAACTTGCCGCGCCCTTCCACGCCGATCGTTTCCGAAGCAGTAATCTGTACGCACTCGATGTACTCGCGCCGCCACACCGGTTCGAACAGCGCGTTGGCAAAACGCACCGCGAGGATGCTCTGCACCGTGTCCTTGCCGAGGAAGTGGTCGATGCGATAGATCTGCTCTTCTTTCGCATAACTCAGGATATGCGCGTTGAGATCGCGGGCAGAAGCCAGGTCGGTGCCGAACGGCTTTTCGATCACGATACGGCGGAAACCCGTGCCGTCGTCGCCTTCCTTCAGCAGGCCTGCCTTGCCGAGGTGCTCGACAATCGGCTTGAAGAACCGTGAGGTGACCGCGAGATAAAACACCACATTCCCGCCGGGCGTGTTCTGGAGCTTCTGTTTCAGGTTATTGAACGTGTCGTCGCTTTCGAATTCGCCGGCCACATATTCGAGGCGCTGCGCAAGCGACCCCCACGCCTTTTCATCCAGCTTCGAGGTGTGGAAGGTGCTGGCCTTGTCGGCAGCAAACTGCTGCAGGGCCTTGGACAGATCGTCGACCCATGCGCTGGTTTCCACCTGACCGTGATTCACGCCGATGATCTTCATTTGCGGATCGAGCAGACCGTCGACCGTGAGGTTGTAGAGCGCCGGCATCAAAAGGCGTTTGGTGAGATCGCCGCCCGCGCCGAAGATCACCAGCGTACAGGGCGGTGCAGGATGCTTGCCTGCCGGTCCCGCCGCGTTGGACCCGTGCGGGCCGACATCCAGCTTCGGACTGGTGGCGGAGGATGTTGAAGCAGGTGCGTTCGAAGGTGTCGACATAGGTTCACTCAATCCAGAGAAGCCAATGGAACGGACGTGGCGTTATATAAAAGACCAGGCCCGTAGCCGCACAGTTCAAAAACAGTCGCGAAACGTCTGCTTGCAGGGACTCCGTCATGCGCTGAGCCCCTACCCCCTCTCCCTTAGCACGCCCCTACTTGGCCACAAGCGCCGCTTCGACATCTCCGGTAACCGGCACGACGCCTGCCTCCGACGTCACACGCGGTTGCAGCAGGAGCGCAACGAGCCCGCTCCAGCCGGTCTGATGCGACGCTCCGACACCGCGCCCATTGTCACCGTGAAAATACTCGTGGAACAGTACGAGATCGCTCGAACGCGGGTCAGCCTGCAGCAGCGGATAAGCGCCCATGACGGGGCGCTCGCCGTTGCTGTCCTTCAGAAATAGGGTGGTGGCGCGCTTGGCGAGCTTGTCGGCAATTTCGCTCAACGAGAACTTTTCACCGGAACCGGTAGGAAACTCGACGCGGAAATCGTCGCCGTAGTAGCGGTGAAATTCGTACAGCGACTCGATCAGCAGGTAGTTGACCGGCATCCAGACCGGTCCGCGCCAGTTCGAGTTGCCACCAAACACGCGCGAATCCGATTCGGCCGGCAGATACTTGACCGAAAAACTGTCGCCGTTGTGCCTGAAGACGAATGGCTGGTCGCGGTGCACCTGCGATAGCGCCCGCACGCCGTGGTCGGAAAGAAATTCTGACTCGTCGAGTGCGCGGCGCAACAATGCCTTCATGCGGTGCCCACGCAGCAGCGACAGCAGCAGGTTGTTGCCCTTCCCCGGTTCGTTCCAGCGCGACACCAGTTTGGCGAGATCGGGACGATGGTCGAGAAACCAGAACAGCCGGTCGCGCAAGCCCGGCAGCGAACCGTGCAGCCGCTCTTCAAGCACATGCACCGCAAAAAGCGGAATCAGTCCGACGATCGAGCGCACCCGCATCGGCACATTGGAACCGTCGGGCAGCCTCAGCTTGTCGTAGAAGAATTCGTCTGCGTTATCCCACAGGCCCGTCTCGCAACCGTCGTCGCAACTGACGGCCTCGGCGATGTACAGGAAGTGCTCGAAGAACTTCACGCCGATATCGACGAACACGTGATTGGCAAACGCGAGCTCCAGGGCGATTCGCATCAGATCGAGCGCGTAGGCCGCCATCCATGCGGTGCCGTCGGCCTGGTCGATGTGGCCGCCGGTCGGCAGCGGCGCCGAACGGTCGAAGATGCCGACGTTGTCGAGCCCGAGAAAGCCACCTTGGAAGATATTGTGGCCGTCGGCGTCCTTGCGGTTCACCCACCACGAAAAATTCAGCAGGAGCTTGTGAAACACGAGCTCGAGAAAATCGCGATCGCCCTTCCCGGTGAGCGCCCGGTCGATTTCATAGACACGCCACGCGGCCCATGCATGGACCGGCGGATTGGCGTCGCCAAAGGCCCACTCGTAGGCCGGCAACTGACCGTTGGGATGCTGATAACGGTCTTTCACGAGCAGCAGCAACTGACGCTTGGCGAACTGTGGATCGATCAGCGCGAACGCCGCCGCGTGGAAAGCCAGATCCCACGACGCGTACCACGGGTATTCCCACTTGTCGGGCATCGACACGATGTCTGCGTTGCACAGATGGCGCCAGTCGGCATTTCGACCGTGCTTACGGCTCGCGGGAGGCGTGGGTTGCGCCGGATCGCCTTCCAGCCAGCGATGGACGTCGAACTGGTAGTACTGCTTGGACCACAGCATGCCGGCCAGCGCCTGCCGTTGCACCAGCCGCGCATCGGGATCGGGCATATCCTGCTGCAACGCCGCATAAAACGCGTCGGCTTCGGCAAGGCGGCGGGCAAACAACGCGTCGACGTCGAGCGGCATGTCGTCCACCGCGGACTCCGGGTGCCAGCGCAGATAGATCACGGCGCGACCATACGGCTCCAGCTCGAGGGGCGCGTGCGCGGCGGCCTTGCTGCCTGCATCGGACCGCACCGCTTGCGCGTCGCCGTGCACGAGGTAGTCGTTGAAGCCATCCTTGAACGGGCCTGCGCCGTCCATGCCGAAGAGGCGTTTGACGTTCGTGTCGTTTTCGCAGAAGAGCCACGTCAGCTCGGGCAGGTCTTTCGACCACGCGGTAACGACGATGGGGTCATGCCCTTGCTCGCGTCCCACCAGACGCGTTTCGCCGCGCGCCGTTCGCTTCGTGAGCGACGGACGGTCCTTCGTAGCCTTCCACGACCAGGTGTTGCGCGCCCAGATCTGCGGCAGCACGTCGAGCGCGGCGGCATGGTCCGCACGGTTTTCGACGGTGACCCGCATCACGATGTCTTCGGGCGTGTGCTTGGCGTATTCAACCTGTACGTCGAAATAGCATTCGTCGTCGAACACGCCGGTGTCGAGCACTTCGTACTCGGCCATATCGGCGCCGCGCCGGGCATTTTCCTGGATCAGATCGTCATACGGATACGCGGCATGCGGGTACTTGTACAGCATGCGCATATAGGAATGGGTGGGCGTGCCGTCGAGGTAAAAGTACAGCTCCTTGACGTCCTCGCCATGATTGCCCTGCGCGTTGGTGAGACCGAACAGGCGTTCTTTGAGGATCGGATCCTGACGGTTCCAGAGCGCGAGAGAAACGCACCAGCTCAGTTTGTCGTCGCCGAAGCCGGCAATGCCGTCCTCACCCCAGCGATAAGCGCGGCTACGGGCCAGATCGTGCGGGAAATGGTCCCAAGCGGTGCCGTTTTCGCTGTAATCCTCGCGCACCGTGCCCCATTGACGCTCGCTCAAGTAGGGGCCCCAGCGTTGCCAACGGGCGCATTCGCTGGAGTGGAGGCGGGCGCCTTCGATGGTTGCGAGCAGATTGGCGGCACGCAGCGGCGGCATGGAGCGTTCCCTTGCTTTTCGAGCTTGGCGGTGGGACTCACATCGTAGCGCTTTTTGAGTAGCGGGTGCGTCGGCGTGGGCACCTGCGGTTCACCTAACCATTCCCCAGCATCCGCTTCACCCGCAACAATTCCCCCATCGACCACGCCTGAAACGGCGTACCGCCAGGTTGATGCGGTGCATCACCGTCGGCGACTTCGCAGATGTGATCGAGGCCATCGTGATCCAGATGCTCGACCAGAGGCGCAAGAAAACGCGTGCGCGCCTGCGCCTTCGCCCCCTCGTCCGGTTGGTGCACGCGCAACCACGCCTCGACGAACGGCCCTATCAGCCACGGCCACACCGTTCCCTGGTGATAGGCACCGTCGCGCTCCACCACACTGCCCGCGTAACGTCCTCGATAAGCAGGATCGGAAGGCGCGAGAGTGCGCAAACCCAGCGGCGTCAACAGATGTGCCTCCACCTGATCGACCACTGCGCGTGCCGCCGGCCCTTCAAGCAACGGGAACGGCAAGCCGCCCACCGCGAAAATCTGGTTCGGCCGGATCGATCGATCGATGGCGCCCGCGACATGATCCACATCGACGTTGTCGAACAATGCGCCGGTCGCCGGATCGACAAACCGTTCTTGAAACGCCTGCGACGCCCGTGCCGCAGCCTCCTGCCATTGCGCATTCCAGCGGGCCGCAATGCGCAGCGCGTTGATCCAGAGCGCCTGCACTTCGACCGGCTTGCCAATGCGCGGGGTCACGACCCAGTCGCCGACCTTCGCATCCATCCACGTCAGTTGCACGCCTGGCACTCCCGAGCGCAGCAGACCGTCGTCATCGGCACGAATGTTGAAACGCGTGCCACGGCTATAGCCGGTGAGAATGGCCTCTACCGCCTGCTGCAAGCGTGTGCGCGTGCTGTCGGAAGCGTGCTCTGCCGCAAGATAGTCGTGCACTGCAACAACGAACCATAGCGAGGCATCGACGGCGTTGTACTCCGGCGTGCTGCCGTAGTCGGGAAAGCGGTTCGGCAGCATCCCTTCGGAGAGCGTATTAGCCCATTCGAGCAGAATCGCCTCCGCCGCTGCCAGACGCCCTGACGTCAGCAGCAAGCCGCGCATCGCGATGAAGGTATCGCGTCCCCAATCGGTAAACCATGGAAAACCTGCGAGCACGGTCCGACCACCGTCGCGCGCCACCAGATAAGCATCGGCGGACCGATGCAGGCGCGAGGCGAACGCGTTACGCCGCGCATATTCAGCGTCGGCAAGCGCCTTGAAGCGCTCGACTGCCGGCGTCGTGTCCGGCGGGGAGCCGGCTTGCAGGATCATCAACGCTTCGGCATCGGCAAGCGAGAAGGTAAACACGCCTGGCGTCGCGAGATCTTCGCTGAAATCGAGCCCGCGTTCGCGCTCCCGCACGTAGCAGAAGTTTCGATACCAATCCGGCGCATGCGTGTACGTACCGTTGGTCGAAGCATGGATCACGGGCACATCGCCGTATGGCTGCCAGCTCACGTGACCGTGAGCTTCATCCACGTCCGCATTGAAATTGAACGCAGCGTTTTCATGGTGCAGTGCATGGTAGTCGCGGCCCGATAGCAGCGGCCGCACGTGCAACGTATAGCTGCTCGCTGTGGTGTCGCCCGCAATGCCGCGTTCGAGGCGCCAGCGCAACGCCGTCTCACACGTCGCCTTTGCCACGACTACCTCGGCGATCAGGACCGCCTCTCCATCGAGTTGGAAGCGCCAGGTCGGCCACGGTTGCGTATCGAAGCCCAGCAAGCTGGAGGACACGTCGGGATACACCAGGTCGGGCACATAGCGCTGCATGCTCAGCGGATAGCGCTTGCCGTTCGCCTCGAGCCACGCTTCGACGCCGTTCACCAGCACCATGCGTCCGCCTGGCGGATGAGTCGCCGCCAGCAGCAGCGCGTGATAGCGGCGCGTACGCGCTGTGCCGATGGTTCCGGATGCGAAACCGCCAAAGCCATCGGCTTCGAGCCACTCATGCTCGAGCTGAAAGGAATCGAAAGGCTTATCGATGCGCGTCATTTTTACGCCTACCGTTGGTACCGATTCGATATTACCGATTTGTCGATCAACAAGGCGAAACGGAGGGGCTTTTCTTAACCCAATGTGTCGAACCCCTTTCGAACAACCGACAATTTTCACCCTGTTTTAGCGGCTCGCAAACGTTACACCATATTTCATAAATTCTTCTTCAACTCTCTGGAGACTGCATGCGCTAACCCGAACCTGGATGCAGAAATGAGAAGACATCACGTCGCGGCCACGGCTGTACTCGTTGCACTTACAACCATCATGCTATCCGCATGCGGGCCAGATGACGGCACATCGGCGAGCACCGATCAGAGCAGTGCCGCACCTAACTCGGCTACGTCTGCGGCTACGTCCGTCACTACTCCGTTCGCTCAAGAGACAAGCCCTGCGCTGACGCCTCCCCTTGCATTCGGCGCATCGGCAACGCTCGCTAACGTACCCGACAACACGGGTCCAAACGCCGCGCCTGGCACCGCACCTGATAACGCCGTGCAAAGCGTGGAAGCGAGCCTCGCGGCAGACAGCCAGCAAGTCACGCCCGTGCTGCACTACGCGCCTGGCGACAGCGACCAGAGCGGCAAAAACAATTGACCACTGGATTCCCCCCGGCGCCACAGTCGCGCCATTCTTTACCCCCGCAGAAGGTGATAATCAATGACCTCAAATAGCCGTCGCCGTTTCCTGCAGACCGTCGCATCATCCGCTGGTGCAGCCGCCGCGCTGGCCGCATTCCCCGAATCGATCCGCAATGCGCTGGCCATACCGGCCAATTCGCGCACCGGAACCATTCAGGATGTCGAGCACATCGTGGTGTTCATGCAAGAGAACCGTTCGTTCGACCACTACTTCGGCCATATGCGCGGTGTGCGTGGTTACAACGACCGTTTCCCGATTCCGCTGCCGGGCGGCCAGCAGCCGGTGTGGTATCAGCCGTCGAAAGAAAACGCCGCGCAACCGGTGCTGCCGTTCCACCTGAACACACAGACCACCAGCGCGCAGTGTATCGGCGATCTCGACCACAACTGGTATCCGACGCACTATGCGATCAACAACGGCGCGTACAACCAATGGCCCCAGTACAAGACCGACATGACGATGGGCTACTACCTGCGTAGCGACATTCCGTTTCACTACGCATTGGCCGATGCCTTTACGGTTTGCGACGCCTACTTCTGCTCGCTGCCCGGCCCGACCCACCCGAACCGCTCGTACCTGATGACGGGCATGGTGGATCCGAGCGGCACGATGGGCGGCCCGCTGCTCGACAACAATGATTACGTGGACGGCGACGGGCCGCCGAAGTATGCGCTGCTCTCCTGGACCACCTATCCGGAACGTCTGCAGGCCGCAGGCATTTCGTGGCAGGTCTATCAGCAGGGGCTGACGGGCGACGATCCGCTGAACGGCAACTACGGCACCAACATCCTGCAGAACTTCGTCAACTACATCAATGCACAGCCGGGCTCCGCGCTGTACGAACGCGCGCAGACGGTCCGCACCATCGTCGACCTGAAGAACGACGTGCTCGCGGGGAACCTGCCGCAAGTCTCATGGCTGTGCCCGCCCGCCGCGTACTCGGAGCATCCGAGCTACACGCCGGCCTATGGCGCGGAATACACCTCGCAGATCCTCGATGCGCTCACGTCGAATCCGGAAGTCTGGAGCAAGACAGTGCTGTTCATCATGTACGACGAGAACGACGGTTTCTTCGATCACCTCGTGCCGCCGCAGCCGGCTACGACGGCAGCGCAGGGCCAGTCGACGGTCAGCGTGGAAGGCGAAATTCACACCGTCGTGAACCCGTTGCGCGGCGGCAGTTACACCGCCGACGGCCTGCCCTACGGCCTCGGACCGCGCGTGCCAATGACGATCGTTTCGCCGTGGACCAAGGGCGGTTTTGTCTGCTCGCAGGTGTTCGATCACACCTCGGTGATCCGCTTCATCGAAGCGCGTTTCGGCGTGCAGGAGCCGAACATCACGGAATGGCGCCGTGCCGTGTGCGGCGATCTGACGAAGGCGTTCGACTTCCGCACGCCGGACGCAACGATGCCGCCGCTCCCCGATACGAGCAACTACATCACGACCGCCAACAACCAATGTGCGACGAACCCGAAGCCGGTCGTGCCCGCCACGCCGGGTCCGTTCGATGCGCAGGAGTCCGGCATCCGCTTCGCCCGCGCGCTGCCGTATGAACTGCATGTGAACGGTCGGCTCGAAGCCGCGCAGAACACCTTCACGATCGAACTGGCCAACACCGGCGAGCAAGGCGCGCACTTCTACGTGTACGCCACCAACCGCACCGACGGACCGTGGCGCTATACCGTCGGCGCAGGCAAGTCGTTGACGGAGACGTTCGACCTGACGACGACAAGCGGCGTGTACACGTTCGAGGTGTTCGGCCCGAACGGATTTGTGCGCAAGTTCGCCGGCAACGCCGCTCAAACGCGGACGCAAAACAACAGCAAGCCGTCGCTGCCGGAAGTCCGCACGCATTACGATGTCGCGAACGGCAATGTGTTCCTCGCGTTTAGCAACAAGGGGCGCGGTATTGCACGTTTGACGGTGACGGACAACGCGTACGGCGCCCGTCCGCGCCAGGTGATCGTGCCGCCCGGCGCGCAGATCGAAGAGGCATGGGTGCTGGCGTCCAGCCATCACTGGTACGATCTGACTGTCAGCAGCGTTGAAGACGCCAGTTTCGCTCGCCGCCTCGCCGGCCACGTCGAAAACGGCCGTCCGAGTATCAGCGATCCGGCGGCTGTCGCGCCGACGTTGACCGTGGTCTGAAGTCTCTGAGGTGCCGCCGGGCATCAATCGACACGCGTCGCGTTAGACACGTGTGCAGGATCGATGCCTGGCGGGTTCAGCGGAGGGATGGCACGTGAGGTGCTAAGCCTTAAGCCGCTGACGTCACCCCCTTCACGCCCCCAACAACACTCCAGTACGCACGGCCCGCGTGCCGGTCACGCGCCCGAGCGGCGCACCCGCAGTGACAAAGCGGATCGCGCGGCGCATGTAGAAAATACCCTCTGTCTTGCTGCTGATCGTGGTGGTTTCGTCCGTCAACGGATCGACGATATCGAACAGCGGATCGCCTACGCGAATCGTGTCGCCAATGTTCGCCCGGTGCACCAAAATCCCGCTGACCGGTGCATAGAACTGCTCGCTGCCGGCGAGCGGTGTCGCTGGCGTAAGCAGCTCAGGAAGCGGCTTCGCCTGACCGCGAATCGCTTTGCGGTACGTCAGATAATCGATCAGCGCGTCCGCATCCTGTTGCGCCACCGCGTACGACACGTCGCGCTGGCCGCGGCATTCCACCGTCACGGCGATCGTACCGTTGTCGACCGGTTGATGTGCCGGCAGGTTTTGCTGCAGTTGCCACCACAACAAGCTGTGCGTCTCGTCGAACGCTTCACCGCCCGAGTTGGTAGCGAGCAGGGACGCCTGCGAACCGAGATATCGCGCAAGCGGCTCGAAGTCGGCCCACGCGGACTCGCTCGTGTACACATGCATCACCGCCTCCAGCGAGCAATGCAGATCGATCACCACGTCGGCATCGAACGAGAGTTTCAGCAACGCCAGTTGCAGCGATTCGAACTCGGTCAGCGGCTTGTGCTGTTCCAGTTGTTCGCTTACCAGTTGCCGGACAATCTGACGGTTGGCCACCACGTCCGGTCCGAGTGATCCTTTGGCGCGCTCAAGCAGGCGCGTGAACTGCAGGAAATGGCGGTTGAAGTTCTTGCCGCTGCCCAGATCGAAACGCCCGAGAAACTGCCCCAGCACGTATTGCCCGAGCCCAACCGGATTGGCGACAGGCACGACCACGATCTCGGCAGCCAGCGCACCTTGCGCCTCGAGTTCAAGCAGACGACGCTTCAACAGCACCGTGGTCAGCATCGCAGGCGTTTCGTCAGCGTGCAAAGTGGACTGCAGGTAGATTTTCTGCCCGCTATCCGTAGGGCCGAAATGGAAGCTCACCAGTTCACGGTGCGTACCGATGGCGGGTGACAGAAGTGGAATCGACTGTTTTTTCATGTGCGAATGAGGTGGGGACCTGTTTTATCTTTCGGTAAGGAGCGCAATGCGGTGGCCGCGCTCGCTCAATTGCCGCCGTACGGATCGAAATCGAAGTACTTGCGAGCGATCTGCGCGTACGTGCCGTCCTTGAGCATCGAGGCGATCGCATCGTTGATCGACGCCTGCAAGGCCGACTCGTCCTTGCGCAGGCCGATGCCTACGCCACGATCGCCCATCGAGAGCGGCTGGCCGACAAACGCAAAGCCCTTGCCGGCCGGCGTGCGCAGAAAGCCCTGATCGGCCTCCACCGTGCCCAGCAGCGCGCCATCGAGACGGCCGTTGGTCAGATCGGTGAAGACCTCATCCTGGCTTTTGTACGCAACCACGTTGACGCCGTGTGGCGCCCAATTGGCCTGCGCGTAGGTCTCGAACTGCGTGCCCGACTGCACGCCAATCTGCTTGCCGGCCAGCGACGCCGGCGAGTCGTTCAGCCCCGACCCTTGCTTCGCCACCAGCCGCGACTTGAACTGGAACAGCTTCGACGAGAACAGGATCTGTTGCTCGCGCTTGGCGGTGATCGCCATCGACGACATGATCGCGTCGATCTTGCGCGCCTGCAGTGCCGGAATCATCCCGGAGAACTCCAGCTCGACCCATTGGCAATGAGCATGATGCGCCGGCAGATTTCGTTGCCCAGATCGACATCGAAACCCTTTACGCTCCCGTCCGGCGCTTTGGCGTCCATCGGCGGGTAACTCGGGTCGATGCCGAGCCGCAGCGTGCTGCTGTCGGCAGCAAACGCACCGCTGCTGAAACTTAGCGCGGGCGATCAGGATCATCAACGAAATCTTCATGGAGAGCCGGTCAGATAGGTAGGTGAGCGTGGGCGAGGTAGGGTTCGGGCTCATGCTAAACCTCGCTGGCGCTTCAAAGAAGGCCCTTGCGGGCTATCATGATCACATTTACCGATCACCCCGCTCACCGATTACCATGGCTCTGACGATATCCCAGTTGCGTGTGTTTACCGCTGTTGCCGAACACGGCAGCATTCGCGCGGCGTCACGGGCGCTTGGCACGGCGCAAAGCGGCGTCACCCAGCAATTGCAGAATCTCGAGTTGATCCTTGGCGCGACGCTGTTCACCCGCACAAACCGCGGCATCGCGCTGACGGCACTGGGTCAGCGCCTGTTGCAGCGGGCCGGCGCGATTCTCGGCGAGTGCGAGCGAGTCGAACAGGAGGTGCAGCAGTTGCGGGGCGATTATGTCGGCGAGGTCTCGCTCGGCATGACCACTGAGCCGCTGATCGACACACTGGCGCCCGTGCTGACCGAATTCCGCACACGTTTCCCGCGGGTGGCCGTGCATCTGCGCACGGGCACCTCACGCATGATGATTGCCTGGATCCGCGAGGGCACGCTGGACTTCGCTGCGGCGCTCGTCTCGAAGTACACGGACACGACCGATCTGTCCGTGACCACCCTCTACCCTTCCGACCCGGTGATCGTGTGCCGGCGCGGTCATCCGAAAACCAAGGCGACCTCGCTTGCCGAACTGACGGACTGCGCCTGGATCGCCACGCGCTCACCGAACCTGACAGACGACCCACAGGCCAACCGCCTGAGCAATATGTTTGAAAGCCATGGCCTGCCGCCGCCCAGGATCATCGCAACGGTGGAGGGGCTGTTCGAGAGCCTGCATCTGGTCGGGGAAACGGATTGCCTCTCGCTCGAGTCGTCGATTGTGACGCGGCATCCGCTGTTTGCTCAGACGCTGACTTCGATCCCCGTGCGCGAGCGCGCCGTCGAGCAGAACGTCTGCTTGCTGCAGCGCGCGGCTATTCCGGTGACGCCGGCCGCGCAGGAACTCGCAACCATGATCGCGTCGTACACCCGCACCGTCCGCGCGCGGGCCGGATAGCGGCGCGTCGTCCTCTGGTAGCCCGTCTTATTCGATAATGTTGAAGTCGCCGAGATATTTGTCGCTTAGCGTGATGCCAAGTCCAGGCGTCTCATCGGAAAGCTGCAGGAAGCCCCCCTCCGGCTGCGGCTCGCCTTCGAATATGTAGTAGAACAACTCGTTGCCCACTTCCACGTCGAACACCGGAAAGAACTCGGACATCGGGCTCGCGGTGGTGGACATCGTCAGGTGATAGTTGTGCATCTGTCCCGCATGCGGAATCACCGGCACCGACCATGCCTCCGCCATCGCATTGATCTTGCGCGCGGCGGTAATGCCGCCCACGCGATTCGTGTCGTACTGGATCACGTCGACCGCACGCCGCTCGAGCAGATCCTTGAACCCATAGATCGTGAACTCATGCTCGCCGCCCGACACCGGCATGATGTTCATCTTCTTCAGTTCCTGGTATCCCTCGATGTCGTCGCCAATCACCGGTTCCTCGATCCAGCGGGGGTTGAATTCGGCAAGACGCGGCAACATGCGGCGTGCGTATTCGAGCGTCCAGCCCATGTAGCACTCCACCATGATGTCGACCTCGTCGCCCACCAGTTCGCGCAACAGGCGTACCTGTTCGAGATTTTTCGCCATGCCCTTCGGGCCGTCCTTGGGACCGTAGCCGAAGCGCATCTTCATCGCCGTGAAGCCCTGGTCGAGATACCCCTTGGCCTCGCCGAGGAACGCGTCGCGATCGTCGTTGTTATAAAGCTTCGACGCATAGCACCAGATTTTCTCCTTGGTGCGTCCACCGAGCAGCTTGAACACCGGCTTCTTCACCGCCTTGCCCATGATGTCCCACAGCGCAATGTCGATCGCCGAGATGGCGGCCATGCCAATGCCTTTGCGGCCCCATGCCAGCGTGCGGCGGTACATCTTCTGCCAGATGTATTCGTTGTCGAACGGGTCTTCGCCGAGCGCAATCGGTACGAGGTATTCGTCGATGATCTGCTTGGCCACGCGCGGCGCCAGTGCACAATTGCCGATGCCGATGATGCCGTCGTCAGTCTCCACTTCCACTACCAGCCAGCCGTGAAAGCGGAACGACCCCATAGCGTCGCCGCGCTCGTAGAGAATGTCGACAGCGTTGGTGCAAAAATGCGCTTGCGGCGGCACGACCTTGCCTTTCCATTCGAAAACGCGCGTGCGGATGTGTTTGATTTTCATGGACGTCAGCTCCTCGGAAGAGTTAATGGCTGGGCCGCTCGCCAAGCGATGCGGCAGAATCGGATACATGACTGGCGGGCGCAGACGTGGACCTGAACAATTGCAGCAGCGCCGCGCCGATCAGACCCACCACCGCCAGCGACAACGTGCCGGCCTGTGGCGAACCCACAAAGCGCTCGGCGAACGCCTTGAGATTGGGCGCGACGAACCCACCCAGGTTGCCGATTGAATTGATGAGTGCGATGCCGCCCGCTGCCGCCGCGCCGCCGAGGTAGCCGGTCGGCAACGTCCAGAAGAGCGGCTGTACGGAGACGAAGCCGATCGCCGCCACGCAAAACGCGGCGATGGCGAGCGCAACCGACGAGGTCATTGCCGAGGCGGCAATGCCGAGTGCCGCAAGTGTGAGCATCGCGGCCGCCCAGTTGCGGTGATAACCCATCCGGTCCGCGATACGCGTGACGACCAGGGTGCCGGCAATCGCCGAGATCCACGGTATGGCAGTGAGCAAGCCCACCTTGATGCCGACATGGCCGCCGGTCAACCCGGCAATGCGGGTGGGCAGGTAGAAGACCACGCCGTACACGCTCATCTGCACGGCGAAGTAAATCAGGCTGAGAAACAGCACGCGTGGATCGCGCAGCGCGGCCAATACGGAAACCGGACCGTGTGCGCGTTTGCGGTCGTCTTCTGCGCGCAGGGCGGCGGTCAGTGCATCACGCTGTGCAGTGTCGACCCAACGTGCGTCAGCGGGACGGTCGGTGAGGTAGAAGAAGGCGATAACGCCGACCACGGACGCCGCGATGCCCTCCACCACAAATAGCCACTGCCACGGGTGCATGCCAAAGGGGTTCGACGCGTCGAGCAGCAGGCCTGACACCGGGGAGCCGAGCAGCATCGCGAGCGGAAAGCCGAAGTAGAACACGCCCATGGTTTGTGAACGCGCTCGCGCCGGAAACCAGCTCGACAGAAACAGGATGATGCCGGGAAAGAAGCCCGCCTCGGCGATACCGAGCAAGACGCGCAACGCGTAAAAACTCGACGCATCGTGAACGAAGGCGTTGCACGCCGAGACGATCCCCCAGGTGACCATGATGCGGCTCATCCAGACACGTGCGCCGAGCCGGTACATCAACAGATTGCTGGGGACTTCGAATACCGCGTAGCCGATGAAGAAGACGCCGGCACCGAACGCGAACGCCGCATCGCTCAAACCGGTATCGGCCTGCAGGACGCTTTTTGCAAAGCCGACGTTCGCCCGGTCGATAAAAGCCAGTACGTACATCAGCACGAGAAAAGGCAGCAGTCTTGTGCGTGCCTTCGTGATGGCGCCATCCAGCGCCACGCCGCTTGTCGCGTTCATTGATTCGTCTCCTGAGTCTTTTTATCTGCACCGAGGGCAGTGATTGCCGCGGTGCGTTCGATACGGCTTCCTGCTTCGGTACCGCTAGTGTGCGAAACTATGCGATAACTGACTAGTGAATAAATCGAATCAGCCGATTCCCTGGAGTTATCACTCCCATGATTGCGCCCGCCTCGACCATCCGCAAACGCCTGCGCCTGCGCCACCTGCAACTGATGGTGGCGCTATCGGAGACGGAGTCGCTCAGACGCGCCGCAGACGAGCTTGCGATGACGCAGCCCGCCGCCACCAAGGCGCTCAAGGAGCTGGAAGACACCATCGGCGTGTCGCTGTTTGTCCGGCACGCGCGCGGCATGGAGCCGACCATCTTCGGTGAAGCGGTCATGCGCTACGCGCGGGTGGTGTTTGAAGATCTGGATGAGTTGCGCGACGAACTGGCAGCCATCGAGGCCGGCGATATCGGCAAGGTGCGAATTGGCGCCGTCATGGCGCCGGCCCCCGAACTGCTGACGCACGCCATCGTCGCGCTTAAGGCCGCGCATCCGCGATTGCAGATTTCCGTGCAGATAGATACCAGCGATGTGCTCGTGCAAGCGCTGCAGCAAGATCAGTTGGACATCATGCTCGGGCGCATTCCGGATGGTTTTCCGGCGCTCGATCTGAGCTTCGAGACTTTGGGAGAAGAGGCGTTGTCGATCGTTACGCGGCCCGACCATCCAGTTGCGCGCGCAACGATTCGTCCGAGGCTTGCCGAACTCGCGACGTACCCGTGGATCGTGCAGCCGCATCCAAGCCCGATGCGGCAGATCATCGATCAGACCTTTCGCGAGTCGCGCGTCGCACCGCCCGTCAGCACGGTGGAGACCTCGTCGATCCTCACCACGCTTTCGCTATTGCTCGACTCCGACATGCTGGCGGTGCTGCCCACCTCCGTCGCGCATTACTACGTCGAACTCGGGACGATGGCCGCGCTGAGCACACCGCTGCGCGGGCGGCTCGCGCCATACGGACTGATTCTCAGGAAAAACCGCCGTATCCGGCCCGCCACGCAACTCGTGATAGACGCGATTCGCGCCGCGTGAGCCCGCGAACCGCATCGGCGCGACCCTTCGTCAAATCCGTAGGCCGAATATGTACCCAGGTTCAGGCGTTCATCCCTCCATCCACGGTGAGATTCGCCCCGGTAATGTACGAGGCGTCCGGGCCGGCGACGAACGCGACCATTGCGGCGATCTCCTCAGCGCGCCCGTAGCGATCGAGCGCTGTAGCAGCCTTCTGCGGCACCGCCCAATCGCCTGAAGCTGGGTTCAAGTCTGTATCGATCGGCCCCGGCTGCACGTTGTTGACCGTAATGCCCCGGCCTCCCACCTCTCTGGACAGCGCCTGAGTGAACATCCTTACGGCTGCCTTCGTGGCTGCGTAGGGCACCAGCCCGGGAGCGATGGCACGCTCGCCCACCGCCGAACCGATCATGATGATGCGGCCACCATCACCGAGGTACTTCAGCGCGGCCTTGGTCGTAGCAAATACGCCGCGGATGTTGATGTCGATCACTCGATCCATCTCCTCCAGCGTCGTGTCTTCGAACCGTTTCGGAATGGCCGTGCCGGCATTGTTCACCAGCACATCCAGCCGGCCGAAGGTCGTAAAAGTTTTTTCGACCGCAGCCTCAACAGCTTTGACATCAGTAGCATCCGCCTGGATCGCAATAGCCTTTCCGCCATTGAGTTCGATCTCTTTGACCACGGCCGAGGCCGCGCTGGCGTCCTTCGCGTATGTAATGGCCACACTCGCTCCATCCGCGGCCAAACGTTTCGCGATTGCCGCACCAATACCGCGTGAACCGCCGGTAACGAGTGCCACTTTTTCAGTTAACTTGGACATGTGATTTCCTAAGGTTTCCGTGAGCGATTGACCACATCACCGATCCGGTTAATGACTGACTATTGCCTTTGCCCGGATCATATTTAGAAGGGTTTCTGCATAGCGCCACGTTTAATGCGTGGTGGTGCAATGACTATAGGTTTGCGTGGGAGCCGCTACAAAGACCTTGTAAGCAGGGAGGCATGCCTCTCGGGCATAGGAGGAAGGGGGCCAGACCGACGGCGATGCGCCGCGGTGGCCGGCAATTGCTGGCAGTGCTTCAACACCTCGACGAGTTGGTTTCTACAGACAACCATCTGATCTGCATATCAAGTTGTCCTGCATCTTTGGACGAAAACGTTTGCTTCCTATAAATACGGTTTGACCGGTCGATTATCCTTGCCATATTAAACACGGACCCGGCATACTGTGCCGCACCGATCAGGACACCTGTTATTTCGGCATGATTTATCGCACGTCCAGTACATAGCTGGTCAGTCGCGGCAAACAAAATAAAAATCTACGGGCATTTCGAGGAAACAATGAACACACGTTTAAGCAGTATCGAGCTTGGTCCGCTCGATCTTGCCGATTCCCAGGTCGCGACGCTTTATCTGGAGTGCCTCGAAGCTGAAAAGCGCTTGCGGGGCACGCGCAAAATGGCCGCCGCAGCGGTGTTCGAGGTGCGGGAGAAACAACTCAATGAACTATGGAAGCGACTCAGCGAAGTCGACGCGCAACTGTGCAACGCGCTGCAAGAAGGCGTGCGCGACTGGCATGAAGTCGCGGTGAAATTGCGCGGCGGCGAGTGAAGGATTCAGTCAGGGACGCAGCAGGTCGAAGCCGCCCAGCACGACCACGCCGCTAAGCGCGATCAATGCGACCGAATGCTGGCCAAAATACAGAATGGCTGCGGCCGACCAGGTCGCGAGAGAAAAGGCTGCAATACGTTTCATGGTGACAATAGGCGCAACGGCTAAATCCGCATGCGACCCTCAAATAGTTAGCTAGGCAACTATAAGGTACCAAAAAAGCGCGCTTAACGTCTGCCGCGCGCGCATCCGTGAAACTCAACTCATTCCGCAGGATCGCGAAACAGCTCGGCGCACAGGCTGCGGCCCGCCTCGCTAAGACGCGCAGTGCCGGTGCCTTCCTCGGTAAGAGTCGTCTCGACAATGCCGCCATCGACCAGCGCCGTCAGATGGCGCCGCAGCGCACTCATCGGCACGCCGGCCTGCTTCGAGAGCTTCGCCAGTGACCAGTCGCGCCCCGGCGTTTCCTGTTGCGCACGCCACAGTTGCATCAGTATGGCGACCAGCATCGGATCGACTTCGTCGTTCATCAATATCTCCTCAGGCCATCTCTGCAACCAGACCGCCAAGTGTCCTCAGCGCCGCTTCGGTCTGCGCGGTCCAGGGATAGCTATAGTTCAGCCGGATAAAGTGGTGGAAATCGTTGCGCATCGAAAACATGTAGCCGGGGCCCACCGTAATGCCAAGTGCAAGCGCCGCCTGATAAAGCCGCATCGAATCGACGCGTTCGGGCATCTGCACCCACAGCACGTAGCCGCCCTGTGGCGAAGAAATGCGCGTACCCGACGGAAAGAAACGCTGCACCATCGCACTCATCAGGCGAGCCTGATGCCGGTAGAACTTGCGTACATGCCGCAAATGGCGGTCGTAGCCATCCTGGCGCAGATAGTCGGCCACGGCCACCTGCGGCACTGAAGGCGTCGTCAGCGTGTTCAGGAACTTGAGCTTTTCAACCTGCGCGCGATAACGGCCCGGCATCGCCCAGCCGATCCGGTACGACGCAGTCAGGCTCTTCGAAAACGACGCACAGTGCAAGACCAGGCCCTTGGTGTCGAAGTTCTTGAGCGTCGTCGGCCGCGATTCGCCGAAATAGAGCTCCTGATAGACGTCGTTTTCGATCACGGGAATATCGTGCGCCGTGAGCAGATCGACAAGCTGCTTCTTCCTTTCGTCCGGCATCTGAAAGCCCATTGGATTCTGGAAGTTCGGCATCACCATGCACGCCGCGATCTTTTGCTCGCTGATGATCCGCGCCAGCACCTCGATGTCGATCCCATCGGTCGGATGCGTCGCCACTGCGATCGCGCGCATGCCGAGTCGTTCGATGGCGTGCAGCATCGCGTAGAAAGTCGGCGACTCGACCACCACCGTGTCACCCGGCTTCGCCACCGCCTGCAAGCTCAGATTGATCGCCTCGGTCGCCCCAAGCGTGATGATGATTTCATCCGGATCCACCGGCACGCCGTTTTCGGCGTAGCGCCGCGCGATCTGGCGGATCAGTTCCGGATTGCCGGGCGGCAGGTCGTCGATCAGGTTCCAGCTCGAATGACGCCGGGCGATCGCGTTCGCGTACTGGTTGATGCGGCGCCACGGGAACAGCGTGGGGTCAGGGTACGGCGAGCCGAGCGGCAACGCGTCGTGCGCGCGGATGCTGCGCAGCGTGGACAGCACGAGCCGGCTCACGTCGACTTCTGTAGCGGGCGCGGGCGTCGGCGCGGCCTGCTCGCGGCCGAGCTGGGGCGACGCCATCGGTTCGCGCACGAAATAACCCGATTGCGGCCGCGTTTCGATCAACCCGCGCCCTTCCAGCAAGGCGTAGGCGTGCAACACGGTCTTGATGCTGACGCCGTGCTGCTGGCTCGACTGCCGCACCGAGGGAATTCGCTCGCCCGCCGCGAACACGCCGCGGCGGACGGCTTCGCCGATTTCATCGGCGAGTTTTTCGTAGAGCTTCAAGGGGTAGACAACAGCAAATGGCCAAAGGGAATGCCCGAAGTCTATGCCAAATCGCTAAAAACTGTATCCCTCGCCTTTCCAGTTTTCTGTGTTCCGCCATCTTTTCGGAACACAGTAAGCTTGCGTTCATCGACAAATCCGCCTATTTCCGCCAGCAAGGCCATGAAGAAACCCGAAGCGCGCATCGAACCCTACACTCACCCCGCCGCAGGCTGGGGAGCGCTCAAATACGTCGCGATCAACCTCATCAAGGAGAAGGTCACAGGCGGCAACTACAGGACCTTGTTCAAGCAGAACCAGCCTGATGGCTTCGATTGTCCGGGCTGCGCGTGGCCGGATCGCGAACACGCGTCGACCTTCGAGTTCTGCGAAAACGGCGTCAAGGCCGTCGCGGCTGAGGCAACCAGCAAGCGTGTGACGCCGCAGTTCTTCGAGGAGCACACGATTGCGGAGCTGATGGAGCAGTCCGACTACGAGCTCGAGCAGCACGGCCGCCTGACCGACCCGATGGTCTACGACGCTCTTCGCGACCGCTACGTGCCGATCGGCTGGGACGAGGCGTTCGACCTGATCGCGCGTCACCTGAAAGCGCTCGACGATCCCGACCGCGCCGCCTTCTACACGTCGGGCCGCGCGAGCAACGAGGCCGCGTTCCTGTTCCAGCTGTTCGTGCGCATGTACGGCACCAACAACTTCCCCGACTGCTCGAACATGTGTCACGAGGCAACCAGCCGCGGCTTGCCGGGTACGGTGGGCGTCGGCAAGGGCACGGTCACGATGGACGATCTGGAACACGCCGACACGTTTCTGATCTTCGGCCAGAACCCGGCCACCAACCATCCGCGGATGCTCGGCGAACTGCGCGAATGCGCCAAGCGCGGCGCGACCATCGTGTCGATCAACCCGCTCAAGGAACGCGGCCTCGAGCGCTTCGCCAGCCCGCAGCACCCGATTGAAATGCTGACCATGGGCAGCACCAAGATTAGCTCCGTGTTCATTCGCCCGACGGTGGGCGGCGACTTCGCGCTGATCAAGGGCGTCGCCAAGCGCGTGATCGAACTGGACGACGCGGCCCTCGCGAGCGGCGGCGAACGCGTGCTTGATGTGGAATTCCTCGCTCAGCATACGGTCGGTTTCGAGGCCTTCGCTGACGATCTGCGCGCCGAAAGCTGGGACACCATCATCGCCGAATCGGGCGTGCCGATGGACGACGTGCTCAAGCTCGCCGACATCTACGTCAAAGGTAAAGCCGTCATTTCCACGTGGGGCATGGGCCTCACGCAGCACAAGAATTCGGTGCCGACGATCCAGATCCTGTCGAACCTGATGATGATGCGCGGCATGATCGGCAAGCGCGGCGCGGGTTTGTGCCCGGTGCGCGGTCACTCGAATGTGCAGGGCGACCGCACGGTGGGGATTGAAGAGCGTCCGACCCAGCAGTTCCTCGACCGTCTCGGCAAGGTGTATGACTTCGAGCCGCCGCGCGAACATGGCCTCGATGTCGTGAACTCGATTCAGGCAATGCTCGACGGCAAGGTAAAGGTGTTTATCGGCCTGGGCGGCAATTTCTCGATTGCGACGCCGGACACGCCGCGTACCTGGGAAGCCATGCGTTCGTGCGATCTGACCGTGCATATCACGACCAAGCTGAACCGCAGCCATCTCATCCATGGTCGCGACGCGCTGATTCTGCCGACGCTCGGCCGCACTGAGATCGATATCCAGAACGGCGTAGCGCAAGGCGTGAGCGTCGAAGATTCGTTCAGCATGGTGCACATCTCGTACGGCATGAACAAACCGGCTTCGCCGAATCTGCTGTCGGAAATCGCGATCGTCGCACGCATGGCCGAGGCGACGCTCGGTAGCGCCAAGGTCGACTGGCGCGCCCATACGAACGACTACGCGCTGATCCGCGACGGCATCGAAAAGGTGTTCCCCGGCTTCGAGAACTACAACGAACGTCTCAAGAATCCGGGCGGCTTCCACCTGGGCGTCGCCTCGCGCGACCGGATCTGGAATACGCCGAGCAAGAAGGCACAGTTCCTCGTGCACGCGATTTCGGTCGACTCGCCGATTCACCGCGCCCGCGTCCGCCACGGCGAGCGCCTGCTGACGCTGATGACGACCCGTTCGCACGACCAGTACAACACCACCATCTACGGGCTCGATGACCGCTATCGCGGCGTGTTCGGTCAACGCCGCGTGCTGTTTGCCAACAGGGCGGACATCGACATGCTTGGCTTTGAAGTGGGCCAGCGCGTGGACATTACGAGCGTGTGGGACGACGGCGTCGAGCGGCGGGCGGATAGCTTCCTGCTGGTCGAGTACGACATTCCACGCGGCTGCCTTGGCGCCTATTACCCGGAGACGAATCCGTTGGTGCCGCTTTCGTCGGTCGCAGACGGGGCCGGCACGCCGACCTCGAAGTCGATTCCGGTGCTGCTCACGGCATCGGTGGAAGAGGCAGTCGCCGCCTGAGACGAACGCGGCTTTGGCCGCGGGCCGAAAGCGCAAAAGCCGTTCCGACTTGCGTCGGAACGGCTTTTTTTCACTTCACTTCGCGTTTGGGAGGTGCGCAAGGATATTGCGCATCCACAGGCCGGTGACCGGCGACCGGATGGGCCGCCATCAATGGCTTACTGGCCGAAGAACACCGGCTTCACGCCGGTCGAAGCTGCAGGCGCGGTAGCGTGCACGCCGACTGCAGTAGCATTGGTCCCACCGCCATAAGACGTTTCGGCGCTGTTTTGCGCAGCCACACGAGCTTCAGCAGCCTGAATGTTGGACGGATAGAACGGATCCGAGATGCCCGGATGGTAGCCGGCTTGTTCGAGCTGAACCAGTTCGGCGCGAACTTGCGCGCGGGTGACGGGGGCGTTCGACTGCTGAGCAAACGATGCGACAGGAGCGACCAGTGCGGCGGCCACAACAACAGCTTGAATAAGCGACTTCATGGTAACGACCTCCAGATTTTATTTTCTGCCGCTGCGAACACCTTATTCGCAGCCAGT
Organism: Paraburkholderia sp. EB58; assembly: GCF_050436665.1. Classification (NCBI taxonomy): domain Bacteria; kingdom Pseudomonadati; phylum Pseudomonadota; class Betaproteobacteria; order Burkholderiales; family Burkholderiaceae; genus Paraburkholderia; species Paraburkholderia sp. EB58. Next base: position 34,761 of record NZ_JBNDMQ010000008.1, on the reverse strand, counting down.
GATTGCATTGTAGTTATGCAATCCACTTGGAGTAATCACCATGTTTGCGAAACATTGTTACGCCATTTGATATAAAGCGCGCTCGACCGCGACGGTCACGACGGAGGCGCGCAGCGCACGGCTAGACCAGTAGTTTCACCAGCAAGGAAGCGATCAGGCCGCCCGTGCCGACAATGACGAGCGTCTGGATAATGGTCAGCGATTTGCGCGGGGCGGGGACAGAAGCAGAAGCGTTGGAGGAGGAAGTCACAAGTATTTCAGGTTTCGATTCAAGGAATGGCATACGCCGTACACCGCACGACTCGAGCCGTACGGTTTGCGAAGGCGTGATTGTACGGTGAAGTTTGGGAGAAGCGGATTTTGCGCGGTGCGATGGTTTGTCGCCGCCCCGCGCGGGCGGCATCTGTCAACCGCGCGCGTCAATTTTTGACAGGGAAGTACCAAAGGTTGCGGTCGCTGTAGCCAAACTGCGAGATGATCGCGCCGAGCGTGCCGTCTGCGCGGATTTCATCGAGCGCACGCGATACGGCATCATTCAGATCGACATCGCTCTTGCGCAGCGTGTAGCGTGCGTAGCCGTATTCCTGCGGCAGCGGCTTGTAGTCCGTCACCATCTGCATGGCAGCGGTGGGGTGCTGCTTCAGGAACGCTGAGATCTTGATGTCGTCTTCCATCGCCACATCGAGGCGTCCGGCTATCAGATCGGCGAATTCAGCCTCGTTACTCGTATAGAGCTTGAGGTCCTTCAGGTCTTTGCGCTGGCTGAGCAACTGGTGGTTGATACTGCCGCGCAGCGTCCCCACGGTACGGCCGGCAAAATCGGGCCACGCATGAATCTTCAAAGGATTACCCCGTCGCACCGCGATACCCGAACCGTACCAATAAGCCGGACTGGTGAACGCCACGACCCGCAAGCGCGTTTCAGTCTCATGCAGGTTATCCACGATCACGTCCGCGCGACCGGACAGCAACGTGGGAATCATCGCGTCGAAGGGCACGATATTCCACGTTACCTTGGTGATGCCAAGGCGTTTGGCGATCTCGCGAAAGATACGCACGTCGGCGCCATCGAAGCTGTTGGTCCTGTTGTCCTGGAACGTCGAAGGCGGGTCGGCGGCAATCACGAAGGTAATGCCGCTGTCGACCGCGCGTTTGTAAGAACCGTCGCCGCCGTCGAAACGCACGCCGTTGATTGCAGCGTCGTCTGCGGCCCAGGCTGTGGAAACAAAAAGCAGACCCGCCACCATCGAAGCAAACATTAGCGTTGCCATTCTCATGGAAAGCTCCCTGGTCATTGTTTTTAAGCCTTGGTTTTCAGTAGCGTCATAGACTCACGGTTCCACCCAGTTGCCGGTTTCGTTCCCACATCGAGCGCAAGAATTCTCGGGTGCGCGCTTGCTGGGGTGCTGCGAAAAACGCCGCTGGGTCGCCCTCTTCGACGATACGTCCATCCGCCATGAGCACGATGCGATCGGATACTTCACGCGCGAAACCCATTTCATGCGTGACAACGACCATCGTCATGCCTTCATCGGCAAGCTTACGCACGACGCGTAACACCTCCCCCACCAGTTCCGGATCGAGGGCCGACGTCACCTCATCGAAAAGCATGACCTCCGGCTGCATAGCCAGCGCACGCGCGATGGCCACGCGTTGTTGCTGCCCACCGCTCAACTCATGCGGATAGGCATTCGCTTTCGCCAGCAGACCGACCTTGTCGAGCAAGGCGTTTGCTTCGAGCATTGCATCGGACGACGAACGACCGAGTACGTGGATCGGCGCGACCGTAATGTTTTCGATCACGCTCAAATGCGAGAACAGGTTGAAGGATTGGAACACCATGCCGACCTTGACCCGAATCGCTTCCACCGCTCTATCACTATCGGTACGTCGCTTGCCGTTCTTTAGGGTTTGGTAAACGGGGACTTCATCGACATAGATCGTGCCGCTGTCGATGGTTTCCAGATGATTCATGCAGCGAAGCATCGTCGACTTGCCCGAACCGGACGGTCCCACGACACTCAGCACCTCACCTTTCGCGACGCTGAGCGAAACGTCCTTCAACGCATGCACGTCGCCGAAATGCTTGTTGACACGTTCAAGACGGATCATTGCGTCGCCACCGTGGCCTGCGACGCGCCACCCACCGGCTTCACCTTTGTGCCCACACTCATGCGCCGTTCGAGCCAGCGCACCAGCAACGCGCTCGGATAGGAGAACGCGAGGTAAATCGCTCCGATGATCGTGAACACGGTCGCGTACTGGAAATTCGTCGACGAAACGATTTGCCCCGTGAAAATCAGCTCTTTGACGGTGACGATCGAAACCAGTGAGGTGTCCTTGAAGAGCGAAATGCCGTAATTGCCGAGCGGCGGAATTACCACGCGAATCGCCTGGGGCAGCACAATCAGCCGCAACATCTTGCGGCGCGACATCCCGAGGGCTTTGGCGGCTTCGATCTGGCCTTGCGGAACCGCGGCAATGCCGGCGCGGTAGACCTCGGCAAGGTAAGCCGAATAGTTGATCGAGAGCCCGATTACACCCGCCATAAATGGATCGAAACGAATCCCGAACGAAGGCAGGACGAAATAGATGTAGAACAGTTGCAATAGCGCCGGCGTGCCGCGAATCACCTCGATATAAGTCGACGCGCAAGTGCGCAGGATCCGCGAGCGGCTGAGCTTAACGAGGGCGATCAGCAGCCCGAGTGGCAGACTGATCAACATGATGCAGGCAGTTAGCGCCAGACTCGTGGCCGCTCCTCTTAACAGCGCGGGCATGTAATCGCCCGCACCGTGGAAATCGAACAGGCCAAGAAATGTCGTCAGCATGGGGTTCCTTCGTGCCAATGCCCCACGCGCGCAACCACGCCGGCACATCGTAGCGCGGCGTCGCGTCAAGGCAATCCACTCGTTTTCGTGGCCTAGGTCGTTTGAAGTGTGAGGACTTCCGGATCGACTTCCGCGCCGAGCTTCCGGCTCACACGATCCGCATGTCTGCGCAGGGTGCGGCCCAACTCATGCAGGTCGTCGTCGCTCAAACCGCTCTTCAGCGTAGTGACGCTGATCGCGGCGACACCCTCGCCTTCGCGGTTGATAATGGCCGCGCCGATACACACCACGCCGATGTTGTCCTCTTCGTTGTCGAACGCGTAACCGCGCTCGGCAACCAGCAGCAAATCGTTCATCAATTCGGCGGGCGTCACGAGAGTGTATTCGGTGCGGCGCGGCATGCCGGTTTGCGCGAGCAGTTTGACGACCCGCGCGGGCGGTAGCAGCGCGAGTAGCGACTTGCCCAGCGCCGAGCAATGCGGCAGTTCGCGTTGCCCCAGCGCGGATGCGATCCGCAAGATACCGGGCGCGTCGACGCGGCTGATCGCCACCGCGTAGCCTTGATCAAGTATCGCAAGGCGCGAAGTCAAACCGGTCGACTCCGTGAGTTCGCGCAGCACCGGCATCGCAAGCTGCGACACGCCAACATCTTCCGCCGCTCGGTCGCCCAGAAATACGAGCGAAAGTCCTAACCGGTAGCGGCGTGAACCGCCAAGCCGTACATCAGCCACGAAGTTGCGCAGCAGAAGCGTCTGTAATAACGCAAACGCCGTGCTTTTAGATACACCGATCTGCTCAGCCACGCCTGCAACGGTCATCCCCTCGTTGCCGGCCTTCCCCAAGGCCTCAAGGACATCGAGCGCGCGACTCACGCTGCGTAGCGCGTATCGATCCTCTGTAGATTGAGCTGCATCTGTCATTTTGTTTTGATTCCTCAGATTGATGAAGCTACCCCGATAGCATCCCACATCTCATATTGACAGTCACTAATCCGGAAATTAATATGAATCTATTACCGAACCCAGTTCGGTAGGACCGAACAATTAATTATTCGGCGCGCGGCGTTCCTGATTCAAGGTGCGCCCTACCACGAAAAATAGCGACAGGAGGCCGCATTCGAGCCGACGACGCGTTCCGGGGCTTTTTGCGCGGCGTCACCAGCTCGGCGGCAAGCGACAATGGGAATAATCTCCGACCGGGGCTTGTGCATTGGCGGGCAGTCGAAAATGTCAGGGGCGCATTCGGCGAAACTCGTCCATAGCGAAATTATGCATATCCGGCTCGTAATCGAGCGCTTATCCGAGTCGGATCTCGACCAGTCGGGCTTGCCTCGCGCTTACTGGCGCAAACGCCTGCAAACCGTCATGCAAAACCATCAATTGTCGCAAGCCCAGTTCGACGAAATTGATCGAATTCTTGGCTCGCTTAATGAATAGCACAAACACAGCGAATTCCATCCGGCTGAAATCGGTAAAAAAACCGTCAATGCATTTCAATAGATTTCAAACTCGATCTGGAATCAGTAAATAATACCTTATTCATCATATGAATAAGGATGCACTCTTTATCAAGAATGTGACGCGGCGACGACATATTTGGGTCCACTCGCTGACATTCCGGTGGCCTGACAAATCCGGCGCGCCTGCGCTCGTCACAGTTTGGTTTGCGCGATATAAAACGTAAAATCCGCTGCAACCCAATGACTGTCCAGGAGAACATTGATGACTGCGCGCGCAACCGGGCCGATTGCGGCTACGACCTATCGTGGCGAGGCGATCGAAAACACGCATATTGCGCACGTCGCGGTGGTCGACGCGCAGGGCCGTTTGCTTTACGCCTTCGGCGATCCAACGCGGATGACGCTGGCACGTTCAGCGGCCAAACCCGCGCAAGCACTCGCGGTGCTCGAAACCGGCGCGCTTGAGCGCTTTGGCTTCGAGGAGGCCGATCTCGCGCTCATGTGCGGCTCGCACAACAGCGAGGAACGGCACATCGAGCGCGCCCGCCAGATGATCGCGAAAGCCCACGCGAGCGAAGCCGATCTGCGCTGCGGCGGCCATCCGCCCTTGTCGGACGCCGTCTTCCGGTCGTGGATCAAACGCGACTTTACGCCTGGCGCGGTATGCAGTAACTGCTCCGGCAAGCACGCAGGAATGCTCGCGGGTGCGCAGGCAATCGGTGCGGCCGTGCAGGATTACCATCGCCCCGATCATCCGCTGCAAGTTCGAGTTAAGCATACGGTCGCCCAGGTCTGCGATCTGCCCGACGAGGGCGTCCAATGGGCCGTTGACGGCTGCAATCTGCCTACGCCCGCTTTCCCGTTGGACCGTCTTGCGCGGCTGTATGCGAAGCTGGCCGATGCTGCCGCGCAACCCGCCGGAGAGGAAACGTCAGCGCGCAGTGCTGCGCTCGCGCGCATCTATCGCGCGATGACCGGCTACCCAGAGATGGTCGCAGGCGAAGGACGCTTCTGTACTGCGTTGATGCGCAGCTTCGAAGGGGCGCTGGTCGCCAAGGTGGGAGCAGACGCGAGCTATGCGATCGGCGTCCGGCCCTCCGGGCAGACGGCACGGCTTGGCGCCAATGGCGCGCTCGGGATTGCGGTGAAGGTGGAAGACGGTAACGCGACGGTGCTTTACGCCATCGTGGCCGATCTGTTGACCCGGCTCGAGATCGGCACCGCCGCGCAACGCGCCCAGCTCGAAGCGTTCCGCTCCCCGCCAATGCGCAACACCATGGGCGTGGAGACCGGGCGTATGGCGCTTTCAGTTGCGCTTGAATCCGTTGCCGCCACCCTGCCCTAATTGAGCGTCACAGTGGCCGACAGAGCCAGTGCGACACCGTTTGTGGCAACTTATTCGCTGCTGGTCCATTCCACGTTTGCACCGACCGAGCGCAGGTTTTCCACAAAGTGTGGATGCGCGCGGCGGATTGGCAGCGCGTTCATGATTTCCGAACGTCCCTCGATGCTGGCTGCGACCATCAGAAGCGCGATCGCCACCCGAATGATGTACGGACTCTCGACTCTGGCGGGACTCAACGGCAGCCCGCCAAACGTGATCAGGCGATGCGGGTCCGACAGGAACACGTGCGCGCCGAACTTGGAGAGCTCGCCGGACCAGCCCATTGCGCCGTCATAGACCTTGTTCCAGAACATAGCGCTGCCTTCGGCCTTCACTCCAAGGGCGATGAAGATAGGCAGCAGGTCCACCGGCAGGTACGGCCAAGGCGCCGCTTCCACCTTGGTGAGGATGTTCTGCGTGAACGGCCGGCGCACCCGCAACGGCCCTTCACGGAGCGCGCGCGACCAGCCGTCGCGATGTACCACTTCCACGCCGAACTTGGCGAAAGTCCGATCGATCAGCGGAAACTGCTCGGGCGCGGTATTCCGGACCACGATGTCGCCGCCGGTAATCGCACCCAGTGCCAGGAAGGTGGCGATTTCGTGGAAATCCTCGCTAAAACGGAATTCTCCGCCGCCGAGTGCGTTGCCGCCCGACACGCTCAGACGCGAGGTGCCAATACCGTCAATCTCGACACCCAGCATCGCGAGAAAACGGCAAAACTCCTGCACATGCGGTTCAGACGCCGCATTGACGAGCGTCGACGTACCCTGCGCCGACGCCGCACACAAAACGAAGTTCTCGGTGGTAGTGACCGACGCGTAATCCAGCCAATGCTGATTCGCGGTCATCTGCGTCTCGGCGCGCACGATCAGCGAATCTGCGGTGCGTGCGACCCGTGCGCCGAAGCGCTCGAACACCTCGACGTGCGGGTCGATCTCGCGCACGCCGAGCGTGCAGCCCTTCACGTCGTTCTCGAGGCGGGCCACGCCGAAACGCGCCAGCAAAGGCGGGACGAGCATGATCGACGAACGCATTTCCTCGGGCAGCTTGTGCGCCACGGGATCGAAGGCAGTAGCGTGGTGATGCAAATCGAGAATGCCGGTGCCGAAGTCCATCGACACCTCGCTACCCAGCATACGGAAGATGTCGAGAATCTTCTTGACGTCGGTAATCTCGGGGACGCCGATCAGGCGCAACGGCTGGCAGGTCAGCAGCGTGGCGCAGAGAATCGGCAGGACAGCGTTTTTATTGGCGGATGGCTCGATCTCGCCGCGTAACGGGAGACCGCCATGAACGATCAGGTTCGACATGTTCGGCAGGGGCTGAAAAGAGGGGGACGTGAGGCCGATATCATGCCATTGCGCGAGGCCCGCTGCTGATCGGACGAGGCCGATTTTTTGCGCTATGTCGCGAAGTTGGTGCACGGAGCCAAGACCGCCGTCGTCGCGATTCCCAAATATCGGCGCTCGCCGAATATAAAAGCCGCCGCCTGGCGCCGTCAGCCCTGCAAGCGGGCTTCGATCCGCCGAATTAGCCGCTCAGCCCAGCTACGCAGCAGCGTATTCGACGCCACCAGCGGTATCGAATAGCCGATAACCTGATACACCTTGCCGCGCTGAATCTTGGAGACCTTGGCCGGATCGAGCCAATCGTCGTTATGGACCAGCAACAATACCGTCTCGAGGCCGATCAGCACCGGCCATAGGCAGGCCAGCCTCAAACGAACGGAGAAAGCCGGAATCGCCAGCGTATATTCAACCGCTTCGCGGAAGTGATCGAGGGTCAGGCGGACCAGTTCGAACAGGAGCGGCTGCGCCCGCAGAGAATTGGCCGGCTCCAGCAAGTCTTGCGGGCTCAGGCCAAATCGATCCAGCATCTCGACGGGAAGATAACAGCGGCCAATCCGCAAATCCTTGCCGCAGTCGCGTAAAACATTGGTCATCTGCAATGCTTTGCCAAAGCGGACTCCGCGGCGCAGCATCGCCGACATCGTCTCCGGCGAGCCTTTGAGCGTCCCCGGCATGTGCGCGTAAGTCATCCTGGTCCAGAATTCGCCGACGCAGCCCGCGACCAGATAGGTGTATCGATCGAGCTCGGACAATTCCTGAAGCGCAACGATCTGCCCCGAACGTTCGTCCGGGAAGGTGCGGAGATCGAACTCCATTCCCTCCGTGAGCGTCGAGACAATCTCGCGCACGGCCTTGCGATCCGACTCGCTCAGTTGCGACAGGATCGCCAGCGCGGGGCCGAGTGACTCGAGCAACACCTTTTCGTCTGACTGCGTCTGCTGCCCCGCCACCTCCACCGACATGCGCCGCAGGAATGCGCCCTGGTCGCCCGCACCGTTGACCTGAGCGCGCAGCGAGAGGAGCAACTCCAGCCGTTGCGCCGGGGGAATCAGCGAAGTGTCGGCAATCGTATCGGCAGCACGCGCGAGAAGATACGCGAGACCAATCGGGTCGCGCATTCCGGCGGGCAAGATACGCAGCGTGAGGTAAAAGGAACGTGAAACGCCTTTCAGCAGCGGACCCAGGAGGTAGGTCCGGGTAGGATTCAGCATGGATCGATCAGGTCGGTTTGGGACAAATTAGGCGCTGCCGAATTGTATCTGCAAACCGTGAACGTCCTGTCAGCCACGCGTGGGCCCGTTTCATTCGTGGCGCCGCCGCAGAGGCCCTTGAGGCCTCGCGCGGCGTCAGTCAACGTTTCAATCCAGCGGTTTGCCCATCTTGGCGGCCGCTTTTTCCATATGACCGCCAAAGTCGTGACGCATCGCCGACAGCACGCGGTTGGCGAAATCCCCGTCGCCGCGTGAACTAAAGCGTGCAAACAGCGCCGCGCTCAGGACCGGAGCGGGCACGCCCTCGTCGATCGCCGCATCGACCGTCCAACGCCCTTCGCCCGAGTCCGATACGCGTCCTGAGTACTGATCGAGGCCCGCGTCGCCAACCAGCGAAGCGGCGGTCAGGTCGAGCAACCACGAGCCGATCACGCTGCCGCGCCGCCAGACCTCCGTGATCTCGGGCAAATTCAGGTCGTACTGATAGAACTCGGGACCATGCAGCGGCGAGGTTTCGGCGTCGACATCCTGCGTCTTCTTGCCCGCATTGGCGTTGTGGAGGATGTTCAAACCCTCCGCGTAAGCCGCCATGATTCCGTACTCAATGCCGTTGTGAACCATCTTGACGAAGTGACCGGCGCCTTGTGGCCCGCAATGCAGGTAGCCCTGATCGGCCGTGCCGGCGTCTTTGGGCCGACCCGGCGTGGGTGTGGCCGCGCCCGGTCCCGGCGCCAAAGTCGAGAAAATCGGCCCAAGCCGCTCGACCACGGCCTTTTCGCCGCCAACCATCAGGCAATAGCCGCGCTCGCGGCCGAACACACCGCCGCTCGTGCCGACATCCACGTAGTGAAGCTGCTTGGTGGCCAGTTCTTTGCCACGGCGGATGTCGTCGCGGTAGAAGGAGTTGCCGCCGTCGATCACGATATCGCCCGGTTCAAGGAAAGGCGTCAGTTGCGCGAGCGTCGTATCAACCACGGCCGCCGGCACCATCAGCCAGACGGCGCGCGGTTTGGCCAGTCGCTTGACCATGTCTTCGAGCGAGGAGGCGCCCTCGACACCGCCCTGTTTGAGTTTCTCGACCGCCGCCTGCTGGACGTCGTAGACCACGCATGTCTGACCGCCGGCGGTCAGGCGTCGCACCATGTCGGCGCCCATGCGCCCCAATCCAATCATGCCTAGCTGCATGTCTCACTCCTTACGTGCGATACCGCGATAGCTGCTGTCGCGGTCGTTCAAGCCAGTTGTGAACCAGGACCGCCCATACATGCGAGACGCGGAACGACGCTCGCATACGAAAGCAATGGTCCTGTACGGTCGTACCTTAGTACGTTAGTCGCCACCCGTTCTTTTCGCAGGGAATCTTTTCCACACAATTGCGGGCTGGCGTGTAGCGCGGGGCAGTTATTGCCGGCATGCAATGTGCCTGCTTGCGGGCAGGCGCAACGGTGAGACAGGGGGATGACGGAAGTCGTTCAATTCACCGGCGGGCGCGATGAGGAAATGCCGTGGATCGAGCGGCCGAATGGGCCGCTCGTGTCTTGCTGGACGCTCTGATCCGGCGTCTCGCGGGTTCGCGTAAGGCGTATCCAATCAATGATGCGCCTCGTGCGGAGGGCGCGCCGGCGCGCCCTCGCTGCCACCCGCAATTCAATTCGGCTTTAGGTCCGTTGCGGCCACAGCGTGCGGCCAAAGAAGGTCAACGTGCGATCCCAGGCCAACTGCGACCAGACCGGATCGAACTGGGTGCGCGAAATACGGCCTGGCCCGACCGCGGTTTCGTTGGCGAATGCATGGTGCGCCAGATAGTGGTGCGACTCCAGATCGACTTTCGCGTCGCGCAGTTTGGCTTCGAGGGCTTCGACCATGGCAGGCGGGAAGAACTCGTCTTGCGTACCCCAATGCGCCTGCACCGGTACTTTGATCTTGTCTGCCTGGATGTACTCCAGCGGCGGGCAACCGTACCACACCACGGCGGCCGACAATTCGGGAGTCTGGCCGAGCGCCAGCAGTGTCAGCGCGCCGCCCATGCAGTAGCCGGTCAGACCAATGCGATCCGTATGTTGTTTCAGGTACTGCACGGCGCCGCGAATATCCTGCGAAGCGGCGTCGCCGAAATCGAGCCCGGTCATCAGATGGTGCGCTTCCTCCTCTTCGACCGTCGCTTTTCCGCGGTAGAGATCGGGGACCAGAGCCAGATAACCGGACTGCGCGAGCCGGTCGGCTACGCCGCGAATCTGGTCGTTCAAGCCCCACCATTCCTGAATCACGACAATGGCGGGCGCGCCGACCGGGTTTTGCGGTTTGGCGAGATAGCCTTCGACATCCTTTCCATCAGGGCGGCGAAAGGTAATCATGGATCCTAGTGGCTGTTTCATGAGACGGTCCTCGGTTAGGCGGAACGCATAGCATAGCGGTTGTTGTGAAGGGTTGCTGGCGGGCTGACGTTAGTGCTTCGGTGCGGGGGAAATGCCGTGGGTTTGGCTCGATTGTGTCGGACTTTCTCGCGGGTTTTGCGAATTCTCACCGCCCACACCGCCGGGCCCATATCCTCTTCGTCGTCTTTCGGACCGCCCGTGCGAATCAACAGCCGTGCACGATTCATCTCATGTCATTTTATCCGCGCCAACGTGATGGCTCGCTCTGGACATGCAGTCACGCACAGACCGCAGGAGCGACAGGCATCGGCGTTCGGCGTGTACGCGACCTTCAGACCATGCACGCGCAGCTTGAATTTATGGAGCATGCCTAACTGTTTATAATCTGCGTCATCGATCTTGCGGATTTCGAAAACATCCTCGGGACACACGACCGCGCAATCGCCCCTGCCTTCGCAGCGTGTGAAGTCCACCACCGGTGCAATGACGCCCGCGGCCTGCTTGCAAGCGGCTGTCGATGCCTGCCTCATGGGTTGTCCTCCTGAGACTTGCCGCGCGGAGACGAAACACCCTTCAGGAAATTCTCGCGTTCTTCCGGCGTCATGCGCTCCCATCTGCGCCACGGTCCGCGTCCGTGCCAGCCGCCCCGACCGCGAAATCCGCCGAACAGGATACGGCTCAACACCAGCAGGCCCAGCGCGTGCAGATAATCAATCGCACGGCCACCGACGAATACCGCCGGAATCACCCAATTCCATAGGGCCATCACGATCCATCCCAGCACCGCAATCGCCACTAACGCCAGCAGTGCTTTGCCGAAGAATCTCACTCTGCATCTCATCGACCTGCTCCTTTAAATATCCAACTCGTCATACACGGCCTGCAAGCCGGCGCGCAGGTGCAGCACCGCATAACGCTTGCGCGCGAGCAGCGTGTTCACGCTGACGCCGCTCTCGGCAGCCAGTTCCTTGAAGCTGCGCCCTTCGAGTTCGTGCGCGACGAAAACTTCGCGCTGGTTGTCCGGCAATTCGTCGAGCGCCGCTTGCAGGGCGTCCAGTAGCACCGACCGTGCGTAGACGGCTTCCGGCCCGGCCTCGTGAGACGGCAGCGCGAGATCCAGCCGATACTCGCTGTCGTCGTCCGGCTCTCCCGTGACATCGGCCAGCGGCAGCTCCCGTTTCTTGCGAAACACATCAATGATGCGATTGCGCGCCACCCGGAACAGCCATGCGCTGACCTGTTCGATCGGCGCGGGCAGCCGGTAGGCCTGCACGAACTCATGAAAGACATCCTGCAAGATGTCTTCAGCTTCACTCGGATCACGCACCCGGCGCCGGATGAAATGCCCAAGCTTGCTACGCTCACGCAAGATGGTTGCAGTGAGGTCGCGGTCTCGTTCGAGCATCGGGTCCGGGGTCGGCGGCGGTTCCATACGTCTGTAGACGGATCAGGAGCGGGGATATTGTGCCCGGCGCGAAATAATGGGCATGTTGTGGTTCGCGGCCTTGATCAGCTTCGGTACGCCTGCGCGGGCAACCGCATGCATCGCGGACAGCGAAACAAGAGCGAGACGACAAGCGCTCGTAATGTGTTCAATGGATTCGCTCTAGCGCGCGGGAGGCTGGGGACTGTTCGCCGGGTCAGTGTCGAACTTGACCACGTTTTCGACTCCGCCAACGCCAACGCCAACCAATGCGGTAAGCTCCGCCTGCAAAGGGTCCGCGATCACTTTGTCGTAGACCTCTGCGCCGTCCACATACAGCGTGAAGGACCGTAGGTATCGAGCCTTTTTCTCCGGCTTCTCGATGGTTTCCTTGGTCCAGTGATACAGCGGGTAATGTTCGGGACCGAGCCTTTCGGCCTCGTTGACGTAGTCCGCGAACGCGTCGAACTGACACTTCAAGGACGCATGGTGTTTGCGCAGGACCTCACCAAGCGGTGCGTACACACGAGACGAGGGATCGCCGCGCAAGCTCGTCGCGAGTTCTTCGGAAACGGTGATCCTGAGCTGAAATTGCCATGCATTTTCCATGGTGACCTCAGAGATCCCTCTCGGCGAAATTCAACTCCACTCCATTGCCGGCCGGGTCCGAAAAGAACAACTGATGCTGACCGGTCACCGGCACCAGGTCGCGTCGATAGAGAATCTTGAGCTCATTCAACCGCGCTTCGAACTCGCTCATATTGCTGCAGGCGAACGCGGCATGATCAAACGTGTTGATCACCTGGCCGGGGCGCACTTCGTCCGGCCGCGCTTCGCTGAGATGAAGCACGTCGCGCTCGCCAATGTAGAGCCAGTAGCCATAGCTCTCAAACGGAGGTCGAGGTCCAAGTCGCAAACCGACTACCTCGACATAAAAGTCACGCAAGGTATCGAGCATCGGGCGACTCGCCCGAAAGTTGTAATGAGCGAAGCCGAGAATGGGCATGAAACCTCCAACTGCAATTTCACTGTACGGTGGCGCGATGTGTAGAAGCCGACTCGTGAGGAAGCTAATCAGCCACAACGCGGATTGGGACACACGGGCTGTCTACCAGTTTAAAACAGTATGACCGTGGGTTCGATCACCGCGTCACCGAATCTGCGAACGAGAGCATCGGACAACCGGAGCCCAGGCAGAGGAACGCCGCATTGGCAGCGACAACAAACTAAATGGGATGGGACGGGATATCGCGGCGCGGTGGCCGCAAAGGGCCACGCAAGCGGGAAAACGTAGCGGTCTACGTATGAAGCGGCGTGACGATATGGCGGATATGACGCCAGGCCAACCGCATGAACGGCTGGCCTGGGAACAACTCCAACTCAGGCTTGCGGTGCAGCGCTGTCCGTATCGGACGCCTGCTCGCTGCTCTCGTCTTCTTTCTTCTCGACGAGCGATTCCAGCGCGCCGGCGCCTTTGAACCCGGCTACCGCGGCTATGCCCTTCGTCAGCAGCCCAGCGTCCGGATCGACCTTCTCAGCTGCTTCCACTGCTGCAACTGCGCCTGCAATCTCACCTACCGTATCCAGAATTCCCATGACAATCACCGTATATGTTGAAGGTCGATATGAACTACTTCGCAACGATCAACGAGCGTTGCGGTTGCAAGCTCATGACTCACGCTGATGGCCGCTCGCCACCCTCAACGACAATAGCATCTCAGAAATGGTGAAGCTGTAAAACATTGTCAAATCTCAGCGCGGCGCTGGATGGTCCGGATACGTCGCAAAACGCTAAGCACTAAGCACTAAGCACCAGCCTTACCAGTTAGAACTCGTCGTTCGGCCGCGTCGAGATTACATTTTCCATTCGATTCGATTGACCGAATTTTGTGTAGGCACAAACACCACTAACCAAGCTCGGTCGCGAACAACGCGTTCAGCAGGTTCGACGCGGGCCGCTCGGCGAGCCGCGTCAGCGATTCGATCATCTCAACCTGGCAGTCCTGCAGCGGAATCATTCTGATGCGGCGCGACTCGTTGAATTCCGCTGACGCGATCACGCCAACACCCATCCCTTGCGCGATGGCTTCCTCGAGTGCCTCGCGGCCGTCCACGTACAGCACCGGCTCGACCTGCAAGGACTGCCGAACCAGTTCGATTTCGAGCAACTGCTGCGTCACCGATTGCGCTTCCCGAAAGATCACAGGCTGCTGCACGAACTCCGCATAGGTCAACTTGCGCTTCTTCGCGATTGGACTGGTGGCCGGCACCATCGCGACCAGAGGATCACGTCGTAGCACTCGCGCTTCGAGCCGGCTGTGGACCTGCGGCGCGGCGGTGATGCCAGCGTCTACCGTGCTCGAAAGCACGCGCTGCATGCACTCGGCCGCATTCGCAATGGACAGCGTCACCACGATGCCGGGATGTTGCTTGCGAAACGCGCCGATCAGTTTGACCGCGAGATCAGGTGCGTCCGCCGCCAGCGACAGCGTGCCGGATTCGAGACCGCTGGCCGAATCGAGCAGTTGCCGGGCATCGCGCTCGCAACTGAGCATCTGCCGCGTCACGCTGAAGAGACGCCGCCCGAGTTCGGTCGGCTCGACGCCACGCGGCCCGCGCTCGAAGAGTTTGACCCCAAAATCCTGCTCGAGCCGCCGCACATGGTCGGAAATGGCCGGTTGCGTCAACGACAGCGCCTGCGCCGCCTTGGAAAACCCGCCATGCTCCGCGACCGCGTGAAACGCCCGCAATTGCGCGTATTGCATCTGCGCCTCGCCTCGGTGATAAGTTTCAGTGATACCAGCATCGATTATATCGATTTTACCGATGGACCCGATTTCTGTACTGTGGCAACCACTGAGACCTTCATTGGACGTTCAAGCATGGACACCGCAGTCGACTCATCCGTTACCTCGTGCGCGCCCCCCGCCAAAGGAGAGCCGTATCTGTTGACGCCGGGGCCGCTCACCACGGCGCTCTCGACGAAGGAGGCGATGCTGCGCGACTGGGGATCGTGGGACGGCGATTTCCGCGCGATGACGGCGCTGCTGCGCCGCAGCCTGCTCGAGATCGCCGGCGACACTGCAGGCGACTACGATTGTGTGCCGCTGCAGGGTAGTGGGAGTTACTGCGTCGAGGCCATGCTCGGGAGCCTGGTCCCACGCGACGGACATGCGCTGGTGCTCGCCAATGGCGCCTACGGCAAGCGCATCGCGACAACGCTCGACTATCTGGGCCGCCGCCACACGGTCCTCGATAAAGGCGACTACCTGCCGCCGCGCGGCAACGAAGTCGAACGCATGCTCGACGCCGATCCGAGCATCACGCACGTCGTCGCCGTGCATTGCGAAACGAGCTCCGGGATTCTCAACCCAATCGAAGAGATCGCCGCGGCAACCGCGAAGAAGGGCCGCAAGCTGCTGATCGACTCCATGAGCGCATTCGGCGCGGTCCCGCTCGACGTACGACATCTGCAGTGCGAAGCGTTCGTCTCTTCAGCGAACAAGTGCATCGAAGGCGTGCCAGGTTTTGGTTTCGTCATCGCGCGCAAGAGCGCGTTGCGCGAGGCCAAAGGTCGCAGCCACTCGCTGAGCCTCGATGTGTACGACCAGTGGGATGTGATGAACCGCACGGGGCAATGGCGTTTCACGCCGCCCACGCATACCGTCGCGGCTTTTATCGAGGCGCTCAGGCTGCATGCAATCGAAGGCGGACAACCTGGCCGTCTGGCCCGTTATGCGCACAACCGCGACGTGCTGGTCGCCGGCATGCACGAACTGGGGTTTGAGCCGCTGCTCGACGCCCACTGGCGCTCGCCGATCATCGTGACGTTTTTTGCGCCCGCGCATCCTGCGTTCCGCTTTGAACACTTCTACGATTTGATGAAGCAACAGGGCTTCATCATTTACCCGGGAAAACTGACTGTGGTGGACAGCTTCCGCGTGGGTTGCATCGGCCAGGTGGATGCGGACGTCATGCGAGGCGTCGTCGCAGCGTGCGCTCAGGCCTTGCGCACGATGGGTGTCGAGCGCGCGGCGCCGCCGAGCGAAGCGCTTGAAGAACGTCAGTTGTTGGCGCAAGAAGTTTGAAATCCGCTGCAGCGTCCAAGGGCCGCGCAGCAAGCAACCAGCGACGCAAAGGACGTAGCAAACACTCCGCCGTCGCCCAGACTCTTCTCAGGATGTGACGTACATGAAGCACGTAAAAGCAGTGATTTTCGATTGGGCGGGCACCGTGGTCGATTACGGTTCGCTTGCGCCGATGGGCGCGTTTGTCGAGACATTCGAACAGTTTGGCGTGTCGATTACCATCGACGAAGCACGCGGGCCGATGGGCATGGCCAAGCGTCCGCATATCGCGGCGCTGATGGCGCTGCCACGGGTCGCTCAGGCTTGGGAGGACAAGTACGGCCACGCGCCGGGCGAGAAGGATATCGACGCGATCTATGACGTCTTCGTGCCGAAGAACATCAAGGTGGCAGCGAGCTATAGCCAGGTGATTCCGGGCGTCGCAGACGTTGCGACGGCGCTGCGTTCCGAGGACATCCGCATCGGCACGACAACCGGCTATACGCGCGAGATCATGGCTGAAATCACGCCGGGCGCTGCAGCACAGGGGTTTTCGCCGGATAGCCTCGTTTGCACCGGGGATACGCCGGAAGGGCGTCCTTCGCCGTACATGATCTATAAGACGTTACCGCAACTCGGCGTGTGGCTCGCCAAGAATGCGATCAAGGTTGACGATACCGAAGTCGGCATTGAAGAAGGCATCAACGGTGGGACATGGGCCGTCGGCGTGGCCGTGAGCGGCAACGCGCTCGGCAT
The DNA here is from genome assembly GCF_050436665.1 of Paraburkholderia sp. EB58. Taxonomy (NCBI): domain Bacteria; kingdom Pseudomonadati; phylum Pseudomonadota; class Betaproteobacteria; order Burkholderiales; family Burkholderiaceae; genus Paraburkholderia; species Paraburkholderia sp. EB58. The sequence continues at coordinate 17,903 of NZ_JBNDMQ010000008.1, read as the reverse complement.
GGCCGAGGCGGATGTGAAGGCGCTGCCGGTTGATGAGTTTGCGCGACTGCGCGCGACCGCTGCACGAAAGCTGACCGCTGCGGGCGCGCATTACGTGGTCGATAGCGTCGCGGATCTGATGCCGGTGGTGTATGACATCGAGGGCAGGCTGGCGCGTGGGGAACGGCCTTAAGCGATTCGCAAAAAGCTAAACCGCTTCAATGAAAAATGCCGCCTGAGGTCACTCAGGCGGCATTTTTTTATGGCGGCGTACGCGCGCTTAGAACTGGTGACGGATACCGACCATGCCCATCGCCTGCTTGTTGGTAGACGCATCGTTACCGAAGTCACCCATCGACGCCACAGCGGCAACCACGTCACCCGACGTTGCGCTGATGGTATTGCCCGACGCCTTTTGATAACCGGCCAGCACGTAGAGATCCGTGTGCTTCGACAGGAAGTAGTCCGCGCCGAGGCTGAACTGGTTATACGAAACGGTGACGTTGTTGCCGTTACCCTTCGTGTAGTCGTAGCCTGCGCCAATAATCGTCGCCGGGGTCAGCTGATAGTTCACGTAGACCTGACCGGTGTTGAATTTCGTGTTGTTCTGGTCGCCGAAAGACGTCGCGTAGTTGTTGTACTGCACGTTGCTATAGGAAACGCCAAACGTGAAATTGCGGAACACGTAGTCACCGGCAGCGCGAATGATCTGCATCGAATTAGCCGACACGAACGCGCCGGTAATGGCTTCCGAATCCACTGCGAAGCTCGTCGCATCCGGGTTCAGGCCGTCGAACGACGCCGCGGTGCCATGGTCGCTGTTTGCGTGGAAATAGCCTGCGGCGAAACCGAACGGGCCGTGGTTATACGCAACCGCTGCGGCGTACGTCTGACCGCTTGCCGTGCTGCCCGGTACGCCGCCGAACGCATACATCGCCGACGCCTGCAGGCCCGCATAGTTCGGCGTGGTGTACTTGATCGAGTTGTTGGTCCGGTAACTATTGTCGTAGTTATCCATGTCGCCCGGGGTGGCGAATGTCGGGCCGAAGGTGTCATCGTTCGTCAGCGGCTGGATCAGGTCGATCAGCGGATCGTACTGACGGCCAAGGGTGATCGTGCCCGTGCTGTTACCCGACAGGCCAACCATCGCGGTGCGGCCGAACATACGTTCGCCTTGGCCCAGGCGGCCGTTGTCCACGTTAAAGCCGCTTTCCAACTTGAAGATGGCCGACAGGCCGCCGCCCAGATCTTCCGTGCCCTTCAAACCCCAGAGGTTCGGCGACAGATTGCCGGCGGCCATCTCGAACGTTCCGCCTGAATGGTTCGCGCCTTGCTGGTTGCCGAAGTACGCAATACTCGTATCGATCGCGCCGTAAAGCGTGACGCTGCTTTGTGCGTGAGCGACCGAAGTCATGGCTGCGAGAGAAGCTATTGCAACAATTGTTTTTTTCATGAAATTCATCCTCAAAGATACTGGTCTCGATTTACTATCCTGCGATATCACTCGCAAACCGGACACTCAATTACGTTTGAAGCCTGTTCTTTCCGGGAAAAGTCGAGGAAATAAACACTGCTTCATTCCGCCGGGTCCGACTGGCTACTGCGGCGCAAATATATCTGACGGTTTGATGTTAAAAAACCGAACCGCATTGAAATTCTATTTTTCAGAAACTTGAAGCAGCTATCGGCTTGATATAGCAAGGCTATGGGGCAATCCGAAACAGCGGCAATAATTGTTTTTTTGGCGTTTGTTGGCTGATTGCCACATGTAGATCCAGTGGACCAGCTGGCGTTGGCCAATGAATGCTCTTCGGATATCGCGATACTACCGGCGTCAAATTCGTACCGAAGCGGAGTATTACATAACGGTGCATTAGTTATGCCCTGATGAAAATCAGTATCGTCGACATGACTATTGCGAGCCGCCTTACCCGGTATTGGAGCAGGTTAATAGCGAAGCGCTGAGAAAATCCAGCCATTCGTTGAAAATCACCCAACGAGCTGGAAAAAGCACCCCACGTCTCGCGGCGCCATACCCGCGCCACGGTTGGCGACAAAAAATGGCGACGCTAAAATCGATCGCCTTGGCGTCTGCCAAGCCGGCCGGTTCACACGCTGTCTAGGAGCTAACGTGGAAGTCAAGTGGATCGAGGATTTCATCGCGCTCGCGCAGCACCAAAGCTTCTCGCGCGCAGCGGAACTGCGCAACGTCACCCAGTCCGGGCTAAGCCGGCGCATTCAGGCGCTCGAGCAGTGGATCGGCGCCGAGTTGATCGACCGCAGCACTTACCCTCCTACGCTCACGCCGGCGGGCCGGCTCTTTCTGGAAGCCGCCGAGGACATTGTCGGCAAACTGTTCGACACCCGCGCAATCATCCGCAGCGAGCAGCGCATGCCGGGGACAGGCCTGCAGATCGCGGCCGGCCACGCGCTATCGGTCGGCTTTGTCCCGGACTGGCTGCAATCGCTACAAAGCCGCTTTAGCGGGCTGCGGGTACGCATAGTGCCGACCAATGTGCACGACTCCATTCTGATGCTGGTCAACGGCAACTGCGAACTGATGCTCGCGTACGAGCACCCTGATCTGCCTCTGCACCTGGACGCCACGCGCTATCCTCACCTCACCGTCGGGCGTGATGTATTCCTGCCCGTCTGCGCGCCAAGCCAACGCTCTACGCCCTCATTCAGACTTCCCGGGACGCCGGGCCGTCCACTACCGCTGATCGGCTATAGTGCCACCACCTACTTCGCCCGCTGCCTTCATCTCCTGCTGCATCGCGCGAGTAAAAATCCCGCTTTGATTCCGCACTTCGAGTCCGACATGGCCGACGTGCTCAAGAAACTCGCGCTCAATGGCGAAGGCATCGCCTGGCTTCCCAAGAGCCTGATCGAAACAGAACTGGGTAACGGCACGCTCGTGGCCGCCGGCGACCGGACCTGGCAACTCGATCTTCAACTACGGTTGTATCGCGATCGAAACAACGACATGCCGCTGCTCAAGGACCTCTGGGAGTATCTGGAGTCCCGCATAGAAGCCTGACATACGGCGAATGCGCCGTCTTGCAGGACCTATGCGGCTGCCGCATAGTGCAATGTCAAGGCCGCATCACGTTCATTTCTGTCGTCTTTAGTATCCGTTCAAGTCTTCTCCGTACGGCGGTCCACGCAAGCGGAAAGACGATGCACATGCACGTCCTCCGCTCAAGGAAGACGTACCCCGAAGGACGCCCGTACTAGTCGACGAAGAAAAGGACAGACATGAAAAATCGCCTCACGCTCTATATTGCCGTCGGCATGGTACTCGGCGTCGCAGCCGGTTACGTATGCCACGCAAGCGCCGCCGATGCCGCCGCAGCGAAAACTATGGCCGGCTATTTCTCGATCATCACCGAGATTTTTCTGCGGCTCATCAAGATGATCATCGCGCCGCTGGTGTTCGCTACGCTCGTTTCAGGCCTGGCAGGCATGGAGAGTGGTCAGGACGTCGGCCGCATTGGGCTGCGCACGGTAGGATGGTTCATCTGCGCGTCGCTGGTATCGCTCGCCTTGGGTCTTGTTCTCGCCAACGTCCTGCAACCGGGTGCCGGCTTGCACATGGCGGCGAGCGGCAGCGACGTGAACACCGGCCTCAATACGGCAGGGCTGAATTTCAAGGACATCGTCACGCACGCATTCCCGACCAGTCTGCTGGACGCGATGACGCGTAACGACATCTTGCAGATTCTCGTGTTTTCGCTGTTCTTTGGCCTGGGGCTCGGGGCGCTGAAGCACGATGCACGCGTTAAGGTGGTCGTGCAAGCCATCGACGGCATGGTGCCCGTCATGCTGCGTCTCACGGATTATGTGATGCGCGCCGCGCCGTTCGGTGTGTTCGGTGCGATTGCGTCGGCGGTGACGTTACGCGGTTTGGACGTGTTGCTGACTTACGGCAAGTCGATTGGTTCGTTCTACCTGGGGCTAATATTGCTATGGGCGGCGCTGGTCGGCGTCGGCTATCTGTTTTTGGGCCGCCAAGTAGGTGCGCTGCTTAAGGCGGTGCGCGAACCGGCCATGCTCGCATTTTCGACCGCCAGCAGTGAAGCTGCCTATCCTCGCCTGACCGAGCAGCTCGAAAAATTCGGCGTCGACAAGAAGGTGGTCGGTTTTACGTTGCCGCTCGGCTACGTGTTCAACCTCGACGGCTCGATGATGTATCAGTCGTTTGCGGCGATATTCATCGCCCAGGCCTTCGGCATCGACATGCCGCTGTCGCAGCAAATCTTCATGCTGCTGGTGTTGATGCTAAGCAGCAAGGGCATGGCCAGCGTGCCGCGCGGCTCGGTCGTGGTGGTGGCCGCCGTGGCGCCGCTGTTCCATCTGCCTGCCGAGGGTGTAGTGATGGTGCTTGCCATTGACCAGATTCTCGATATGGGGCGCACAATGACGAACGTGATCGGCAACAGCGTGGCGACCGCTGTGATCGCGAAATGGGAAGCGCGTCGCAGCGACGTCAGCGCCACTGCTACCGCAGAGTTCGAGCAACTTCAGAGCGAAGTGCAATGACAGCAAGGAAGTTACCAGGCAAGCGGGTGTTTGGTGTGATCGGCGGGCTAGGGCCGCTCGCCGGCGCGGATGTGCTGTTCAAGCTGATCCAGGCGAGCCCGGCGCGTACAGACGCTGAGCACTTCGACGTCGTGTTCGAACAGCATCCGTTTCGTAACGCGAAGGCATCGCGTGCCGCGACAACTGAGCGCAAGCTTTATATCTTCGACATGATCCGCGATTTCGAAAAACGCGGCGTCACGACGGTTCTGCTGCCATGCTTTTTGAGCCATACGTTCATTGGAGAACTGCAGGAGAACGTGTCCGTGCAGATCGTCAACATGGTCGAGGCGCTGCGTGAACATGTGGTTCGTTGTTTCCCCTCGGTGCGTCGCGTAGGCATGCTGACCTCGGACTACATTCGCGACGCGCGTCTGTTTGAGCGGTATTTCAGCGCGTCGGAGTTCGAAGTGTTGCATCCGCGTCAGAGCGCCTTCGGTGAGATCGATCCTGTCACCGCGGCTGTCTACGAGGAAGGCGGTATCAAGAGCGGCGGGCTCAACGGAAGGCCTGTGGAACGGTTGCGTGAAGCCTGCCTGGATCTGATCGCACAGGGTGCGGAACTGATCCTCCCGGGTATGACGGAGATCGGCCTGGTGACGGAGCAGATCGGTCCGCTTTCCGTGCCCATCGTCGATTCGAATCTTGTCTATGCTCAATACGCCGTAGCGGGTCAATACGATAACCGCAGGCGGGTGTTCAAGGTTGGCGTAGTGGGCGGCGTCGGGCCCGCTGCGACTGTGGACTTCATGCAGAAGCTGGTACGCAGCACACCTGCGACGCGCGATCAGGAACACATCAAACTACTGGTCGAACAGAATCCTCAGATTCCGGATCGCACGGAGAATCTGCTGGGCGGTGGACCGGACCCGACGGTGTCGCTATATGCGACGTGCAAGAAGCTGGAAGCGGGCGACGTCGACATCATCGCGATTCCCTGCAATACGGCGCATGCGTTCGTCGAGCGGATTCAACCGTACCTGAATGTGCCGATCGTCAACATGCTGACCGTGAGCGTGGAATATCTGCGTACTGCGTTTCCGAAGCTACGCGAAGTTGGGCTGCTGGCGACGACGGGCACGATCATGAGCGGGGTCTATAGGAAGGCGCTGGAGGCGCATGGACTGAAACAGATCGTGCCGAGCGATGGACTGCAGGCGCGTGTCATGAATGCGATTTATGGCGAACGTGGAGCGAAGGCCGGTTTCATGTCCGGCGAATGTATCGACGACGTTACCGCGGCGGTGGATGAATTGAGCGAACGCGGTGTTGAGGTGATTGTTCTTGGGTGTACTGAGTTGCCGTTGCTGCTGCCTGACGGGGAGGTGCGCTCGGGCGGCGGTCGGGTCGTGAATCTTGTCGATCCGACTGATATTCTCGCCAAGCGTTGCGTGGCGTACGCGCTTGGGAATGTGGGTTCGAAAGCCGGGTTGCGCGAGCTGAAGGGGTTCGCGGTTAGCCAGATCGGGCAGACCTAGTCCCCTCCTTTACAATACCCAGGATATTTCGCCCTCGAACAACACTCCCGACACCTCACAAAAAGGGGTCTTCCATGATCATCAAACCGCGCGTACGCGGCTTCATCTGCGTAACTACCCATCCTGCCGGCTGCGAAGCCAACGTCCAGGAGCAAATCGACTACGTCACGGCTAGCGGCCCGATTGCCGACGGTCCCAGGAAAGTCCTGGTGATCGGCGCATCGACCGGTTACGGTCTGGCCGCCCGCATTACGGCCGCATTCGGTTGCGGCGCCGATACGCTAGGCGTGTTCTTCGAACGTGCCGGCAGCGACACCAAGCCGGGTACCGCAGGCTGGTACAACACGGCTGCCTTCGAAAAAATCGCCACCGGCAAGGGCTTGTACGCGAAGGGTATCAACGGTGACGCGTTCTCCGACGCAGTCAAGCAACAAACCATCGACGTCATCAAACGGGATCTCGGCAAGATCGATCTGGTCGTGTACAGCCTGGCATCACCTAGGCGCACGCATCCCAAGACCGGCGAAGTGTTCAACTCGACGCTCAAACCCATCGGCAAAGCGGTCACATTGCGCGGCATCGATACCGACAAGGAAGTCGTCAGAGAGACCGTTCTTGAAGCAGCGACGCAAACCGAAATAGACAACACCGTGGCCGTAATGGGCGGCGAAGACTGGCAGATGTGGACCGATGCGCTCCTCGAAGCGGACGTTCTGGCCGACGGCGCAAAGACCACCGCCTTTACCTATCTCGGCGAGAAGATCACACACGACATCTATTGGAACGGCTCCATTGGCGCGGCCAAGAAGGACCTCGACCAGAAGGTTGTCGGCATTCGCGAGAAGTTGGCCCAAACGGGCGGGGATGCGCGTGTCTCCGTGTTGAAGGCGGTCGTCACTCAGGCGAGCTCGGCAATTCCCATGATGCCGCTGTATCTGTCGCTGCTGTTCAAGGTCATGAAGGAAAAAGGAACGCACGAAGGCTGTATCGAGCAGGTCTACGGACTCTACAAGGACAGCCTCTACGGAAACTCGCCGCATCTCGATGACGAAGGGCGTCTGCGTGCAGACTACAAGGAGCTCGATCCGGCAGTGCAAGCCGAGGTGCAGCAACTCTGGGGCCAGGTGACTAGCGATAACATCTACACGCTCACCGACTTCGCCGGCTACAAGATGGAGTTTCTGCGCCTGTTCGGATTCGAGATCGACGGGGTGGACTATGAAGCGGACGTCAATCCCGACGTGCAGATCCCCAATGTTGTTCAAGTCTAGGTCTCTGCAGATCATGTGCCTTCCCGTTGGGGCACGAGGCATTGCTCCTGCTAAAAGCGGGCGCAATGCCTGAACAGGAGCACGTGTGATGAAAAAAATTCTGATCATCGGGATCGGCGCTGGAGATCCCGACTACATGACTGTGCAGGCGATCAACGCGCTCAATCGGGCAGACGTGTTCTTCGTCATGGACAAAGGTGTCGTGAAAGAGAAACTCGTCGCTCTGCGCAAGCAGATCATCGAAAGGTTCGTCACTCACGATCGTTATCGTATCGTCGAAGCAACGAGCCCTGAGCGCAGGCGTGACGAGAGCGATTACACGTCAACGGTAGATGAACTGAACCGCGATAAGCAACAGATATTCGAACGCCTGATTGCAGAAGAAGTGCAAGAGGGGGAATGTGGTGCGTTCCTCGTTTGGGGCGATCCGTCGTTGTACGACAGCACGATACGTATCATCGCGGCCATCGTGAAAGGCGGACAACACGAGTTCGACTACGAGGTCATTCCGGGCATCAGCAGTGTCCAGGCGCTCGCCGCCCGGCACAGGGTTCCGCTCAATCTGATCGGCCGTTCGGTCGAGATCACTAACGGCCGCGGGATTGCCGAAGGCTTCCCGGACAACGTGGACAGCGTAGTCGTGATGCTCGACTCCCATAATACCTACCGGAAGCTTGTCGACGAGGATCTGGATATCTACTGGGGTGCCTACGTGGGAACGTCCGACGAGATCCTGATCTCAGGAAAGCTGCGGGACGTCGCGGACGAGATAGAACGCGTCAGAGCAGAGGCGCGTCGCACCCATGGCTGGATCATGGATACCTATTTGCTGCGCAAGCCTGCATAAGTTCACGGCCGCATCCACCCTCGCGTAGAAACTCATGGTTGTTCCGTGCTCTTGCCCGGTGCCGCTTCCGGCATGTCAGGCGTTGGCGTGGGGGTCGAACTCGGCCCTTCGGATGGGAATCCACCGTTGCCTTGCGTCGCACGTGGCGGCTCGCCCATCAAGGCCGCTGCTTCTGAAGCGGACATGACACCTGACGCAGCCACAGGCCCCGATGCAGCCCCATGAGGTGCGCTGAGCAAAGGCGGCAATTCATGCGGCGCTGAGGCTTCGAAGGCTCCGGAAGCACTGGAGGACTGGGGCGCAACCGGCGCAGCAGGCGCAGGCTTCGGCGCTACGTGACGAACCGGTGCCGCAGGCGTCTGCGTCTGCGGCTTTGATCCGAAGACGTAAGTGATCCACGCATGCAGTTTGTCGCGGAACTGGTCGAACACACCAGGCTGCACCTCGGTGTCAAAACATACCCGCGAATCGATCAGCCGTGCGCGCAGCGCACGCTGATAGAAGTCACCGACGATCGGCAGCGCGGTGTGCGCCCCTTCACCCCAGTAGCTGCTGCCGAGCGTGACACGTCCGTCGTCGAAACCGACCCACGCTCCCGCCACCAGTTGCGGATGCATCAGGACGAACCAGCCGTCGGCATTGTCCTGCGTCGTGCCGGTCTTGCCCGCCACATCCGCACGGATACCGAAACGCGAACGGATGGCCGCGCCCGTGCCACGATTCACGACGTCACGCATGACATCGATCAGCGTCCGGTCCGCCGCAGCCGGCAATGCCCGCTCCGGCGACGCGGGTTCAAACTGCGCCAGCACGTTGCCATTGCGGTCCTCGATGCTCGTCACCATGCGCGGTTCGAGATACATGCCGTCGTTGGCAATCGTGCTGTACGCCGACACCATCTCCTTGATCGTCACCGGACTCGTGCCCAATGCGAGCGACGGCACCGCGTCGAGCGTACTGTCGCGCACACCCATTGCGCGGGCGAGCCGGACCACCTTGTCGGGCCCAACCTGCTCCATCAACTGCGCGGTGATCCGGTTGCGCGAATACGCCAGTGCATCGCGCAGCGTCATCGGCTTGCCGCTCGGCGCAACGTCATCGTTAGGACGCCAGATCTCCCCGCCCTTCAGCGGTATCTCGACGGGCTGATCGATGAAGGTGTCCGTCGGCTTCGCGCCGGCTGCGAATGCAGCGCCATACACAAACGGCTTGAAGGTCGAGCCGGGTTGACGGCGCGACTGCTGGACGTGATCGAACGGCTCATCCGCGAAATCGCGGCTGCCGACCCATGCCTTGATTTGTCCGTTGCGTGGATCGATGGCAAGAAAGCCCGCTTGCACTTCCGTCTTGTCGTGGCACAAGTTGCGCACGAACGTCCGGTCCGCGCTGAGATGCTGGAGCGCATCGTCGTCACTTTGGCCTGCCGTGCGCAAGGCCCGGTAGTCCGGCGTCTCGCGGATGAAGGTCTTGAAGAGATCGTTGCCCGGCGCACAGCCCGATCGTCCTCTCCACGCGCCATTGGCGATCGATTGCAGCGCATTGCCCTGCAACGCGACGGCTGCGGTTGCCATTGACTGAAGACGCGAGTCGATCGTCGTATGAACGATCAGTCCATCTGAATAGATGTTGTAGTCGTTGTTATCGGCCCACGAGATCAGCCATTTACGCAACTGCTGCGCGAAGTGCGGCGCGGGTCCGGGCGGCTCGATCTGCCGTTCGAAGTCGACACGCAAGGGTTTGCGCCTGAGCGTTTCGTAAAGCGTGGGCGAGAGCCGGCCATATTTGACCATCTGCGCGAGTACCGTATTACGGCGCTCCAGCGCGCGCTCCGGGTTCAACACCGGGTTGTAGTAGCTATTGCCCTTGAGCATGCCGGTCAGCGTGGCGCTTTCCAGAACGTCCAGTTGATCGGCCGATTTGCCGAAATAGGTCCGCGCGGCCATTTCGATGCCGTACGCGTTATAGAGAAACGGTACCGTGTTTAGATACGTTTCGAGAATCTGGGGCTTGCTGTAGGCCGCCTCGATCTTCAGTGCGGTGATCGCTTCCTTCACCTTGCGGGTCAAGGTCGGCGCGCGGCCGATTTCGTCGGGATAGAGGTTGCGCGCGAGCTGCTGCGTGATCGTCGAGCCGCCCTGGCGGTCCCCGCCAAACGTGTGCAGCGCCGCCGATCCGGTACGCCGCCAGTCGATGCCGTGATGCTGATAGAAACGATGGTCCTCGGTCGAGATCAACGCGTCGACCATGTGCGGCGAGATATCGGACAGCGCAACCCATTCGCGATTCGACGGTTTGAATTCGGCCAGCAGCTTGCCGTCGGCCGAAAGAATCTGCGCTGGTTGGTCGACGCGTGCCTTGCGGATATCGCTGATACTCGGCGTGAACGGAATCAGCACGATCACATAAAGCAGCACCAGCGCAGGCGGCGTGGCGAGCGTGAGCAGAACGCCGCGCCGCGTCGGATGACGCACATGAAACAGCGCGGTGGTAAGCAGAGGTTTGAGCAGATGCGCGGCGAAGCGAATCAGCTCGATCACGAGAAGAAACCCGGTCCCCAATACACGTGCCAGCCGGCCAGCCCATTTGCGGCAGAATTCACGTACGGACGATACAAATTGGCGACTCACGCTGGTTTCAGCCCCTCTTGAAAAGCGTGAATGGTACCAAACTGCGCATGGGGAACCGGCTCGCACTGGGTTGCGGGGACGAGTCCTTGTGGATGATCGGTACCCTCATCGGCGAAGGCATTCGGCTGTCTGGCCCCTTGGGTCAGTCGATCCTGCATGCCGGCCGAGGACTACCCGCTGCCCGATGAAACGCTCGCCCCACGGGAATAAACTGCCGGCACAAGCGTTTACCTCAACGTGCGCCCGCACAGCGAGTCCCCATTCTGAATGGAAAACGCACCATGCTCTTATCCGACCGCCTCGTCCAGCTCGGCATCCAGTTGCCCGCCCCGATCAACCCGCTTGGATCGTATCGAACGGTTTCAGTCTCCGGAAACCAGCTCTACGTCTCCGGACTCGCGGCATTCGAAAACGGTAAGCCGATCGTGGGGATGGTCGGCACGGACCTCTCGCTCGATGAGGCACATCATGCTGCACGGTTGACCATGCTGATGATTCTGGCTTGCATCGATCAGGCGGCCGCGCTGGACAAGATCGAACGGTGCAGCCGCTTGACGGTATATGTGCGCGCGGATCCGTCGTTCACGCAGCATCCCAAGGTCGCAGACGGAGCGAGCGATCTGATGCTGACGCTGTTCGGACCTGAGAAGTTGCCGGCGCGCAGTGCTCTAGGGGTACATACGCTGCCGATGGGGATTCCCGTTGAGATAGACAGTATCTTCGAGCTCAAAAGCACCTAGTGTCTGGCTACACGCTAAAGAGGTTGGAATCGCCGGACGCCTCCGGCATCTCTCCTGCCTTCAGGAAGTCGACAAAGGCCCGCAATGGCGCAGGCAAATGCCGTCGCCCCGGATAGTAAAGAAACGGCCCGGAGAAACGCTGCCACCACGGCTCCAGGATTGGCTCCAGTTCTCCGCTATCGAGGTACTGGCGCAGCATGCCTTCAAACAGGTGAATCACCCCCACGCCCGCTAGCGCCGTACTGATCGCGAGATCCATGGCCGCGCCCGGCCGCACGAGGAGCGGTCCCGCAGGATCCAGTCGCACCACTTCGCCGTCACGCTCGAAATCCCACGTGGGCTTGGCGCCCCCAGCAAACTGGCCGCGCAGGCAGGCATGCGAGAGCAGGTCACGCGGATGCTCGGGCCGCCCGTGCGCGTCGAGATAGGCCGGCGTCGCAGCCGTCGCGAAACGCTGCACGCGGGGTCCGATCGGGATCGCGATCATGTCCTGCTCAAGGCGCTCGTCGTAGCGAATGCCCGCGTCGCAGCCGATTGACAGCACATCGACAAAGCCATCCTCGACTACCACCTCCACGCGGATGTCCGGATAAGCCTTCAGGAACGCCGCGACGATGGGCGGCAAGACAATTCGCGCGGCGCTCGACGGCACGTTGAGTTTGAGCGTGCCAGTGGGCTTCTCCCTGAATCCGTTCAGGACGTCCAGCGCCGCTTCCATCTCGCTGAACAAGGGCACCAGCTTTTCGAGGAGACGTAACCCCGCTTCGGTCGGGGCCACACTGCGCGTGGTGCGATTCAAGAGACGCATGCCGAGCTTCGCCTCAAGGCGGCGCACGGCAATACTGAGGCTGGAGGCGGACACGCCGCTGATCCGCGCCGCGTCGCGAAAGCCACCCGCGCGAGCGACCGAAACGAACGCGGCAAGATCATTCAATTCCATGGTCATTGTTCAGAATTTTCAACAACCCGTGTAATTTAGATCCTATTTTCTAACAGCGCAATCGGGGCCATACTGGCGCTCATCACTCGTCAAGGAGAGCGCAATGTCGACATTCACCCCCGTGGACACTTTTGAACTCGCCGGTCGCCCGGTCAGCCGCATGGGTTATGGCGCCATGCAACTAGCCGGCCCCGGCGTATTCGGGCCGCCAAAGGACCGTGATGCAGCCCTCGCGGTGCTTCGCGAAGCGGTGGCCTCCGGCGTCAATCACATCGACACCAGCGACTTCTACGGTCCCCACATTACCAACCAGCTGATTCGCGAGGCGCTTCACCCTTATCCGGACGATCTGGTGATCGTCACCAAGGTGGGCGCCGTCCGTGGCGAAGACGGTTCGTGGCTCCCGGCGGTCGAGCCCAAAGATATCGAGCGCGGCGTGCATGACAATCTCCGTCACCTGGGTCTCGATGTCATCGACGTCGTCAACATGCGGACCATGGGCGCAATCCACGCGCCCGCTGAAGGATCGATTGCCAAACAGGTCGAGACGCTGGCCGAACTCCAGCGCCGGGGTCTGGTGCGCCACATCGGTCTGAGCAACGTGACGTCGACGCAGGTCGCCGAGGCACAGGGCATCGCGGAGATCGTTTGCGTGCAGAACCAGTACAACCTCGTCCAGCGAGACGACGACGCACTGGTCGACGAACTGGCGGCCAAGGGCATCGCCTACGTGCCATTCTTCCCGCTTGGCGGGTTCACGCCGATTCAGTCCTCGGTCCTGTCTACGGTCGCGCAAACGATCGGCGCGACGCCAATGCAGGTGGCACTCGCTTGGCTACTGCATCGCTCACCTAACATTCTGCTGATTCCGGGCACGTCGTCACTCGGGCATCTGCGTGAAAACCTGCAGGCGGCGCAGTTGAGGCTACCAGAAGCGGTGCTCGCTGAATTGGATGCGATCCGGCAGGTTGGTGCGGAGCATTGATTGCTCCACGCGAAGCGATGGCCTGATAGGTATGGCGGCATTTTCGCGGTTCAGGATTGCTCCGCCTCACCGCCTCTCGCGCCCGTCGTAGCTGCCGGCGACAGCGCACCGACCATCCGCATATGTGCCTTCCCCGACGACTCGGCAATCTGCCACGCAAACAGCCCCGGCACAAAAATGAGCAGATCGCGAATCCGCCTTGCGCCAGCAAGCGCGAGGCACGTCGCCGGATCGAGCCCCAGCGCGCCGCCAATCAGGATGAAGCCGCCCTCTTGCACCCCCAGTCCGCCCGGCACAAAAAACGCCGCACTGCTGACCGCCTGAATCAGCGACTCGATCACCACCGCCTCGGTAAAACTCACCCGCGCACCGAGAAAGTACAGCGCCAGCCAGATCTCCAGCGCGGTCAGCACACACTGAAGCGGTTGCCAGAAGAACAGATAGCGCAGCACCACGCCGCGTCGGCGCCAGATCAGCCTGATCGACCGGTCGATCTGTGCGGACTGGCCGACGAGCGCCGCGAGCTTCCCGCTGGTCGCGTGATTCAGCATGCGCGTAATGCGTTCGAACGGACTGGCGTGCTGCACCAGCGCAAACAGCACCAGCGGCGGTGTAAGCGCCACGATGCCCCAGGCCAGATCAGCGGCGAGGCGTAACGTGCCCGACGCCGCGTGCGCAAACAGGAAGCCGATGCCGACCAGCGTGAACAGCAACTGGCTGATCAGCGTGAGCTGCATATCGGCCACCAGACTCGCCGCCGCAGTCGAGCCACGCAAACCACGTCGGCGCATCAGACGAAACGACACCACCTCGCCGCCGATACGCGCCACCGGCAACATGCTGTTGACCGACTCGCGGATCCAGACCAGATGCAACATGCCCGCCAGGCTCGGCCGGTTCGCGCCGCGGATCAGGCTTTGCCAGTCGCACGCGTTGGCAAGCATCGGCAGGACGTGGGCGAGCCCCGCCAGCACCAGCCCCGCGCCCGCGGCACGCATGAGCCCAAGCACCGCGCCCGGATTGTCGTGGACCACCAGCCAGAGCGATGCGATCAAACCTAGCAACGCAGCGAAACGACCTAGATGCTTCATTACCCTACTCATCCTGAACCGGCGACAGCAAACCATTGCCGTCTACCTTGAAGCTGAAGCCTCGCCAGATCACCCGCGTCGAGAAGAAGCTCGCCACGAAGATCCAAAACGACACGATATCCCAGAACGGCAGCAGCCACAGGTCGCGATGCGCTTGCCGCAACGCGTGATCCGATTGCACCTTCAGCGCGAGCCGCGCGAGCAGCGCTGCCGCGGCAAGTGGCCACGCCCAGGCCGCACCACCCGAAAGTGCCACGGCAAGCGACGCAAAGGCGAGCGGATGCGTTAGCGCGGAACCCAGATGACCAATCGGGTCGATGATGCGTATGGTCCGGCTCCAGCGCAATTCGTGCGCAATCAGCTTGGTGGCGCTGGTCTCGACACAGGCATGCGACACCGTGAACGGCGGAATCACCACCTTCTCGCCGATCATGCGCACCGCTTCGCCAATCGCATGATCCTCCGCCAGGTGATGCACGAACTGCGCGAAGCCGCCGATCTTTTCGAGCGTTTCGCGCCGCATCGCAATGGTCTGTCCAAAGCACGGACGCGCCATCCCCAGCGCCAGCCCCGTCACGACGCCAGGCAGGAACTGGTAATTGGTCGCCTTGGCCGACAGGCGCGGCCAGAATCCCGGATCGGGCTGACCGCGATAGACGCAGGTAACGAGACCCACGCCAGGCTTCTGCAACTCGCCAACCACATTGCGCAGATAGCTCGGGCCCACGCTCACATCGCTGTCCGCAAACACCAGCACATCATGCTCCGCCTCGGGCAGCATGTTGAGGATGTTGCTCATCTTTCGGTTGGGGCCATACAGACGTGCATCGGCCACCACCGTGATATGCGCTTGCGGATGCAGCAGACGCAGTTGTTCAACGGTCTGCAGCGCCGGGTCTTCAGAGTCGTGCACGCCAAACAGAAATTGCAGCGGGCCCGGATAGTCCTGCTGACAGAAACTCGACAGGTTGCTCAGCAAGGTCCACTCGTGCCCATGCAACGGCTTGACGATCGTGACTGCCGGATAGCTGGTGGGCTCCGAGGTGGTACGGGCAAAGAAACGTCCGATCAATGCTCCAGCCAGCACCGTATAAACGATGCCCAGTGCGGCGCCAATACCGCAGAGAAACGCCAGCGCCAACAGGATAAGATGCTCCCCCTGCAGACGACCTTCGACGGCAATCAGTCCGCTTGCGAGCAGCAGACCGATCAGGCAGGCAAGCCACGCCATAGCCTTCATTGCCGCGTCACGCTTCGTGTGCGCGCAGGAATCTGAAGAACTCGACGCCTTCACGCAGACGCCGCTTCATCATGTCCCAGCTCAGCAGCATCTCGCGCACGATCTCCCAGATCTTCGACGGTCGGAAATAGAAACGCTTGTAGAAGGTCTCGACGTGGTGATAGATCTCCTCGCGCGAAAGGTGCGGATAGCCAATGGCGGCCAGTTGCACGCCTTCCTTGCTGACGAGATTAATGACCTTGTTCTCCTGCAGCCAGCCGTTCTCCACCGCCTGGTTGTAGAGCGTCGTGCCCGGGTACGGCGCCGCCAGCGACACCTGGATGGTGTGCGGGTTGATTTCCTTCGCGTACTCGATCGTCTTTTCGATCGTCTCCTGCGTCTCGCCCGGCAGGCCCAGGATAAACGTGCCGTGAATCTTGATGTCCAGCTTGCGGCAGTCTTCGCTGAAGCGACGTGCGATATCCGTGCGCAGGCCCTTCTTGATGTTCAGCAGGATCTGGTCGTCGCCCGACTCGTAACCCACCAGCAGCAGGCGCAGGCCGTTCTCCTTCATGATCTTCAGCGTCGAATACGGCACGTTCGCTTTCGCGTTGCAGGACCACGTCACACCCAGCTTTCCGAGACCACGTGCGATCTCTTCGACACGCGGCTTGAAGTCGGTGAAGGTGTCGTCATCGAACATGATCTCCTTGACCTCGGGCATGTTGTCGCGGATCCACTTCACTTCCTCCAGCACGTTTTCCACCGAGCGCGTGCGGTAGCGGTGTCCGCCCACTGTCTGCGGCCATAGGCAGAACGTGCACTTCGAGCGGCAGCCACGTCCGGTGTAGATCGAGACATACGGATGCTTCAGATAACCAATGAAGTAGTTCTCGATCTTGAGGTCACGTCTGTAGATGGGCGCCACGAACGGCAGCTCGTCCATGTTCTCGAGGATCGGACGCGCCTCGTTGTGCTCGATCGAGCCATCCGCCGCGCGATAGCTCAGGCCCTGGATCTGCGCGAGCGGCTTGCCCGCCGCCACTTCCTGGCAGGTGAAATCGAATTCTTCACGGCAGACAAAATCGATCGCTTCGCTCGCCGTCAGCGAGTTGTGCGGGTCGACCGCAACCTTGGCGCCCACCATGCCGATCATCACCGACGGTTTGCGCTTCTTGAGGTCCTGCGCAAACATCGCATCCGTAGGGAACGAAGGCGTGCTCGTGTGGATGATGACGAGCTCATACTGCTGTGCGATCTCTAGCGATGCTTCGACCGACAGACCATCAGCCGGTGCATCGAGCACGCGGCTATCCGGCACGAGTGCCGCCGGCTGCGCGAGCCACGTGGGATACCAGAACGAGCGGATCTCGCGCTTCGCCTGATAACGCGAACCCGCGCCGCCATCGAAACCGTCATACGACGGGGCCTGCAAAAACAGCGTTTTCATGAATGCTCCAATAATCTGTGTTGAATCCGATAAGCGCTTGAATGAAAGAGGTTGCACCAGCGTGACGGCACGCCAGGGTGCTGAATGAGGGATGCTTCATCGATCATCGGAGATCTCCATGACCGACGTGTGTGGTTGCGCCACGCGATTGATGACCGGTATCCGCGCACCACGCCACACGACGTAGGAGCCGAATACCGCGCCCAGCCATTGCAGCGCCAAGAGCGTGTCGCGCAACGGCACGAGCGGCAGGTCACGCCAGAAAGTGCGTGAGGAGCGAGCGCTGCGTGCATGCAGAAGAATGCGAGCAATGCCGCCCATAACGGTACCGATCGAAGCCGTAGGCGCGACAAAAGGATGGGCTGCAGCGACATCTGCTCCCGTGAGCGAGGGAATCAGCAACGTGTCGGCTAACAGCCACGGTGACGTGAACGTTATGAACAGAAACGCGAACCCCAACGGGTTTACCGAGCGGATCGTGCGCAACCAGCGCATCTCGCGCAGCCACAGTGTGGTGAAAGTCGGCTCGATCACGTCCGTGGCCACCATCACCGGCGACAATACGGTAGTCAGCCCGAGCTTGCGCGCATGTTCGGCCAGCCAGTAGTCGTCGGCAAGACAGTCTTTAAGTGCCTCGAAGCCGCCGATCTCCTCGAGCGTCGTGCGCCGCAACGCCAGGGTCGCGCCAAACCCGA